>NZ_JBFAQA010000006.1:0-368073 GCF_040677005.1 Nonomuraea sp. NPDC049421
ACTGCATCACCTTCTCCTGCGTCCAGATGACCGGCTTGGGGCGTACGGCCGGGGCCAGCTCGACCACGGCGGCGGGGTTGAAGTCCAGCAGCCGGTCCTGGCGGATCGCGATGTTCAACGCGTGGCGCAACGTCGCTCGGATGCGGTGCATCGTGGTGGGCCCGACAGGACGCCGGTAGCGCACCGCCGTCACCCGGGCTGGATCACCGCTGACGCGTTCGGTGGCGATGATCTCGTTGAACTCCTCGATCGCGTCGAACATGCCCGCGATGTCAGAGACCCGTAGCCGGTCCAGCCGGATGTCTCCCAGGTAGGGGTTGAGGTAGAGGCGGACGTGTGACTCGTAGGTGCGTTTAGTGGTGGGTTCGATGGCGCGTTTGCGCTTGAGGAACTCCTCCATCCATTCGGCCACGGTGACGTGCTGGTTGAGGTCTTGGCGCGTGCGGACTTTGCGCCGGACCTCTTCGAGGTCCGGCAGGCATCTGGTGTCCTTCAGCACCGACAGCATCAGCTTGGTGATCTGCCGCCGGACGGCGGGCTCGTCGTCGAGGGCGAGCAGGCCGCGGGCGTGATCCAGCTTGGCCTCCGCGTCCTCCAGCGTCGCGAAGCCGCTGCGCCGCAACGGGCTCCGGCGCCTGCCGTCGGCGTGAGCAGGCAATTCGAGCTGATAGCCCCAGGTGCCGTGGGAACTGCTCCATCGGCTGCCGCCCTCGCCGTGAGCCCGGCGCAGCTTTGGGCAGGTCTTGCTGATCTTCCTACCGGTGACCGGATCGGTGCACGAGCAGATCTTGAACGTGGTGCCCTTGGCGACTCGCGCCGCCTTCACCACTTTCCGTGGCGGGGCTTCGGCCATCATGGTCGTCCTTCCTGGCCTGACGGGCGGCTGTCGCCGCCCGTCGTCGTGGGGTCGAGCAGCGCCCGCAGCCCGCGCACCGGCACCGCATACCGGCCCCCGATCTTCAGCACCCGGCACGGGAACTCGCCTGCCTTTGCCAGGCGATATGCCTTGGTGCGGCCGATGCCGAGCAGCCGTCCGGCCGCCAGCAGGCTGACCACTTCTGGCCTTTCCGTGGCTTCGGTTGCCTGGCGTTGAGTGGGGGTTGTGCCGGTCATGCGTCACCTCCATGGATGTTGATGAACAGGGCCATCCGGTATGCGCTACCGGTGCGGCTGTGCTGGACGCTGCGCCACCGGCCCGGTGCCACCCGGCGCAGGGGCGGGCGTGACCGCCGTCCCGTGACGGGCGGTCACAGCCCCCTCCCGTGGTTCCGGTGCGGGGTGGGTCGTGGCGGCGGTATGAACGCCCACCTCGATGGCACGCGTCAAGCGAAATCCACAGGTCTACGTCCGCGTCCCAGCTCCGGGGCCCGCATACAGGCCGGGAACCGGGGCATCACGCGCTACTCCACCTCGCGGCCGTCTGCCAGGGCATGTCGCCGGCCTGGGCTGGGCTCGTCCAATTTGCGGAAGACCAGCAGGTCCTCATGGGCAACGGCGTGAATGGGCAGTCCGCGCGCCCACGCCTTACGCGCCTCATGCAGTTGGAAGAACGACGCTCGGTTCAGCAGGCGGTCGTAGCCCAGCCCGCACAGCAGGCACACGATCCGGTCCACGAACACCAGACCCACATCCTCCGCCACCTGGTGGACGTGACCGGGCAGATCGACCAGCTCGCCGCGCGCCCGATACGGCCGCACAGTGATCGCCGCCACCCCACCAGGTCGAAGGAGCTCCGTACAGCCAGCCAGGATGCGACGGAACCCCTCCAGCAATGCCGGGAGCTGCTGGTGAGCGAGGTTGCCGCGGTCAGTCGAGTAGTGATGGTTCCACTTGCGCACGCCCGGCTCGCCGGTGTCGCGGGTCGAGCGGATGTGCCCGTGCGTCGCCACTCCGTACGGCGGCGAGGTCAGCACCAGCGCCGCTTGCCCGGCGAGGTCAGGCAACAACCGGGTGATATTGCGGGCATCTCCGGACACCACCCGCCCGACGCCGGACGCCCCCCGTTTCTTGGCGAAGCCTAGGTTCGCGACGGCCAGGCGGGCCCACTCCTCCTCGTACTCCACGCCTGCGGCGTTCCTGCCCAGATGAGCGGCTTCGACCAGGGTGGTGCCGATGCCGCACATCGGATCGACCACCAGCTCACCTGGCCGGGTGTAGGAGGCGATCACGCGAGCCGCGATGGAGGGAAGCATCTTCCCCGGATGCCGCATCGACTCCGGCACGTACCGGCCGCGTCGCTGCACGCGCGATTGCCGCTGCCCCGTCGCCCACACCGACGTCGTCACCCCCGCCATCAGCGCTCACTCCCTACCTGGACGACGCCGCCGGTAGCGATCGCTCCGGCACCGTCTACAGGCGGCGCTTGCGGATCACGAGGCTCCGAATACCCTCCTGGCCGGGTGAACAGCAACACATCCGAGTGCACGCGGGCGCTGGCGGGCAACCCAGCGCACGCTGGAAGTTCCTGCAGCTCGGCCAGGCCCCGGCGCAAGAGACCCGGGTCGATGCGCTCGCCGCGAGCGGGATGGCGCAGGGCGACGATGTGCTGCAGATACACCAGCCCCGCCTCGCGGGCCTGGACGATCAGCTTCGGCAACGGGTCGACTACGCCGCCTCGCCGGTGCAGACCGGCTACCACGGCCAAGTGGCCGCCCGGCTTCAAGAGCCTCGCTGCCGCTGCGACGCCATACGCCTTAGCCGCACCATGCGAGCTTGGTCGCTCGCAGGTCTGCTCCACCACGGTCAGCCCTGCCCTGCCGACAAGGTCGGCAAGAAGCGCCTCATCGTCGGGGTCGGTGGCGCGCAGGTCGGTGAGCTCGAGGTCGTGGGCGGGATGGGTACGGGCGAGCCGGGTCCAAGTCACGCCCGCGCGGGCGGCGCCGGTGAAGAGAGCCACCGGCAGGCAGCCCGCTGTCAACGCGGCTGACACCAGTTGGTGATCGCTGGCGCTGAGATGGACCACGGTGTCGCCCAGCTGAGTACATGCCGCGATGAGGTGGCGGGCCAGCGGTCCGCTGACCGGATGGCAGCAGCCGATGGTGCAGGTCGGGACAGACTCGGCGTCGGCCGGTGTCAGCCACACGGTCAGCGGCAGATGCCCGGCTGTGGCCGGTGTGGAGGTCGTGGAAGTGCCGGATGAAGATGTGGTGGTGGGTTCGGTCATGTGGGTGTGGCCCGAGTACCGGGTCAGCGATCCCTGTCACTGATCCAAATACCGGCCGAGAAGCCTTCGTCGGGACAGGCTCTCAAGCAAACGTTCGGCAATGCCTACCTGCCGGTCCTCGGCGGAGACACCCTCGGACGCGCCAACGATCCATCTCGGCAAACAGATGTTTTCGCAGCTCACAGGGTTGTCGTGCAGGTCTCGTACATGCTTCGGACAGCGTTCGCCGGCTTGGCCAAGCAGCATGGGCCTATGTTGGTGAGGCGCGGACTCAGCCATGTTTGTGCAACGCGGGTTCCGCGAGCGTCCGCTCCGGCTCGGATGCCGTGGACGCAGTCCTGCGACACCGGCAACGGGATCCTCCTCGTCGAACGCTGGTCCATCCTGTTGATCGTTTTTTGACGCGAGAGTTTCCACCAAACCCCGTTCTCGCAGGTCAGCCGCCTTTCACGTCCAGCTGCATGGGATGCGGCTTCATACCGACCAACAGCCACGGTGGCGGTGTTTTCGCAGGTCATCCATGGTTCCGACACGTGATGGAAACCTTGAGGGATCTTTGAAGTGTCCGCTGTCTGACCGCTTCCCGCCCGATTCTTGCCCAGGCCCTCTGGCGGCATGGCGACGTCCGAACCGAACTCTTCTTTCGGGAGCGTCGCCATGTCTCAACCTTCGACTCGCCTGTCCGCGGACATCGCCAGCCCGATCACCAACGGCGTGCCCACGAGCGCTGACCGGCTCGCCAGTGGACTGGCGCTGGACGTGGCCGAGCACGCCTTCCACCTGCTCATGCGCGGCCCGAAGCCGCTGTCGCTCGACGGCGCGTCCTTCGGGCAGGGTCTCCCTGCCCGGCCGATCCCGATGGACGAGCTCCGGATGATCCTGCTGCACCCGTCCTGCTCGCGCGCCACCCGCGACGACGTCTGGCGTCACCTCATCGACCAGGCCCGCACCCAGCGAGGAGCGTGGATGGTCGCCGCAGTCGCACTCGCTCTCCCGATGTTGCGCCGCCTCGCCACCGCGCTTACCAGCAAGGTTCATCCCGAGCAGGGCGACCGCCTGGCCCGGGCCGATCGGGAGGACCTGGAAGCCGAAGTGCTGGCCGCCTACATGGAAGCCCTGGATCGGGTGAAGCTGGCTTGGTCGCACCCCGTGTTGCGGCTATCGCGGCTCACCCAGTTCGCGGTGCTTCGCGCCTACGCGCCGCAGCGGCCCGCGCTGCTGACCGATCCCGAACTCATTGACCGCCCCGAGGAGCGGCAGCGTGCACTCGCCTACCCGGCCGGCCACCCCGATCTGCTGCTGGGTCAGGCAGTCACGCAAGGCGTCATCACCGAACTGGAGGCGGAACTTATCGGCTCCACCCGGCTGGAGGGCATTTCGCTCAGCTCGTACTGCCGCCTCCACGGCCTGCTCTACTGCACCGCGCTCAAGCGCCGTCAGCGCGCCGAAAACGCCCTCTACCAGGCCCTTTTCAACCGGAGCCGCTAGCAATCGCATGAGCCGAGCAGCAAAGTCCGCGCAAAATCCGCTGGCTCCGTTGTCCTAACTCGGCTCTTCGACCTGGTTTTTAGCCAGGTGAGAAGGCAGCGCGGAGGGCGCCGAGCCCGGCGGCGGGCCCCTGGTCACCGGTCCCTGTCACCCGGCCCAGCCCAACGCTTCCGCCCTTGCGAAGGAGGACGCCCACCCGGCCCTGCAGCCGGGCCCGGCACCTCCGCCCTGCCTCTTCCACAACCCGGCCCGCGACGCCCACTTACTCGCTTCACCGCCTCGGGAGACACCACATGACCCGCCCGCGCCGTACCACCTCTCCCCAAGCCCACACCCACAAAATTTGCCTCGTCATCCTGGTCGTTCTCGGCGGTCTCGTTCTGGGCACCCTGCTCGAGTACGTCATCGTTCACGCCGTCGCCTTCGCAGACTCCACCAGCCTGATAACAGTCAACGCGGCGGCACCGCCTTCCTCGCTGGGCGCGGTGATCGACAACCTGCGCAACGTCATCGTGGGCCTGCTCGTAGCTCTCGCCACCCTCTTCCTCACCGTCGGAGGAGTTCGCTACATCCTGGCTGGCGGCGACCCAGGCGAGGTTGAAGCCGCCAAGAAGACCTTGCGCTATGCCGCTCTCGGCTACGGCATCGCGGTGCTGGCTCCCCTGCTGGTGAGCATCCTCAAGGGCATCGTCGGAGCCTGAGGATGCCGTACCGCGCAGGGCTCCGGGCGTCGAAGGGACTGCCATGGCCAGCCACAGTGCTGGCCATCGTCACTCTGCTGGCAGGGCTCGCCGTCACCACACCGGCTCAGGCCGATCCGGCGCCCACACCCACGGCAGCACCGTCACCTTCTACCAGCCCGCTTCTCGTACCGCAGGTGACCGGTGAGTCGCCGGCCCAGCAAACACCGCCCGCGAGTGCGCAGGAGTGCGGATGGATGGACATCGGCTGCAAGATCAACAAAGCCATGAACGGCTGGTTCACCGCTCTGGTGACCGATGCCATCAACCCGACCTTCGTCCTGGTGGGCAGCGTCCTTCTCTCCGCCCCGCCTCCCATGATGCTGGAACGTGTTAAGGAGCTGTCCGGCCACGTACGCCTGGTCGCCAACGCTCTGCTGGCCCTGATGGTGCTGGTCGGCGGTGTGATCGTGATGGCCTACGGCAGCCTTCAGACCTCCACCACGCCTAGCGAGATCCTCCCGCGCCTGGTCGTCGCGGTGGTCACATTGAACTTGTCGCTGACCATCTGCCAGCAGGCGATCGTCCTGACCAACGCCATGGTCACCGCGCTGCTCGGTGACGGAGTGAACGAGCAGCGGGCCGGGAACCTGATCGCCGCCAAGGTTGACGGCCTGATCAAAGACCCTGAGGGCACCGCGCTGTTCCTGGTGCTGCTGGTCGGCGCGGCGGCGCTGATGGGGCTGATTCTCGCCTTCATCGGGCTCATCCGCATCACGCTGCTGCTTTTCATCATCATCGCCGCACCACTTGCGCTGCTCTGCCATGCCCTCCCCCAGACCGAGGGCATCGCCAAGCTGTGGTGGCGGTGCTTCTTCGGCCTGCTGGCCATCCAGGTCCTGCAGGCGCTCGGCCTGATCCTGGCGTTCAAGCTCTTCCTCACCGACTCCGCCGCCGCCTACCCGCTCAAGCCCGCAGAGCCACGAGCAGGAGACGCGGTGGAAGCCCTGGCGCGGCCCGCCGCAAACCAGGTCATGGACGCGCTCATCGTGATCGGCATCTTGTTCGTGCTGATCAAAATCCCCGGCTGGGTGGCCAGGTCGATCTGGCAGCAGGGCCAACCACACATGTTGAAACGGCTGGTCAAGGCCGTACTCGTCTACAAAACGTTCGGCGCCGCCCGCGCCCTCGGCCGTGCGGCCACCCGCAAGAGCGGTGCGCGCACCGCTCACCACCACGCCAGGGCTTCGCGGAACGGCCGACCCAGCGGTCCCCAAGGGCCCAAAAACCGCCGGCCGACGACCTCACCCAGCTCATCACCCGGAGCCGCCATGCCCAACCGCTCACCCGCCTGGCAGCAACTCCAACTTCCACACAACGCGCCAGCACCCACTCCGCCCGAACCGACACCGAAGGCGGCCGCCGCATCCGCACGGCGCGCGCGGCAAGGCACCCAACTGGCACTGCCGTTCCCTGTCACCCGCGTTCCCCGTCCACCCACACCACCCAGCCCGCCCGACACGACGGCATCGCGTCCCTGGATCCGGCCCCGGCCACCGTGGGTTCAGGATCGACTCCCCGGCATGCCCACCCGCGCGCCCCGGCCAGGACAGCTCCGCCTACGGCTCGACCCGCCGCCCCGCCGCATCCCTCGCGCGGACCGCCAGCCACGAGGGGAGGGCCGATGAAGTACGAGGCCGAACCGCCTCCGCTGCTGGCGCGCATCCCCGCCGACATCGATAAGCCAGACAAGATCGCCTACGGGCTCACCTTCCGCCAGATCCTCATCGTCGCCCTCACCGGCGGTATCGCCGCCGCCATCTATTACCTGTGCCACCAGATGCTGCCTGTGGTCATCCTGGCCGCGATCCTGCTTCCGTTCCTGGCTCTTGGGATCGCGGTCGCGCTGGGACGCCGCGATGGGCTGAGTTTGGACCGCTTCGTCCTGGCCGCCGTGTCCTTCGCCCGGACATCCAAGAGGCTGGTCACCGCTCCTGACGGAGTAACGGGGCCACCCCGCTGGTGCCGCCTACGAGGCAAGCTGCCCGGGCCGCTGCGGCTACCAGTGCGCGCCGTCCGAAGCGATGGCGCTCTCGAGCTCACTGATGGCGGCGTCGCCGTGCTGGTGGAGACCAGCACCTTGTCCTTCCACCTGCGCACCACCAGCGAGCAGGCCGCCCTGGTCGGAGCGTTCGGGCGATGGCTGAACTCGCTGGAAGCGCCCGTCCAACTCCTGGCCCGCGCCCGACCAGCAGACCTGTCCGACCTGACCGAGGTTCTCGAGCACCAGGCCGACGAACTGCCGCATGCCGCCCTGGCTGCAGCGGCCCGCGACCACGCCGGTTATCTGGCCGAGCTGAACAGCTCACGCGAACTGCTCACCCGGCAAGTCCTCGTCGTACTCCGCGACCATCCCGCCACCAGCCGAGGACGCCGCTCGGTGCGGCGCGACGCCTCGGCGGCGGTCGTCCTGCGCAGGGCCGCGGAAGCCGAGCGAGCCCTGGCCGCCCTCGGTGTCACCGCCCGCGTCCTGAATGCCCAAGAGGCCGCCCAGGCACTCACCGAGTGCCTCGACTCCGGCGGCCGGCATCCGCTCGGTCGCGCCCTCCCAAACGAGCCGATCTCCGCGACAGCGCAGCACCACACCATCGGGAGGGACGCATGAAGCTCCGCCGACGTCGTAACGATCGCGCACCTGGGACTCTGCTCCACCCGGCCGCCCTCCAGATCGGTACCCGGACCATCACCTTGCCCAACGCCGTCTCAGCATCGTTCGCCGTAACCGGCTACCCGCGAGAGGTAAGCGCAGGCTGGCTGGAACCTCTGCTCACCTACCCCGGCCACCTGGACGTGTCTCTGCACATCCAGCCGATCCCACAGCAGGTCGCGGCGATGCGCTTGCGCCGGCAACTCGCTCGTCTGGAGTCGGCCAGCCGCGCCGACGCCCAGCACGGCAAGCTCGCTGACTTCGCGGCGGAGGCCGCGGCCGACGACGCCACCGATCTGGCTGACAGCCTCGCCCGTGGCCACGGCCGCCTGTTCAAGGTCGGTCTCTACCTCACCATCCACGCGCCCTCGGAGCCGGAACTGGCTGCCGAAATCGAACGCGTCCGAGCTCTCGCGTCGTCGTTGCTACTCGATGCCCAACCGGCGACCTTCCGTGCCTTGCAGGGGTGGACGACCAATCTTCCGCTCGGAGTCGACTCCTTGGGCGCGACGCGCACCTTCGACACTGCCGCGCTGGCAGCCGCCTTCCCGTTCACCTCACCCGACCTGCCGTCCGAGGTCGGAGAGACAAGCGTGCTGTACGGGCTGAGCGCCACCAGCTGCGGAGTGATCCTCTGGGATCGCTACGCGCAGGACAACCACAACTCCGTCGTGCTGGCCAGATCCGGGGCGGGCAAGAGCTTCTTCACCAAACTCGAAACGCTCCGCCTGCTCTATCAAGGGGTTGAGGTCGCCGTCGTCGATCCCGAAGACGAGTACGCTCGGCTCGCACGAGCAGTCGGCGGCACCTGCCTGCATCTCGGCGCCGAAGGAGTGCGATGGAACCCCTTCGATCTGCCCGCCAGCCAAAGCTCTCGCGACGACGTGCTGTCACGTCGGGCGATGTTCCTGCAGACCCTCATCGCCACCATGCTCGGCGACCAGCTCAGCCCGCAGGCGCGGGCGGTACTCGATTCAGCGATCGTCGCCACCTACCAGGCCGCCGGAATCACCCGAGACCCCACCACGTGGACACGGCCCGCACCCCTCCTCGCCGATCTGGTAACCACTCTTACCAGAAGTACCAGTCCTGCGGGAGCAGAGCTTGCGGCGCAGCTCGCCCCCTACGTCTCCGGCTCCTACCGGGAACTGTTCGACGGCCCCACCACCACCAGCCCCTCCGGGCACTTGATCGTCTTCTCGCTGCGTGACCTGCACGAGGAGATGAAGGCAGTCGGCACGCTGCTGGCGCTGGACGCCATCTGGCGGCAGGTCGCCAATCCCCGCGATCGCCGGAAGCGCCTCGTCGTCGTGGATGAGGCCTGGCTACTGATGAAGGAACCCGAGGGCGCACAGTTCCTCTTTCGCATGGCCAAGGCCGCGCGCAAGCACTGGGCAGGGCTCGCCGTCGTCACTCAGGACGCCGCGGATCTGCTCGGTTCTGAGCTGGGGCAGGCCATCGTCGCCAACGCGGCCAACCAGATCCTCCTGCGCCAGGCGCCGCAGGCCATCGGCACCGTCGGAGACGCCTTCGACCTGACCGACGGGGAGCGCCAGTTCCTGCTTACCGCCGAACGCGGCGAGGCACTCCTGGTCGCCGGCCCTGCCAGCCGAGCCGCCTTCCACGTCATCGCCTCGGCGCAGGAGATCGAGCTGATCACCACCGACCCAGCCCAACTACACCGGCTCGACCAGCAGGGTCCTGAAGCCGCGCAACCAACCAGCTTCACAGAGATCGACATCGCTGACCACGACGACGACGGCGAGACCGACCCGCTATGACCGCCATCTCGTCAGCTCACCGTGATACGCCCTGCTTGCTGTGCGGCATCGACGACCAGGATGTCCAAACAGCGCTCGATTTTCTCGCCGAGCTTCCTGATCACCTGCCGGAACTCGCCCTCGCCTATGGGCCCCACCTCGCCTTGGCTCTGGCCGTCATCTGGTCCCTGACCGCCGCCGTACGCTACCTGCTCGGCTGGCTCCACCACCTCAACCTGACCCCCGAGGCCCGGCTCATCGAGATCTCCAGCCCGCCCCGCAGCGACCCCGAGGGTGCCGTAGTGTTGTGGCGCCAGCTCGTCGGCCTGCTCCGACCCGCATGGAAGCGGCTGCTCACCGGACAACCGCACCTCGTGTGGGAGTACTACGGCAGCGATGCGGGGGTGCGCATCCGGCTGTGGGTGCCCGGCGTCGTCCCGCCCGGTATCGTGGAAAAGGCGGTCCAAGCCGCATGGCCAGGCTCGACCATGAGCACAAGCCCTGCCGCCCCGCTCTTCCTCAAGGACTCCAAGGTTGCCGGCGGGCGACTCGTCCTCGCCGCTCCGGAGCACCTGCCGCTTAGGACTGACCACGACCACGATCCGGTTCGATCGTTGCTCGAGGCCATGAGCGGACTGCGCGAGGGCGAGCATGCCGTCGTCCAGATACTGGCCCGGCCCACTACCGGCCGACGGCTGCGCCACGCCTATCGAGCAGCAGCCCATTTGCGCGGAGGAGGCAGCCGCCATCACCTCGGTCGTCTCTTCGATGAGGTTCTGCCCCTGCCCACCAGCGCTCGCGACCACCGCCCCGGCGACCTCGCCCGCGACTTTCCCGAGCGCACCGAGCAGGTACGCGCGATCCTGGCCAAGGCCGGTCAGCCCAGGTACGACGTGGCCATCCGCTACGCCGTCGCCGCGCAACCAACGGATGCCGCCACCTCCCCGGAGCTGATCCGAGGATGGCTGCGAGGCCAAGCACACGCTCTGGCCGGCGTCTTCGCACTCTTCTCCAGCGGCCACCAGTACCTGCGCCGAGCCCGCCTGCGACGCCCTCGCCGCCTGATCGGCTCGCGTCGCCTCGACGGCGGCTACCTGCTGTCCGTAACCGAGCTGGCCGCGCTCGCCCACCTGCCCTGGGACATGGACGCCCCCGGCATCACCCGCGCGGGAGCCCGCCCCATCGCCCCGTCCCCGGCCGTACCCCGCACGACAGCCGGAGGGACGGCCCGCATCCTGGGGGACGCTGACAGCGGCCCACAGCGGCCCGTCGCGCTACCCGTGGCGGACGCCCGCCACCACACCCACGTGCTCGGCGGCACCGGCGTCGGCAAATCCACCCTGCTGGCGAATCTCATCCTCGCTGACGCCCAGGCAGAACGAGGAGCCCTGGTCATCGACCCCAAGGGCGACCTGATCACCGACATCCTGAACCGGCTCCCCAAGCGAGCCATCGGCAGAACCGTGGTGTTCGACCCCCAAGACGACGCGCCACCGCCATCGATCAACATCCTCGCCGGGCACGACCCCACCTTCGCCGTCGATTCCGTCGTCACCATCTTCCACCGCTGCTTCTCCACAGCCTGGGGACCGCGCGTGGACGACCTGCTCCGCTCCACCTGCCTCACCCTGACCAGCGTCCTCGGCCGCAAGGCGACCCTGGCCGACGTACCGAGGTTGCTCACCGACCAGGCATTCCGCGCGCAGATCACGGGCCGCCTGGACGACAGCCTGCTGGGCGGGTTCTGGGACTCCTACGAAGCCCTCACCCCAGCCGGTCAGGCCACGGTCATCGGCCCGGTGATGAACAAACTCCGCGCTGTCCTGCTACGCCCCTTCGTCCGCCAGGCACTGGCCAGTCCGGATACCACCGTGCCCATCGGCCGGCTCCTCGACCAAGGCGGGCTAGTCCTCGCGCGGCTCCCCAAGGGCGTCCTCGGTGACGACGCCGCCCGGCTGTTCGGCTCCATTCTGCTCGCTCACACCTGGCAAGCCACCACCCGCCGCTCGGCCCTCGCCGAAACCGCCCGCCCTGATGCCTCGCTCGTCATCGACGAGTGCCACAACTTCTTGAACCTGCCCGGCCACATCAACGACGTGCTCGCCGAAGCACGCGGCTACCGCCTGTCCCTGGTCCTGGCCCACCAGCACCTCGACCAACTACCGGCCGACCTACGCGAAGCTCTGTCAGCCGACGCCCGGAACAAGATCTACTTCGCCGCCTCGCCCAAGGACGCAGGCGACCTCAAACACCACACCGCTCCCCTGATCACCCCGCACGACCTCACCCACCTCGGCGCCTACCAAGCTGCCGCCCGCCTCATCGTGGACGGCCAGCAGACTCCCGCGTTCACATTGCGCACCCGGCCCTTGCCCGCCGCCGTTGAGGGCCGCGAGGCCGAGATCCGCCAGGCGTCCCGTCAGCAGTTCGCCCGGCCCACCACCGTGCCCAAGACCCCCATACGCCGGGCTCGCCCGGCCAACGTCGAACTGGACGTGCGTCCCGGCCTCCGAGGCCAGCCCACCGCTCGTGAAGAGCAGATCGGCTAACCCCACTTACTCCGTTCGCCGCAGTGCCACTCATGCCGCCGTCATCCAGGAGGACCATCATGCCCGTCACGCGCGTCCCGCTCGGCCTGCCCCGTTTCAACGCCGACGCCATCGCCTACGCCGCCGCCCGTCTTACACCGCGCGATTACCAGATCCTTGAGCACCTTCTGCATCACCGGGTGCTGACCACGCATCAGCTGCAGCGGTTGTTCTTCACCAAGCCGCAGCCCACGCGCCGCCGTCTGGGCATCCTGCACAAGCTGAACACGATCACGCGGTACCGCCCCTGGAGTCCCTACGGCGGCTCAAGCCCTCACCACTGGGTTCTCGGCCGAGCGGGAGCTGAACTTCTCGCCTTTCGTCGCCACACCACCGTCAAGGAGCTGAACTACCACCCGGATCTGGCCATGTCGATCGCCGTCTCGTCCAAGAGCGGTCATCAGATCGGCGTCAACGACTTCTTCGTCCACCTCGGCCACCTGGCCCGGCACAGCCCCGACGCTCACCTGCGAGCATGGCTGTCAGAGAAGCAGTGCGCCAAGATCTGGGGCGACCTCGCCCGACCGGACGCCTACGGCTGCTGGTCCGAGAACGGCCGCCAGATCGACTTCTTCCTCGAACACGACACCGGCAGCATGACTCTCGCAAAGGTCACCAACAAGCTGGCCGCCTACGCCGACCTCGCCGACACCACCCGCATCATCACCCCGGTGCTGTTCTGGCTCCCGAGCCACACCCGGGAGGTCAACCTTCGTTCGCTGATCAGCACCACCGACCTCCCGATCGCCACCGCCGTACAAACCGACCTCGACGGCGGCCCGGCAGGAGCTTGCTGGCTTCCCACCACTGCTACGACCGGACAAAACCGCATGCGGCTGGCCGACCTCGCCGATAGCTGGCCTCATCTGGCCCTCGGCCAAACCGAACAAGCCGCAGCACCCGAGGACGACAAGGAACCCCTCTACCGCGTCATCAGCGAGGAGGAGAGCAGGTGAAGGCTGCCGCAGCCGGCGCAGCCCTGCTACTGCTCGTCATCTTGGCGTTCCTTGCGGCCGCCACCAGTCTCCTGAGCACATCCGGGACACCCGGCGGTATCGCCTGCGAAGTGACAAGCACAACGATGAGCAGTACGGCAGGCGGACCGGTCGCTCTGGACGGCGAGCAGCAGGCCAACGCCAGCCTCATCGTCGAGATCGCGATGGAACGCAACCTGCCCGCGCGGGCAGCGGTGATCGCTCTGGCCACCGCCTTGCAGGAGTCCAAGCTGCGCAACCTGCCCTACGGTCATCTGGACTCGCTGGGTCTGTTCCAGCAACGACCCTCGCAGGGATGGGGAACCGCGGAGCAGGTTCTCGACCCTCGGTACGCCACCAGCACCTTCTACGACCGCTTGGTCAAGGTGAGGCGCTGGGAGCAACTCCCGCTCACCCGTTCCGCCCAGGCGGTGCAACATTCCGGCTACCCCGACGCCTACGCCCAGTGGGAGCCGATGGCCCAGCGCATCGTCGACGCCCTGGCCGGGACCTGCGTCCTGCTCATCCCCGGCGAGCAGATCGCCGCCGCGCTCGCGTACGCTCACGCCCAGCTCGGCAAACCGTATCTGTGGGGAGCAGAAGGCCCGGCCGCCTTCGACTGCTCCGGCCTGACCATGCGCGCCTACCAAGCCGCAGGGATTCTCATCCCCCGCGTTGCCGCCGACCAATGGCGGCATGGCCCTGCCATCGCCTCCGGCCGTGAACAGCCCGGTGACCTTGCCTTCTTCCGGATGGAAGCCGACGGCCCGGGCCACGTCGGCATCGTCCTCGGTAACGGCCAGATGATTCACGCGCCCCACAAGAACGCGGTTGTGACGATCAGCAGCTACCAGCGCCCCGATCTGATCGGGTTCACCCGCCCAGCCGCCCACGCGTCCACCCGCCCACCCGATCCACGTTGACTCCCGTACCGAAACAGGAGGTTACCAACAGCGACTTGACCGATACTCTTCGAGAAGGACCCGTCGCGGCACCAGGTGAAGGAGACGCCCCATGTGCGCCGTGCGACTCGCCCCGCCCCCGCTCGCCGTCAGCCTCTCCTATGATCTCAACGACCCCATCAAGATCCGGGCCAAGCACAAAGTCGCCGGCATGCTCCTGCTCGATCGAGACCACGCGAACCGCCTCGAACGAGGCTGGAACGTCCCCGGCGCCTACATCCTGCTCGACCGCCCGGACGCTGAGGGTCGATGGGGAGCGTACGTCGGCAAAGCCACCAACCCCGGACTCCGCCAACGCGTCCTCCAGCAGCTCAAAGACCGCGACCATTGGTACCGAGCGCTGCTCATCCGCTACGAATCCAACGACGATGAGACGCTCAACAGCAGCGAAGCCGGATGGCTGGAAGGCCGACTCTACGACCACCTCGCCGGGGCGAGGCAGGTCACCTTGCACAACCGCAACCGGCCCCAGGACCTCACTCTCTCGGACGACGACGAGACCGGCCTCATCGACTACCTGCTTCCCATCGAATGCGTGCTGCGCCTCATCGGGCACGCGCTCCATCCTCGAAACCCGAAGGCTCCAGACGGCGGTGGTCCTCTCGTCGAAGTGCTTGAAGACGAGCCGGCGCCTGCTAAGGAGGCATCCGAGCCCTACTTGAGCGTCTTCGGGTACGGACCCAACCCGTATCTCCTTCAGAACCCCACGCCTGAGGCCCTCCAGCAACGCATAGCGTTGATCAAAGCGGGCAAGCATCCTCGAGTCGTTGATACCGACTCCCCCACCACGATGTGATCCGGTGGTGCAGAGGGTATGCCCCGGCCAGCACACTGTCTCTGTGCTGGACGGGGCATGCCTCCTATGCCACCGGATCAGGCACTACCGCAGGTAGCCCTGACCCTTCTCCCCGCCGAAGATCCGGCAGGCCAGTTCTTCCTCGGCCGTGAGCACCACGGCGGGCAGCTCTGCCACATCCATGGTCAGGGCCTTATACAGGCGGTGCCAGCCGTCGATGATCAGCATCCCGCCGTTAGGGACGGTAGCCACGATCAACGGCTCGGACAGATCCACCTCAGCGGCGTGGTGAGGGTCGATGGCCACCAGCCGGAGCATGCCCGCCCACTCCGTGGGCTCGATTCGGCCCTGCGGGGCTCGGGCACGGGCGAGCTTCTTGGCGGTGGTGATGTTCCACCTCCAGGCCATCATCTGGAAGACCTCGAAGTCGGAACTATCCGCGCGGTCCGGGGCACGCTCGCTCATGCCTCCGCCTCCTCCTGCTCCGCGCAGGAGGCCGGCGCGAGTGTCGTGACGTGCTCCACGAAGGTCCGAGCCGCGTCTTGTCGGATGAGGGTCAGGGCCCGCGCGATGTGAGCCACTGCGGACTCGCGCCCGCAGTGTGGTCCATGACTCCCGCAGCCTGTAGCGGTGCTGCACGCGCTGGAGTCGTCGTCCTGGTACGGGCTGATCCAGGAGACGAACCTGGCCACCGTCTTCTCCGGACTTTGAGAGCGCTGAATGTGCCGCTCGACGAGCAGCCACCAACCAGCGAGCGTATGAGCGTGCAGGGTCTCGTAGAGCACCTCGGCGCTCACCCGCTCACCGAGCCTCAGCCGCCGCCCGATGAGGTCGGCGTTGAGTTGCCGCGTCTGGCGTGCCTGCTCGATCGTCGCCTCAACCGACGGCGTCACGCTTTGAGCTGTTGGGGCGCTGGTCGTGTCGAACACGCGGCTGTCGGGACGCTGCGGCTTCCCCATGGGATTGTCCTTTCGTTGATTGATGACGCCAGTGCCGGGACGCGCTGCCACGGCCGGTCGAGCATTCACTGCGGGGCCGCCGATGCCGTTGGAACCGCTACCGGGTTCGGCGTGGGACTCGTGGCGTGACGGTTGGGCAAGGGCGCGCCGGGAGCCGTGGCACCGGCTCCTGGGCTGGGTTCGGCAAGGTGCTGCGTGAGGAGTCGGCCGCTGGCAGTGAGAAAGTCGCGCGCGGCCATGCGTGAGGCGTGGGCGATTGCGTGGTCGAACAGTGTGCCGGGCCGGGCGATCGGCGGCTCGCCGGTCAGGTAGTGGCGGGCCCAGGAGCGCACTCGCCGTACCGCGTGATCAGGCGTCAGCCTGTTGCCGGTGATCTCCTGTTCCACAAGGTCCCACCAGGCGCGAGTCGCGCGTGCGTGCGTGGCGGCGAACAACTGCTCGCTGGTATGCCATCGCCCGTTCTGCAGGGCGATAACCACCTCGGCCGCCGCCGCATAGTAGGTGTTGCGCGCGGCGGCGATGCTCTCTGCGGTCAGCTCCTCGAAGGAGCGTGCGTCGTCGGCCGGACCAGCGCTGGGCCCGGATACGAACGTGGCGCCGACCTGCTCGTCGTTTGGGCTCACGTAGCCGGGCCGGTGAGAGTCGTGCATGGATGCGTTCCTTTCGTCGGGTGACATGAACCGCTGAAGGGGTGAAGATCAGGAAATGGCGGCCTGTCCATCGCCGCTGTTAACCGGCGCTGGCGCGGCGGCAGCGGAAGGTATGGCCAGTGCGTCGGCGAGCGCCTGAGTCGCGTCCAGGAAGGCACGCGCGCCACCTCGACGGGACTCGGCCATCGCCAAGGCGAACAGACCGCCGTTGGTCAGCGGGCGCGCGTTGATCAGTGATTCCTGTGCCCGTTGCCGCACGATCAGCAGCGCTGTTGCGCCGTCGACGGTCTCCTCCTGGCCGTGCGTGAGATCGGTGACCTGCTGCCACCACGACATCCGGTGGTAGGCGTGGGCGATACGGCCCAGGTCCTTGTCGCGCAACGTCCCTTCGTCGTCGATGCTGCCGATGCGGTTGAGGGCCTCGCTGAGCTCATGCCTGGCGAGGGTGGCGTTGTGCATGGCTAGGTCTTCGAGTCGTCCCATGGTGAACTCCCTGGTTGGCGGTTGTGGTTACGAGGGTTGGGACGGCGCCCAGCGCCGTCACATCCGGCGGCGGTGCTCGGTACGGCCCCCGCGCCGGGGCCGTACCGAGCGCCCGCTGTCAGGCGGTAGCCAGGAGGCGGAAAGCGCGGGCCTTGATCTTGGCGTTGTCGTGGTCGTCGAGCAGGGCTCGCTCCGCACGCACGGTCGCAACATCGCGGCTGCCGAACACCGGGCTCTTGTGATCCAGGCGCTCCGTCACGGCGTTGTACGCGGCCCAGCGCGTGTTACGGATCGGCTCCTGGGTGGGGGCCTGTGCGAACAGGTACTCCAGCTCCCGCATGGTCAGGTCGTGGTTGCGCTTGGCCAGTTCCTTCGCGTCCGAGGGGAGCGGGTGAAGGCGCGTGGCGAATTGACGGAACTCCTTGAGGTCCATCGGAACGGCGAGGAGTTTCTCGGCTTCTGCGGCGAACGCTTCACCGTGCTTCCACGTGAGCTTGAGCGCCTCCCGGGCCTCGGCGATGCGCCCGGCCACGTTGCCGGTGTGCCGGACGGTGAACTTGGAGGCGTGGTTCGCCAGCGCCGCCCGTTCGGTGTTCGCGCACACCACTCGGACCGGGGTCGCAACGGTTGTGAACGCGCCCCACCCGTCATGCCGGGAGAACGCCGCCAGATAGAGGTCGATCTGATCGAATCCGCCGACCATGAGCGGCTCGGGGAGGCGCATGGTGATGAACACCCGCCGCCCGCCGTTCAGCGATCCGCCCGTGTCGAAGATCGCCCCCGACTCGTCCACCAGCGTCTGTAGGAAGTCGGTGACGTCCTCGTTCTGGAGAATCTGGTAGTCCTTACCGACCCGGCCGAGGCGTTCCGGTTGACCGGTCACGGGGTTGGTACGCACCACGAGGAAGTCCTCGTCCGTGACCACCGGCTGGCCGGTCACCGGGTCGGTGACCTGACCAACCGGCACCTTGCGTACGTTCCACCCGGCCAGCTGGGCGTTGGACAGAAGTTCCTCGGCGGTCATCGGGCCGGGCGCGGTGTAGCCGAGCCCGTGCCAGCCGGGCTTCCCTGCGGCGGCGAATCCGGCCGAACCATTGGCGAAGATCTCGATTTCGTGAGCCATGACAGTGCCTTTCTGATGCGTGATGGGGTGTGCGCGCGTGCGGAACAGGCGCGCTGGTATGGGTGGTGGTGTTCCGGCCCCGGCGCGGGCCGATTGGCCGGGGGTGCCGTACGTCGGCGGGCGGGTCTGTAGGGGTGTCCCGCCCGCTACGTGACCGAGGTGTGCGGGCCGGTAGGGGCGGCCCGCACACACCCGGCTCAGCTGCCGTAGGGGGCGGTCCCCGCCCCCGCGTCGCCGTCCGCGTCGGAAGGGGCGAGGGCGAAGCGGCGGGGCCGCTCGCAGGACAGCACCGCCTCGCCGAGGTTGACTAGGCGGTCCAGGGCGTTGGCCACCGCGCCGGACGACCGGTTGATGACCTTCCCGATTTCGTACGGGGTGAAGTCCTTGTCCGGGAACGCGACCAGGTGCGCGTGAACCATCTCCCGCAACCCGCCCGGCCGCACCATGTCACCCGCGCCCGCGCCGCTGGAGGACTGACCTGAACGGCCATTGGATCCCGCGCGGGCCGGGGCGACGGTGCCGGTCAGCACCGCTCGGGCGTTGCGGTGTGCCGAGGTGACCTTGGTCATCGCCATCTCCAGGCATCCCAGCGCCATCACGGCGTTTCCCTCGTCCTTCGCCAGGATCGCCCCGCTGAGCAGGCTGGCTATCTCGGCGAGTTCCGCCTTCGCGCGGGCCCAGGCCGGATCCTCCGCCTCCGCCCCAGGCACCGGCTCTGACGTGACGGCCTCGAAGTCCGGCTCGAGGTCGCTGTCTGAACTCTGATCGGCCGCCTCGTCGGCCACCAGATCCTCCGGCAGGCCGATCGGCTCCTCGGGCAGGTTCTCCTCGTCGGTACGGTCATCGGCCGGTGCGGGGTCGGCTGCCGGTAGTTCCTCCTCGTGGGGTACGAGTTCCGCGTCGGCATCCAGCGTGTCCGTGTCCGGCGTGGTCACCTCGGCGGGTGCGGCATCCGGCGCTTCCAGTGCCGGGGGTACGACCGAAGTGTCCGTGTCACCGGTCGGCGTGGCATCGGCGGTGATCGGAAACCACCGGTCGGCCGCCCGGCCGCGCATGCCGCCGTCGCTCACGCCCTGCTCACGGCGGGCGCTGCCGTCCGCCTCGAGCTGGTTGAGGATCTTGCCCGCCGCCATCCGGCTCAGACCGGCCGCCGCTCCTATGGCCGTGGCCGAACCACCCGGCTCAGCGTTCAGCGCCGCCCAAACCGCCGCTACGCGCCCGTCCGCATCCCTGGCGGGGTCAGCCGGGGCGACGGCTGCGGGGCCCTCAGGGACCGTCTGGGATGCCGCGTCGGTTGGAATGGCGGCGGGAACGGATTCGGTAGCGGTCATTTCCGAACTGTGAATGGCCATTGTGTGGTGCCCTTTCTGGTCGTGCCCGTGTTTTCGTTTGCACCACGACCATCCCTCGCATATAACGAGACTCGCAAGTCGATCGGGCAATAAATGTTGTCACCCGAACGGCTGGAGAGGCTGCCCTAATAAACTGGGGCCGACATGCGAAGACACTTCGACGACAAACTTCGAGACTCGTGACACCTATAACGCGCTGATGGTTCCGCGCGTTCAACCGATTGGCGGCGAATATGCTCAAAACCGCCTCGCACGCATCACCGATCCAGCTTGCGCGAAGGCGCTTCTCGCCGCAGCCCGAAGCCGGCGCTGGGGCCGGCCAGCATCTGGGCGAGCGGTTGACTGGGACGCCGCCTAGTCCACAGGTGGTAGAAGGAAGAGAACTTCTGATGCCACGGCCATCCATTCGGGCCCGCACACATCTTCGAGGAGTCGCCTAATGGCGATTCGGGGCGGCCATCGCAACAACCGAAACCCGCCTGACCTGAGCAAATGACACGCCAGGCGGTGTCGCACTCTCAAGGGCAATACCGGACGCGACAACAAAGCAAAACACCGGATGCGACACCGAACAATGCCCGGCTAATTAGCCCGCAACAGCGAACTCGACATCCGCGCTGACAAGCCCGCTCTCTTGCTCGACAGTGGGTGCGCCCCGCCCCTACGCGAGGCGAACCCGTCCCGTCCCGGCCCGCGCCCGAGCCGGGACCGTATCGACGCCCACCTGCATGCCCGGTGTCAAGGCCCGCTCCCGCGGACGCGGGCACCATTGCCCAGGCGACGGCAGCCGCCACCGCGCCGGAGCTTTCTCGGGTCAGGTGACGCGACCCCTCCTCGCCAGCGATACGCCGGTCGGGGCACCTCAGCCATAGAGCTCAGCCGGGAGCAGCCCGACGCCTACCCCAAAGCCAGTGGAGCCTTGAACGCGTCCGCCGAGCCACTCGTACCGGACCATCAGCAGCGGCAATCGCCCAGGTGCCTGTCCCCGACCGTTCGGCGGGCAACGTCCCTGACCGCCTGCCAACGCTCGTGGACGGTAGCGAGGAGAGAGCCTGCCGCAACTCATCGGGGCTAGAGGCGCTGATCACGACGTGCCTGCCGCGTATTGCCAGCCACTGAGACCGCACCACCAGAAAGGCCCAATCGGGCCTGCCCCGGCGCAGCACAGCCAACGCCTGCTGCGCCCACAGCTCCTGCCCGAACTCCGACGCGGACTCCTGGTCCGCGGCCGACCTCAACTCGCCTCCCACAAGCCCCAGCGAGGGCCCAGGCCGGCGACCTCCTTCCCCGTGGAAGGGCGCAGTCTCTCCGCAGCCATCAAGGCGCCGGAGGGACCCGCCCAACGTTGGCCCAGTACAGCGCCCGCAACTCCCTCCTTCATGGGTGCGCGGTCACGGCAGGCGGTGGCATGCACCGCGAGGGCGCTCGGCTCAGGCACCGACTCCAGTTCCCGTACGGTCCCGACCTCCAGCGCCTGCCCGGCTCGGGCATTTTCACTACGACCAACCGCATCGCCACTTCGAGATGCCCGGACGGTTTCAGGGGTGTATGCGAGGTCGGCCCACACCACGTGCCCGGTAATCGCATCACCAGCGGCTCCCACTCGATCGGCCAGTTCAGCCACTCCGAGCAAGCCCCGCCCCTGCTCAGCCGTCTCAGGCACCGAGTCGGGCCTGCGGGCAAAGTCCGGGAAGCAGCCGCCGCCAAGGTCGTAGACCGCGATTCGGGCCATGTCCGTGCCACGCAGTACGTCCACCACAAAGAAGCCTTGCGCCTGCCCCGAGCGTGTGTGCCGTAGCGCGTTGCTCACCAACTCAGCCGTCACCCACCGAGCATCGTCGGCCCTCCCCGTATCGGCCAGGAGTTGCTCGACCATCCGCCGCGCGGGAGCCGACTGATCCGCCCGTCCGGCAAAGGCTTGCCGCCAAGCCATCCCACTCCAGAGGTCTGAGGCGCGAAACGTCGACATCACCAGCCCCGGCACGAGGTCCGGGAACTCCGCCACGCGCGGTTGCTGATGGGAGGGTCGCGAAGCATAATCACAGTTCATCTGGGCTGAGATCGCGTGCTGATCGCGGTTATCCATGCTGGGCGGTCCCTTCTGGTTGCGCCCCGGTCCATCCGGGAGCGACCAGCACGATCACTCACCTCGCTGCCCGGATCACATCCCCGCCCCCACCGCAACCCGCACCCAACCCCGACCTGCGGCGACAATGGCGGCGGCGCCGCCAACCCCCGCCGATCAGCTCGTCGATCACCCCATCCGAGGACTGGAGCCCCTGGCCAGAGCTCACCTACCGTCGCCCGGGATTCCGATTCGGGATCCGCGCATCACCGGCTGAAGGGGGACCACCTCATGTCCGACTCCGGATACCAAAGACTTCTTGATTGCCGCCGACGCAGCCGCTACCTGCGCGAGCACGGCTTCACCACTGACCAGATAGCCGTCATCCTCGGTCTAGATCACCCCGCCACCCCGCTACGCCTCTACCGATACGCCATCGGGCTCACCGCAGCGCAGACGGTCGACGCCTTCCATCGCCTCAGTGGCACGGACGGCGCAGGGCTGCGCGAATCCCGGCTGTACGACTATGAGATTTGGCCACGAGCGGGGCGGCGTCCCTCGGTCTACACCTTGTGCCTGCTGGCTCGTATCTACGGCACCTGCCCTGTCAACCTGATCCCGGCCGACGTGCTGGCGACCTACTCACAGCGGGACCAGCACACCATGCGCCACCTCGCAAGCACGGACAGCTCCCGTACGCCTACCGAATGATCCGCTCGTACATCTGCCGCGCCTGAGCGCTCGGCACCGCGTCGATCTCCGCCATCCGCTCCTTCAACAGCTCGAACGAGCGCCGTACCGCCGGCAAGCGCCCCAACTCGCCCTGGATCGACATCAGCAGGCACCAAAGGACCTCGCTGTGCGGATCGACACGCTCAACCGCCAGCCTGAGCACGTCGACGGCTCGATCGGGGTCCTCCTTCCGCGCCAGCTCAGCGAATCGTTCAGCCGCATCCACAGCCTGGCGCTGAGCAGCCTGCCTCAGCGGCAGCACCCAAAGATCATCCCGCCCAGCGAGCAGCGGCCCCCGATACAGGGCCAGCATCTCCTGCAGGGCAGCAAGCCGGGCGGGTTTCCCTTCTACGGTGCCCGTCCGCACGAAGGCCGCTTCGAACCTCCAAAAGTCCACGTCGAAGTATGCGGCGGCCAGTTGTCGCCGCTGCCTCACCTTCACCACGAACCTCACGCCGGTCCCGGCACCAGACGCCTGCCTCATCACCTGATTGAGTTGCCGAACCGCTGACTCCAGCAGGCGGCTCCCGCGGTCACCGTTGCCTGCCCACAGCGTCTCGATGATGCCCTCCGTGGACACCCCTTCCGGAGCGGTCGATAGCAACGCGAACAGGTCGGACGCCTCTGCGCGACCGAAGGACACCTCCTTGTCCCCATAAGACAGCCGCGGTGCTCCCAGGACTTCGCCCTTCGCCTTCCCTGGAGCCACCACGAACTGCGATGCCGTCAGCGCCACGGAAGTAGGGCCTGACGAACTGTCCAGGACTGCGACGCCCTTCTCCCCCGTATCTGACCCAGGCCGGCCCGCCCGGAGCCCAACGATGTCCGCTTCCCGCTCTGCTTCCTCGATGTGAGAGTCGCCGGCCACGACCCCCGCCTCCACGACATCGACCTCCGGCGCGGTTGCAACCGAGCTGCGGTCCTTCACTTCAAGGCGGTGAACAGTGACCCCAGCTGATGAGAGCACTGACCGAGACCGTAGGCGCAGACTGATGATCAGCGCACCTCCTGCCAGCATGACCAGCAGCCCAAAGGCCAGCGCGGTACCGAGAGGTCGTCTCTCCTCGGACGAGGCCTCAACAGGCTTCGCCATCGCATCAGCGGCACCGCCCCTCATAACAGGCAATGGAGATGACGAAGACACCGAGGGCGACGGGGAAGGCAGGGGTGTAGCGGTCTGCCTGGGTCGGGCATCCCGCCGCCTCGAGCGCGCACCGTTGTCCTGGCCGTGCCTGCGATCGACATATCTGACCTTGTCGTTACGACCCGCAACGAACGCGGGAGGCCGGCTTGGCCGCCGAACTGTCTCCTGCCTCCTGCCCAGCTCGGATACCTCTCGCTGCTTGCTCGGCCTAGGCACAGGTACGGTTACGGGCGTCGGCCGAGGACTCTTCCTCCTGGCAGGCGAGCTCTTCGGCGTCCATTGCACCCTGGGTCTCGGTGACGGCGCCGTCTTCACCGGCATCCGCCGGGTCTTGGAGATCCGCCTGCCGAGATCGACTGGGCGTCCCTCCGCCAGGTCCTGATGTACCAGCAGGCACAACTTCTCCACATCAAGCATCTGACGCGCCTCTTCAGAGACGTACTGCGTCGGGCAGTAGGGATCCGAGGAAGCCCAGGCCAAGCTTGGACCGCCCAGCAACTCGAACGTCAACGCGCCCGCGACGGTGATTCGGCACAAAAGCTCAGAAGCTTCGCCTCTCCAGCCATTTGCAAGGCATTCCCGAATCACCAGGTTCCTCCAGAGGGGTTTGACTACGTCAACGATTTATCACCACACCCCTCGCACCACGACAAGGAAAGAGAATGCGCATCACAAAGACTTGAAATCACCCCGCCTCGCGCTCACCTGCAATAACGGAACGCAACACATGCGGTCCCACGGCACAACACGAAAGCCGAAGAACCACATCAAAGGAGCGGCGATAACGCCCCGCACAGGTGCTGCCGGCGTAGACCCCTGTCTTCACACCGGCCAGCTCCTCGGCTGCCACCCCCTGGAGACCTTCCAGAGACCTGGCACCGAGTGCTCGCGAACTGCAGCCCAACCGGCCAACCGGTTATGTTGGACTGAATGCCCTATCAGAAGCGGAAGATCGCACCTGTCTGGGCGTAAAGGTCACACACGCTGGAAAAGGTTTTTTGCCAACCAACGGGCCGATTCCGCCACATACCATCCATCGTCGCCGTGACCGAGCCTCGCGCGGCGCACACACGGCGTGCGCGACTGGGGAGACGATCGAGCTCGCCGTCAACAGCATCAAGCGCGGCGCATGCGGCCTCACCATACGGGTGCCCCTCGGTCGCGCCCGGGCACTGCAGGAAAACACCCTTCATCGTGGTACCTCCGTACGCCGTGACGGAGAGGAAGGCCGCGTTCGGCCGGGCAGCACCGTAGGCCGGGGTGGCTGAGAGGACGAGACCAGCACAAAGGCCGACATTGGCGGCCAGCAGAGGCAGGCGCATTGACGCTCCAAAGGACTGGTTGCTTAAAGTAGTCATAAGACTACAGTAAGTCTTCATCCTTTGCCTGGTATCTGCCCAACCAGCTTCACGAGACCGAACAGAACTGCGGGCGTCGGACCTCCAAGGCCCAGCCCGGCGTTGGAGCTCCGATCTGCGTGCTCTCTGCAAGAGCGGATCAGCCACTGAACCTGTGAAATGCCAAGCCCATGAGTCACCCTGGCAAGATCAAAACCACAGAACACCCGGAGAGCCCGTAGCTACGCTACGCCCCGTAATGATCAGAACCATCGGGGGGCCGGCCATGCCCGACAAGGGTGAACAGCCACGTGGACGAGCACGCGCCAGGACGCTGCTCCAGGTAGGCGGAGTTACCGCCATAGCAGTCGCGATAGCCGCAATAGCTCTGGGCGGCGCGGGAACGAACACATCCGCCGTTCGGCAGACCTCACCTCCGGCTGCGGCTGCTCTACGCAGCGTCGCCGACAACAGCGCATCTGTCTCCTACCTGTCGGGCCGTAAGACGACCGTCTCATCGATCTCCGCTGTGCCCGTCTCGCTGGCTCTGCCTCAGCACAAGACTGCCGAGCGAGACCACGACAGAGGCGACGCCAAGCACGTCCGCCCGGCTAAAAGCCGCAAGCTTCACGGCCACCGCCGGCTTGTCCGCCCGCGGCCACCGGCCGCTTCAGCAGCTGACCGCTATTCTCCGCGGTCGAATCCTCGATCCAGGCGCGCGCCGAGCGCCCCACGTCCCGCCTGGTTGGACGTCATCGGGCTCGGCGACAACCCATCGGTGGTTGCCGGGAAGTGCGACGAGATGTTCCCCGCTCACAGAAGCGAGTTCCGGATTCGCAA
The DNA here is from genome assembly GCF_040677005.1 of Nonomuraea sp. NPDC049421. Lineage (NCBI taxonomy): Bacteria > Bacillati > Actinomycetota > Actinomycetes > Streptosporangiales > Streptosporangiaceae > Nonomuraea > Nonomuraea sp. NPDC049421. Next base: position 25,804 of record NZ_JBFAQA010000006.1, read on the forward strand.
CATCGCTTGTCACAACCTCCTGGGCTGAATCTGTCACCGCGATTGACCTGTGGGCGCTCCGGAGCCACCCTGGCCGAGCAGCGCCCGCAGCCGATCCACGGCATGCCCCACAGCCGCGACCAGTGCGTGCTCGTGAACCTGAGGGAGACGGCCGATACCGAGCCCTCCAGCGGTGATCACCGTGCCGAGGTGGTGCTGTTGCTGGTCGGTCATCTCGGCGCGCATCTTCTGATGGCTCAGGATGTCGCGGGCGGCGTAGGCGTCGGTAGAAGCCACCTCGATAAGTGCTGGGCTCAGAAGGGAGGCAAGCGCCGAGGATCGGCCGGTAGTCAGGTCGAACGCGGTCAGGCCAAGCCTCGCTCGGAAAGCCGCCGTCATCGGTTCCGGCTGGGTGATGAGAGGTAGTGCGTCCTGCACGACCTCTTCCAGTTTCTTCGGTGGAATGGCGGCACTGGAGCGGTGGCAGGCGATGCGCAGCAGCGCCGCAACGGTGTGCTCCCACGGTTCCGCAGGCAGGGCAGCGTCGATCATGAGGGTGGCCTCGTTGGAGAGGCCCTGCTCGATCAGGGACATGATTTGAAGTTGGCGTCCGTCGAGAAGCCGTTCGCCGATGCCACGGTGGGCGGCCATGGCGTCGGCAGCTTCGTTCCACCGTCCTTGCTGGGCGAGGGCGCGGGCCCCGTCGATGAGCAAGGCGATCCACAACTCCGTACAGATTGCATGGTGAACTTCTTGGTTGTGGGTGAGAAGCGACAGGTCGATGTCGTGACCGTGGATCGCGGTGACGTTGCGTTCCTGGGCGGCGCGGTACAGCTGATTCAGCACCTCGTAGGCGGCTTTGCCGTCGCCTTCCCGGATCAGCAAGCGGGCAATGTTGATCAGCGGCATCAACGACATGACCGCGATCTCCTGGCTGAGACGGCCGCTCTCGGCGAAGATCTTGTGCTGCCTCCAGCACAGGTCCGCGGCGAGATCGGGCAGCCCGGCGTCGGAGGCGATGAGCGCGGAGATGTTGAGGACCCCGCAGGCGCGGGCCACCAGGTCGTGATGGTCGGCGCCTGCCGGTTCGGTGGTCAGCGCGTTGAGGTCGGCGATGCGCTCTGCCAGGGGCTTGCCAGGCGGTTTGGTACGGCAGACCAGGGGGATGCGGGCGGCGATCGCAGGGTGCACCACGGCGCTCGGGTCCCTTCTACGGCCAGTCGACGACGAGCCGGCTCGCGGGCTTGTCGATGACGAAGCGCGGGTCGCTCGCCTGGAGTTGGTAACGGCGGTCGCCGGTGACCATGCGGAAGCCGGGGGCAGGGGCGTGGTTGCCGTAGTCGCGGTTCCATTCCTCGATCGCGGCGGCGACCTGCTCGGCGAGAACGTCGGCGCGGGGCCCGTGGCCGATGACGCCGATGGCCCAGAAGCGTCCCTTGGTGTCCTCTCCTTCGCGGATGGTCAGATAGGCCAGGGTGTCGCGGTCGAGCGCGGCCATCGAACCCCACGCGAAGTGAGGGGTGAACCCGGGCCGCTGGCCGGGCATCCGGGACAGCCCGTTCGGCAGGACGCAGGCCAGCCACAGGTACACCCACTGCCATGGGTCGCCTTGCCGGAATTTCACGCCGGTGTGGATGGGGTGGGCCGGGGTGTCCAGGATCGTGCGCATCGCCTCGCGGTCGACGACTTGCTCGCTGAAGGTCTCCAGGTGCACATCGCCTTCCCCGGCGATCTGGACGCGCGTGTAGATGTCGTCGCAGATGCCCTTGCGCAGTGGCACGAAGGTCGCCATCTCGCAGGACACGGTCTTCCAGATGTCGCCGTCGCGTTCGAAGGCGAAGGATCGGGAGATACTGCCGCGGATGCGCACCGGGATGACCAGACGGCCGTCGGGAGCAAGCTGCTCGAGCACCTTGGTGGGGGTGTCGCCGGCGCCCACGGTGAACTGGATGCGGTCGAAAGGCGCGTGCTCCGGCAGGCCGGCCGCGCCGTCACCGAGCACGGCCGTTACGTTGTCGACTCTGGCGGCTGCGAGGTGCTTGCGGGCGGTGTCGACAAGGTCTTGATCGACGTCGATCGTCCACACGTGGCCGTCGGGGGCTACCAGGTGGCCGAGGAGGGCAGCGTTGTAGCCGGTGGCTGCCCCTGCTTCCAGGACGTTGTGGCCGGGGCGGGCGCCTAGCTGCTCCAGCTGAGTGGCGACGATGGACGGCGCGGAGATGCAGGAGATCATCTCGCCGTCGGTGTCGTGCTTGATCGGCACGGCGTCATCAACGTAGGCGGCTTCGACATCGGTGTCGGGGATGAACGTGTGGCGCTCGACGGCGCGGAAGGCGTCGATGATCTCGGGAGTACGCAGGTGTCCGGAGTCGATGTACGTGGCCACCATGGCCTCGCGCAGCTTGGTGGGGTCGACGGTGGTGCTGATGACGGGCTCCTTGAAGGTAGGTGGTGCTGGTGAGGACTGGCTGGTAGACGCGGCGGCCGGTTCGGTGTCTCCGAAGGCGACCTGCCGGCCCAGCCATGCGGCGGCGGCCTGCTCGACTGCGGAGGTGTTGTTCCGGTTGAACGCGAAGATCGCGTGGTGGGCGAGGACGGCCCGCAGCCCGCGCTTCAGATGCCCTTCCTTCGCGAGGCGGGCAAGGCTGCGGCCGGCGTCCTCGAACGCGGCGACTCGCTCACCCCAGCCTGGTTCGGGACGAGGACGCTTGGCGGCGTCGGCGTTCATGAGGCGCCGCATCGTGGTGATGGCCGCCGTCCGGTGGCTTTCGTCGGGCGGGTCGATCGGCGGGCGAAGAAAGCCGATCTTCACCCACACATCGCCGACTTCGAACCCGTCCAGCCCTGCTGCCCGGCACATCGCGGACAGGAGCAGGATGCATCGTTCCTTGCTGTCGGGGCTGCCGGTCTCGGCCAACGCGGCGGGGCTGTCGGCGCAGAACAGCTCGTGTGCGATGGCCATGGCCTGGGGGCCGCCGAATGCTTCGGTCTCTGGCTCGTAGATGCCGCCTGCCCATCCGGCTGCTACTCCGTTGGCGACGAGCTGGTCGAGCAGGGCACCTACTGGGCGGTCCGTCCGCAGCCGCAGCCCTCCCTCTTTACGCAGGAAGTAGAAGCGCCGTCCGGTCAGCGAGGCGGACAGCTTGGCCGCCGCGTACGGGCTCACTCCTGCATCTCCGGGAAAGCGGATCGTGGCCTGCCACCACTTTGGCTCGGCCGGTGCGGCGAGATTGTGCTCGTAGCTGTCCATGTCGTCGTTCTTGCTCCTGCTCAATAGGGGTACGGCGGTGGTCAGTGGATCAACAGGGCACGAGTCCAGCCGGTGGCGGTGCTGCCGTCCAAGGCCAGTTGGGCTCCGGCACGGCCTTCCAGGAACCCTGGCTTGGGCAAGTCGTCGATCCCTTCGGCCAGGTGCTGGCGGGCATGCTGGATGCTCTTGGTGAACCGGTCGGGGGTGGCGCTATCGGCGGCTATGGCGGTCGTGACGGTCAGGATTCCGGCCCAGCCATGGCAGAGGGAGGCGTCGTTCACCCGGTCGAGACGGTCTGCGTCGGTAAGGGCCAATAGAGCGATGTCCTCGGCCTTCTGCCTACGGGCAGGGTCGCCGTGCGCGAGCGCGGCCAACTGTAGAGCGCGAGCGATCCCCAAATCCCCGTAGCACCAAGACGGCCGCAGCGGTGGCACGCGTGCGGGCTCGCCTGTGGTGAGCTGGTCGAGCGTGGTCCAGTACGAGCTGCCGTACTGCTCGAGCCAGTCCGCGAACGTGGTGATCGCATGGCTCTGGCCCTCGACGCGGATGCCATGACGCAGGGCCAGGGACAGCAGTGCCAGCGGTCCGGCGATGCCGTGCGCGACGCCGTTGTTCGCGTGACCGCCGGAGACGTCTACTTTGTGTGTCGGGCTCTCTGGCGACCACCATCCAGGCAGCATGCGACCGTCTGCCTCGATCGGACGCGCCAACGACACCAAATGACTCAGGACCCCTTCGAGCAACGGAGAAGGTCCAGGGCGAGTCAGGAGAAGCGCCCCCAGCCCGGTCAATCCGCGGATCAGGTCGAACTCCGTGAGCATCGGCAAGTGCCAGCCCAACTGTCGCCGGCGAGCGGCAGCCAGGCGGGCGGCCACGACCCGGTCAGCACCTGCCTGCACCTCACGGTCGACGCATCCGGCGCGGCCGAGAACGAACTCCAGGGCCGGAGCTCCGTGATACAGGCTGGCGTTGGACCCCGTACTGACCCCACCGGCGACCGCCTCCTGCAGCAGGGGACGCGCACCGTCCAGATCGCCGCGCTCGATGTGCAGCAGCGACACCCCAAGCGCGCCTTCGGCCAGGGCCTGCGCCGCCAACGCCTTCATCTCCTCGACTCCAGCGAGACGACGATGCTGTGCGCGCGCCCGCCGATCCACCCGTCAGCATCCGGCGGCGGTGCCTCGAACAACACCGCGACCGGCGTCCCGCTCAAATGGGCGCGCAGCAGGTCCACGTCCATCCTTCGTGTCAGGTCCAGCGGCAGATGCTGGTCATCAACGGCCAGCAACACCCGCTCAGGCACCCCCGCCCTGCCGCGCCAGTCGTACAGCCGCTCGGCCCACTCCTCCAGGGAGGCCGTACGGCCGGGCAGCGCCCGGGCACGCAGTTGCCAGCGAGCGGCGACCAAGACGGTACGCCGGTAGTGCAGGGCCGGAGTGAACGGCAGCACCCAGGCGGCGCCCCAGTCGAACCACGTCACCTGCGCTGTGGCGGCGCGACTGATCTCGGCCAGGAACCGGACCAACGGCGGCGTGTAGTTGTTCCAGAGAAAGTTGATCGCTGTAGGTGCCAGCAGCTCAAGGCGCTCCCCGGTCTCGGCCACCGCCAGGTACAGGTGACCGTCACGGGCACCGACCACCAGATCCCGCGGGTACAGGACGTCCTCGTCGCCGTCTCGATACTCGCCGACGCTGACCAGCTTCGGTACGACGCGCGGTGCCCGCGTGAGCAGATCGGCCTCGGCTCGCGTGGGATGGAACGACAACTGCGCGAGGGCCGCGCCGGGCGCGACCGTGAGCAGGTTGGCATACCCGGCGGCCAGGTCCGGCAGCAGGTGCCAGAACCGTCCGGTCATGGCTCCGGCTGCACGGGAGACGGTGTGCACGCGTAGCCGGAAGTCTCCAGTGTCCAGGGCGGCGATCGAGCGGGCTTGCACCTGGGCGCACACCTCGAAGTGGGGCGCGGGCACAAGGTCGGTGAACGGCTCAGCCGCGGCAGCCTCCCACTCCTCCACCATCGCCTCAGACAGGACCACCGCTCGATCGCCCTGGACAGCGGCCGTTCCCGCGATGTCCAGCAGCAGGCGGTCACGACGCGACATCGGTCGTGGCGGCTCCGACAGCAGGCCGAACCCGTCCGGCAGCCCCAATCCCGTGCTGGGATCGGTGAGCTGCTCCACAGGTACCTGGGTCTCTTCACCGAAACGGTCGATGAACCGCTCGACGTAGCGCCGCCAGGCCGGCGTACCGGCTGGATGGGTTGCCAGCCGGGCCAGCACGGTCGCGGCGGTCTCCATCTCGACCGCGACCGTTTCAGGCAGCCACACGTCAGCGTCCAACCGCACGTCCACCGCTGTGCGATCGCATGCGGCGAGGAGCTCGGGCGGCAGAACGGCGGCTGGGTGGGTGACCGTCGCTGGGGCACGCAGGCGAGAGCGCAGCAGCCGCGTACGTAGCAGTTCAGCGACCAGCTCAGTCCGGCGGTGAGGTTCGACCTGTGGGAACTCGGCGGCGAGCTTCCCCAGCAGGACCGCATGTCGGATGGGAGAGCTGGCGGCCTGTCTCACCAGTTCCACGGCCGCAGTTGATGCGAGGGTGAACTCGTCCGCGCCCTCGGCCGGAACATGGACTCGGCCCTCACGCTCACGGGCGAGGTTGTTCACGCACACCTCGACATCAGCCATCCGCTCCTGACCGCTCTCCCACGCCCTGATCACCGCGTCCAGAGCCGCGGGGTCGGGCCGGACAACGGCTTCGTGCTCATTCCCGACCCGCACGAGCGACCTGTTACTGAACTCGACCAGGGCGACACCGGCGAACAGGCCGAACGGGATTGAGCGGTGCGCGTAACGCAGGGCGTATCGGGCGACGGCGAGCGCGGCCCGTCGAGCTCGACGAGGCTTGACCACCTGCCCGTCGAGCACTGCCCGGACCTGGCGGGCCAAGTCCGGACTCGCGTGAGTGACCGTCTGCTGGAAGGACTCGTCCGCCCAAACCGCAGCCAGCCACGACCGCCACAGCTCGATCGAGTGACCTTCTTCCGGCCAGTCCGGGAGTGGGAGAGGAGTCGGATGCACCGTGGCGCGCAGCATCCCGGCACCGGTGCGCCGATACCTACGGATCCGCGTGCGCGTCATCGTCTTCACTCCGTTCCTGCTCACGATTCGGGGAAGGTCGGTAGGCCTCGGCTCCGGCCGAGGCGCATCAGGCCGGTGCAGCTATGACGTGGTGCAGGCGCTCGGACAGGAGCTCCCGCACGTGTCCCCCGTGCCGCACCTCAGCGACGTGTTGGCCGCCGGGGTGTTCTCCACGAGCTTGATGTCGAGGTCGAACGGGCTGAAGGCTGTTTCCCTGGTGGCGGCGGTCGGCTGTTCGGTGCCCTGCTCGATGGCTGATGTACTCATGTGCTTCTGCTCCTGTCCTGCTTGGTGTTCTGGACGGTCTGCGGCGTCTCAGCCGTGTTGCGGGTTGAACGAGCCCGCCTTGCTGTGAGTTGGCTCGGCGCTGTGGAACGGCTGGCCTCAAGATCTGCGTGGCCGAAGCTCACGAAACTCCGTCCAGGGCTTTGGCTACGGCCTCCTCCACGACGCCTTCGGCCCAGATCCACGGACCGAACCCCAGGCCGAGCGGCGCAGGCTTCAACCCATCGAATCGGCCGAGTGCGGCGGCCCTCTGGAACACGGTGTACGCCCGGTTGGTGATGCGCAGCGAGCGAGGGCTCTGGCCTGCGGCCTTGTCGTGAATCTCGATGATGACGGTCTCACCGTCCCGCTTCGGACGTAGCCGGTCGTTCCGAATGTCGTGCAGGAGATCAAGCCAGCATTTGGGGCCCATCGTCGCAACCTCCTCAGGGTCCATCAGATTGCACATCTGTACGGTGGTCGACCGGGCCACTCGGCGGACGGCGAGGCGGTGCAGGTGTGTGGCTTCTACGTCATTTGGGGTCATCCGGTTCTCCGAAGTGGTTGTCGTGCCGGCATGACAATTGACAGTAATGACGAGGGTGGACCTGTTACACCTGAGAGTGAGTCCGTAATCGCCCCGGTCTCTACGTGGCCTCTACCTGCACATTTTCGGCGACTGCCTGCCATTGCCCATTCTGATGGGTAACCTGGTGGCGCTTCCGGGAGGGGGAAGTCGGATGGCGAAGCAGAGCCGGGACTCAAGCCCGCAGGCGAGAGGGCGCCGATTGGCGCGAATAGGCAGCGAACTGTGGCTGGAGGCAGGATCGGTCAAAAAGGCTGCTACGGAACTAATGCGCCGCTATCCGGTCATTTGCAGCCTGCAAGCGCACCGATATGCGTGCGGCCTTTCCCAGGATCAAGCCGCGGTCCGGTACAACCAAATGACCGGCCACCAAACCAGCCTGGGCGGCACATCCATCAACGCATGGGAGACCTGGGCCCGTGAACGCAGCAGGGCCGGATCAGCTCCTAGCTTCACCAGCCTGCTGATCCTCGCAGCCGCCTACGGAGGCGGCCCAACAGGTGTGGCCGAGGAAGACGTCTCCCCCGGCGATCTGGTGGCCGAGGCGTACGAGCGCCTGTCCGTGGAGGATCAGCTCGCGCTGAAGAGGTACGCCACCATCAACTCCGCAAGCCCGCCGGATACGACTACGCCGGCCGCGGAGGGCCAAGCAACCGAAGCAGCCGTCGCAACGAAGACAGCCGGCCCCCACGCCGCTGGCAGCGACTTCATCATCACCGCCCCCACCGTCGAGTACGGCAACCCCGACAGGCTCGCCTACTCCTTGCCCAACCCCACCCCTGGCCTGCTCCTCAACCTCGACTGGGCGTCCTTCGGCTACGGCATCGAACGCCTCATCCATCAAATCAAAAACCTTGGCCGCCGTACCGATGTGGACGCCTGCTTCGGGATCAACGAGGCCGGCCTGGTCATGGCCACCTTCCTCGCCTCAGCCCAGTTCGGCCGCTGCCCCATCGGCTACCTCAAGTGCAACAAAAGCCGCGACTTCATCAGCCTCGACAAGGCATCGATGTTCCCCGACCTGCCAGACGCCCCGGACATCGTTTTGTGCGACTTCGAGGTGAAACATGCCGACGTGGTCGGATTCATCTCCCGAGAAATCCGTAGCCACTATCCCGGCGCGCAGATCTACTTCGCAGTGTTCGGCGCGATGACCAAGGGGAAGCTCGAAGTCGATGACTTCGACGACCTGACCGGAGCGAACATCATGCGAGCGGCGAACTTCAAGGCCGTGTTCATAGCTGCGACGATGAGCCCTCCAGGCATAGAGCCACCGCTGGAGCTGCGCTGAACCGTATGGAGGTCCCTCGTGACAACCTCTCCCGCCCTCCCCGGCCTCGCCCAGAGCCTCGCCGAACTGGTCGCGCAGGTGATCGGGGAGATTCGGCCACGCCTCATCCAGGCCGCGCTCTCAGGTGAACGATCAGAGGCCGCCAACCTGCGCCACTCCGACAACTTCCTGTCCGCCCACGACCTATGGATGCACGAACGCTACCGAGAGCTTCTGACCCCGATCATCCCCTCGTACATCTACGCCTCCGAAGAAGCCGACCCACAGGTCATCGGACCCGACCCCGACCCGGACCTGTGCGTCCTGGTCGACCCCCTCGACACCAGCGAGCTGGCCGTCCGCGCCCTCTACGGCTACACACACGTCATGGTGTACTCCCGCAGCCTCGCCCGGCCCATCGCCGCGGTGGTGGGCGACATCTTCCACCACCTGCAGATCTATCTCGCGGCCCGCGACGAGGACGGCAAGGATCGAGCATTCGTCTACACCCAGGACGGCAAGGCACACGAGCTAAGACTCCACCGCTTCGCGGAGCTACACGAGGCACTAGTCACGAACTACCTCATGAAACCCGCCGAACGCCTCCAACCACTTGGCCGCCAGACCCTTTTGCTCGACGCGCTGAGCCAGCCCTCTCGAGATGGCGCGACTCGTGGCCGCATCGGAGTCGACTTCGGGTCGGTTAGCTTGTGCCACGTCGCAGCCGGCTTCACTGACGCGACCATTGAGTTCGCCAAAGGCTTCGCCGTCTGGGATCTCGCCCCCGGGCACTACATCCTCGACGCCGCCGGCGGCGTCGTCCTCGATCTCAGAGGCGACCCCATCTCCTTGGACTACCAGTTTGGCAGCATGGCTGATATCAACAAGGCTATGGACAGACGGCAGACGTTCGTGGCCGCTTCCAGCCTGGCCCTCGCCCAGGACGTCGTTGCCTCCATTTATGCCACCTAGCTGGAGAAATGCCTCATGCGAGGCCCATGGAGTACTACTCCGTGTCTCCCGTGTCCGTACTCGGCGCGGCGGCTATCGCTTGGGTGCGGCACAAGCCGTCTGTTCAGCTCCGCTCACCAAGATCTGCGCATGTTGCTAACGTCCGGAAGGCTCCAGCCGATTGACTGACGGTACCCCAGCGATCAGGATCCGTAACGAGACGGCCATCGGGAGACATGGAGAAGCACGAACATGGCGGACAGCCCAATATCTGGCCACGGACTAACGATCAGGCAGCTTTTCACTGGCCGCCGGTTCCAGTTGGGCTACTACCAGCGTGAATACACCTGGTCACGAAAAGCTGTCGCTGCTCTCCTTGACGACCTATGGCGGCGCTTCGACGCATCGTGGAACGATCTAGATGATCGTGAGCAGACGGATCACTACGCCCCCTACTTCTTGGGGCCCTTCGTTTATCACGAGCAAGACGGCATAACGTACCTCGTCGATGGCCAACAGCGCATCACGACGCTGCACCTTCTGCTGATCTACCTACGGCGCTTGCTGCTAGACCAGGAGCGATACGAGGAGGCTGAGCAGTTGGGTCAGCTCATCAGGTCTGTGCGGCACGGCAAGCCCACCTTTGCCATAGACATCCCGGAACGGGAGCCCCTACTTAAAGCTCTCTGCGACGGCGCCGACTACCAACTGCCAGATAGTCCGCCCTCCGTGTCCGTTCGGAACCTGTGGGAGCGCAGCCAGGACATGGCTGATGACTTTCCAACCATGCTGAGGGACGACGCTCTGCCGTTCTTCCACGACTGGCTACTCGACCGCGTTTGCCTAGTCGGCATCAAAGCACTCAGTCAGGACAGCGGCTGGGAAATTTTTGAGACGATGAATGATCGTGGGGACCGGCTCGGGCCCATCGATCTGCTCAAGAGTTTTCTCTTCCAAGAAAGCAAGAAAGATCAACAACGCCTCAACGTCAAGTGGCGCGACATGCTGTCGACACTCACGGCCGTGGAGAAGGATGCACCTTCTGAGTACGTCAAGGCCCTTCTGACGGCTCAGCACGCTGATCTATCAGAATCCTCAAATGATCGGCAGCGAATCTTTCAAGCGTTCCATGAGTGGGTCCGCACACACCAGGAGCAGCTTGGGCTTCGACGCCCGTCTGACTTCGCTATGTTCATCGAGTGGCTCGCGGCTCTCGCCCCTCGCTTTGCCACCCTGCTAGCAGCAAGCAAGACCCTCGATCAAAGCCTCGAAGCCGTGTTCTACAACGCACGCAACGGCCTGTACTGTCAGACTCGCTTGATCCTCGCCAGCCTGCGGCCTGATGACGATAACGCCACCTTCAAGGAAAAGTCGCGTCTGCTCGCCAACTTCCTCGACCTACTTTACGTCCGGCGACTAGTGAATAACGAGGGCACCAACGCTTCGGACATGGAGGCCGAGGTCGATCGACTCATCCCCATGGTTCGTAAATGCATTAATCCGAAAGAAATATCCGCACTGCTCGGCGCGGAGATTGCCACACTACCGTACGACTTCCAGGGGGTCGCGACCTTCGGACTCAGATCAGACAACCGTCGGCAAGTCCGTTACCTGCTTGCTCGGATGACTCATTACGTCGAGCGCGAATGCGGCCGGGCAGAATTGATAGCTGAGTACCTTGACCAGCTGCGACCGTACGAGATCGAACATGTCTGGGCAAACCATTTTGATCGCTTCCAGACTGAAGTAAAGACCTATCCGACCTTCGTGACCTGGCGAAACCGTCTCGGAGCTCTCCTGTTGCTACCCAAGTCGGATAATGCTAGTTACGGCGACGACCTGTACCAGCAGAAGATTGAGCACTACCGAGGCCAAAACCTCCTTGCTGCATCCCTTCATGATTTGACCTACCGGAGGAATCCAGGATTCACGAAATTCATCAAGCGAGTTGATCTCTCAGGTTTTGTCCGCGCATTTCGTGACCACTTCGGTAAGGATGCGATTGAACATCGACAGCGGCTCTATCGGGCGCTATGCGAAAAAATCTGGGAGCCCTCATCCCTCGGATTCGAAGTTCCACAAGTAGCTGCACCTGATCAAGCGACCAGACGTCGTACCCGCGCGCATTACAAGGTTGACGTCGCGGACCTGATCCGCGTGAAGCTGCTCAAGCCCGGTACAACCCTGACAGGCAGCAGACGCGGCACTCGATATGCAGCTACGGTCGAGCCAGATGGCCGGATTCGGGTCTCAACAGGCGAAGTGTTCCCCTCACTGTCCGGTGCCGGCCAGTTTGTCCTAGGCGTGACATCCTGCGCTGGGTGGGATTTTTGGAAGGTGTCCGCCAGCTCCGCCGAGGTCCCCATCAAGACGCTTCGTGACGAAGGGCTGACGCGGGGGTTGTTGCCCTGAGCCATGGACAGCCCCTGCATGGCTGCTCACGCGTGGTCACAAGCACACGCCATCGGCAGCCATCCCCTCCATGCTCCAAGGAGATCGGTATACGTCAGACGCTGAGGGATATCGTTGGTGGATCTCCCATGCGCGGAGAGCATGAAGTTCCGAATGTTCAGCATGCAGTCACGGCCGACGCGCGCATGCCGGGCACCCCAAGATTGACTTGGCTAGCAAGAACCGCAGCGGCCTTCGGGCCGTCTCTTTGACGAGCGAGGACACCCCGACTGATGGCAGTGACGCAGCAAGAGATCGAGAACCGGTTGTGGGATGCCGCTGACGAGCTGCGTGTGGCGATGCCCGAAGCGCAGTATGCCTCCGTCATCTTCCCTCTGATGTTCTGGAAATACCTGTCGGACACCTGGGAGCACCAGCACGAGCAGTTTCTGGCCGAGAACGAGGGCCTAGACAACCTGTCCGCCGAGGAAGCTCACGAGATCGAGTACCGCGACTACCAGTCGTTCGAGATCCCGTTCATCCACCCTGGCACCGTCCACCAGCGTCGCGCTTCCTGGACGTCCATCCTCGCCACCATCACCCAGCCCGGCCTCGGCCAGCGCGTCCGCGCTTCCCTGCAAGCCATCGAGACGGCCAACCCTGACAAGTTCTCCCGCCTGTTCGGGTCCATGACCTGGACCTCCGAAGAGGTGCTGCCGGGAGAGGTGCTGGCAGCGGTCATGCAGGCAATGGACCGCACCCCGAAGATGCACGAGGGCAACATGTCCCACGACGTCCTCGGTGGGGCGTACGAGTACCTGCTGAAGCGGTTCTCCGACGGGTCCGGCACCCGAGCCGGCCAGTTCTTCACCTCCCGCGAGGTCGTCGAGTTGATCGTCGAGGTCCTGGACCCCAAGGGCCACGAGTCGGTGTACGACCCGACCTGCGGATCTGGCGGCATGCTCATCGCCTCCGCGAACCTCCTGAAGGCCCGCGGCGGGCGTGGCTACACACTCAAGTTGTACGGGCAGGAGGCCGTACCGGACACCGCAGGCGTTGCCCGCATGAACCTTTTTATGCACAACCTCACCCAGTTCAAGGTCGAGGTCGGCGACACTCTGAAAGACCCGCGCTTCAAGAAGCCAGACGGGTCCGTCGCGCAGTTCGACGTGATCGTCGCCAACCCGCCTTACAGCCTGAAGTGGAAGCCCTGGACCAACGACCCGCGCGCCCTCGGCGGGGTCGCCCCGCAGTCAACGGCGGACTGGGCGTTCGTGCAGCACATGATCGCCAGCATGGGCCCGAAGAAGGGACGCGCCGGCGTCGTTCTGCCCCATGGCGTGCTCTTTCGAGGCGGCCAAGAGGCAGCCATCCGCCAGCGTGTCCTGGACGATGACCTGCTCGAAGCAGTCATCGGCCTGCCTGCCAACCTCTTCTACAACACCACTATCCCCACGGCGATCTTGGTGTTCCGCGCACCCGGCACCAAGGACCCAGAGCGGCAGGGCGGCGTGCTGTTCATCGACGCCTCCAAGCGGTTCACCAAGGCCAAAAACCGTAACATCCTCACTGACGCCGACATCGCCGACATCGTGACCGCCTACCACTCCAAGATGGACGCCGACGGCAACCCAGTGGACCCCGACGGAGAAGGCGGACTCGCGGTGCGGTTCGTCCCCACCGCGGAGATCGCGGCCAATGGGTACGACCTGAACATCGGGCGGTACATCAAGCAGGCCGCCGCCGAGCAGGAAGACCTCGGCACCCTCATCGATGCCTACAACATCGCTCGTGCTGAACGCCAGAAGACCGAGCAGCGCATGCTCGCCGTCCTCGCCGCTACCGGAATCGAGGGCTTCGATGAGTGACTGGCAGCGGATCACGCTTGGGGAGGTGATGACCCGGGTTTCCCGTGTAACTCGGGTGGAGGACCTCAGCGAGGTGCGATACGCCGGGGTGCGCTGGAATGCCGGAGGAGTGTACGACCGTGAAACGGTACCCGCGCAGTTCGTCAAGGGCAAGGTGCTCTACCGGATCAAGCGTGACGACATCGTGTACAACCGGATGTGGGCGACCAAAGCTGCTTTCGGGGTGGTCAAGAGCGACGCGGACGGCTGCTATGTCACCAACGACTTCCCTGTGTTCACAGTCAAGCCCGAGGTGGTCATCCCGGAATACGTTGAGGCCATCTTTCACGCCGCTTCGTTCCAGGCTGAGGCAGCGGGCCGAGCGGTCGGCACCACAGAGCGCCGACGTCTCCATGAGCGGGACTTCGTGAACATCCCCGTCGTGCTACCGCCCCTACAGACGCAGAAGAGGATCGTTGAGGTCATCAGCGCGATCGACGACCAGATCACGGCACTTGACGCCGAGGCGGGGGCGTTGGCAGCGGTTCTGCGTCGGCGACGAGCCGACCTTGTCAACAGCGACTCGGGTAAGGCCGTGAGCGCCGAGCACGCCTTCGACTTCTCCACCGGCGTGCGCCGGACGCCCGACAGGGCGACCGGCCGGTACATGACGCCCTACCTCCGTTCCGCGAACGTCGGCTACGGGACGCTCGACCTGTCCGACGTGCTGGAGATGAACTACGACCCGGTTGAGCGCGAGAGGTTCGGCCTCCGCTACGGCGACGTTGTGGTGTCCGAGGGCAGCGCCAGCGCGAATGCTGTCGGAATGCCCGCCATGTGGCGGAACGAGCTTCCGGGGCCTGTCTGCACCCAGATGACCCTGCTCCGTCTTCGGGCGCTGGAAGGGGTCTGCATTCCCGAGTTCGTCTTCCACTGGAGCATGTGGGCCTACGAATCCAGGGCCTTCCTCGACATCGCGGGGGGCACCAACATCAAGCACATCAGCGCCAAGCGGGCGAAGGGCATGACTGTGCGCCTGCCGTCGCTCGACCGCCAACGCGAGATGGTGGTCGAGCTCGACGCGATGGAGTCCGTGGTGAAGGCGACCCGCGCGGAGGCCGCCCGTCTCCGTGATCTTCGCGCGGGGCTGCTGGCGGGGCTGCTGGACCGCACCATCGAGATTGAGTCGGCCAAGCTGGAGGTCTGAGCCGTGGCGAAGGGCATTCGGGAACGCGAGTTCCAGAACTTGATGATCCAGTGGTCGCTCCCCATGGGCTGGACCTTCACCGCGGGCCGGGCGCTGCCCCGGGAGACGACACAGACGGTGATGGCCGGCCTGTTGCGGGACGCCATCGTCCAGTTCAACCCCGGAGTGATCGACGGGTTCGACGTGGACGCGGTGGTCGAGGAGATCGCCGCCACGGTCAACGCCGTCGAGGGCGGGCTGGTGCGGGCCAACGAGCAGGTGCTGCGCCTGCTGCGAGGACACAAGGAGTTCCGAGATGCCGACGGCGCGTGGCACGCTCTGAAGGTCATCGACTTCGGGGACCCGACCGCCAACACGCTGGTCGTGTCGGACGAGGTGACCATCACCGTCCCCGGCAAGACCTCCCGCCGGTTCGACCTTGTGTACTGGGTCAACGGCCTGCCCCTGGTCGTGGTCGAGGTGAAGTCGCCGACCGCTAATTCCGGATGGGCCGACGCCGCCCGCGAGATCAACGACGTGTACGCCACCGAGTACCCGTGGTTCTTCACCCCCAACGTCTTCGCCGTCGCCTCCGACGGGCTGAAGCTGCGCTTCGGCGCCGCCGGTGCCCCCACGAACCTGTGGCAGCCGTTCCGGTCCACCGCCGACAACGAGAACCTGTCCGGGCAGGCCGACGTGCAGCGCTCCGTCGAACTACTGCTCAACCCAGCCACCGTCCTGGACATGCTGGCCAACTTCGCCTTGTTCGACACCTCCGGGGGCGGGGTGGACACGAAGTACCTGCCCCGCTACCCACAGATGGAGGCCGCCCACCTCATCCACAAGCGAGTCCTGGCCGGCGGCCGACAAGGGCTGATCTGGCACCACCAAGGCAGCGGAAAGACGCTGCTGATGGTGTTCGCCGCCTCGCTGCTGCTGGCCGACACCCGCACCGAATCGCCCACGATCATCCTGCTCTCGGACCGGACCCAACTCGTCCGCCAAACCTCCGGGGTATTCACCTCCGCCATGGGAAGCGCCTACTTCCACCAGCCCGCCACCAGCCAGGAGTTGCGTTCCCTGCTGGCCGGCGACGTGCGCGGCGTCATCTCCACGACCGTCCACAAGTTCGCCGACGCCGGCAGGAACCTGTCGACCCGGGACAACATCATCGTGCTGGTCGACGAGGCACACCGCACCCAGTCCGCCCGGTCGACGTCCCTGGCTGGGCAGATGCGCGCAGCGTTGCCGCGCGCGAAGTTCTTCGGTATGACCGGCACCCCCGTCAGGAACCTCTCCACCGACACCTTCGCCCTCTTCGGCGAGGAGACCGACCCGGGCAGGGTGCTGCACCGGTACTCGGTGTCCCGGTCGCTTCTGGACGGGGCCACCGTTCCGGTCCTGCTGGACCCGCACCCGGTCGCCTTCGATTTAAACGACCAGGCGTTGCAGGCTGAATTCGACCAGTTCGCCGACGACTTCGACCTCGATGATCCCGACCGTGAGCTCCTGTCCCGCAAGTTCGGGCGCCTCACCTCGGTGTTCGCCAACCCCGACCGCATCCACGCGGTCTGCCAGGACATCGTGGGCCACTACCTGGCCGGCGCCTACCGCAACGGCCTGAAGGCCCAGGTCGTCGCCTACAACCGTGAGCTGGCCGTGGCCTACACGAACAAGATCAACGAGCTGCTGGCAGGCTTCGAGGCGTCACAGGTGCTCGCCGAGGTCGGCAAGCATGGCCGGATCACCGCCGAGGTGAACATCTCCGTCTCGGACGCCAAGGGCGAAGACCCCGCCATGCGCCCGTTCCGGCTTTCGGAGGCCGAGGAAGAGGAGCAGAAGCGGCGGTTCCTTACCCCGGACGACCCGCTGTGCTTCCTGGTGGTGACCGCGAAGCTGATGACCGGGTTCGACGCCCCCAACGAGGGCGTCCTCTACCTGGACAAGCCGCTGAAGGCCCACACCCTCTTCCAGACGATCACCCGCCCGAACCGCACCTGGGTGTCCCCGACCGGATTTGTAAAGACCTCCGGCGTGATCGTGGACTACATCGGGCTGGCCGAAGAGGTGCAGCGGGCCGTCGTGGATCCCACCTCGCCGGGCACCGGTAAGGGCGGCGGGTTCGTCACCGACCTGTCCGAGCTGGTCGACGAGTTCCGCACCACCTTCGCTCGCATCGAAGACCTTCTCGTGGACGTGGACGGCCTGGACCTCACGGTCCACGGATACGAGTCCGTACGGGCCATCAACGCCTTCCTAGACGCCAACCCTGGCGCCGCCGAAGTGTTCAGCAAGGACTACCGGCTGCTGGCCCGCCTGTATCCGCTCATCAGCACCGACAAGCGGGTGGCCAAGTACCGGGACGGTCTCGGGCTGTTCGGGTCCGTCTACACGACCCTGTTCAAGAAGTCCTCCGACGAGGAGCGGAAAGAGCGGCTGAGTGAGCTGGGACCGATGGTCCTGGAGATCATCAACGCCCACGTCCACTCCTTCTCCGTGGTCGCCACCCGAGAGGAAGCCCTTGTCCTGGACGCGCAGGGCATCGCCATCCTCAAGGAACTGATGGCTCTTGTCCGGCCCAAGCCCGGGAAGGACGGCGAGGACAAGAGACCACCGTCCGCAGCGGAGATTTTGGACCACATCAAGGCCGCTCTCGAAAAGGGCGTCGAACCGGGCTCCGCGAAGTACACCGCCCTCGCCGAGCGAATCAAGCTGCTGCGGGACCGGATCATCCAGAACTCACACGACGCTCTGGAGTTCCTGTCCGAGGCGCTCCGGATCGCTCGCGCCATCGTGAACGCCGGAAAGCACCCCGACGAAGCGGTCGTGCTGGACGAAGACCACGTAGGTGTCCTGTCGCGGATCATCCACGACCACGCACCTCCCGGACTGACCATCACGGAAAGGAACCTGGCCGAGGAGATCGACCAAGTGGTCACCCGCACCCTCGCCCGTTCATGGGACAACGCCGACGCCCGCAACCGCGGCGTTCGTCGCGCCACCGCCGCGATTTTCCGCAAGTACATGCTGAAGCCGGTGGGAGAGCCATATGACTCCACCGTCGCCTACATCGAAGCTCATTACCTAGTTGACTGACGAACGGAGCCCTCGACCTATGACCATGTCAGGCCCCATCGCGCTCCTCCGGCAACCTCACAGTGAGTACCCAGCGTCAAGTAACCACAGTAAGTAGTGATGTCCCGTGTGGGGCAGATACGTCAGGCGTAGGAGCAAGCGCGCTCTCTGTCCGGCAGGTTCCCCTTTGGGGGCCGGGGTGAGACACGCGCACACTTTGTAACCTGCGCACGACCTTCGCGCTACGCTCAGCGTTCCTTGCCCCTCAGAGATTCGTCGCTAGCGCGTGCCCGAACGGTGAGCTCCTCCTGCACCTCATGGTGACGGGTCCGACTCATTGACTTGATCTGTTCGATGTAGTCCTGACGACGACGGCCTCTGGCTGGCGCCCATGACCACCCTCAGGGCTCGGGCCCCTCACCACGAATCGCCGCGGTGCCCTCCTCGCGAGCCTCTGCCGTGACCGAGGGCCCTGGAAGCAAAGCCCCAAGATCGTCTTATCCAAGCTCACAAAAGTTGAGCCCGTCGACCACCTCAGCGATGTCGGGCGGAAGGAGCGAGGGAACTGCCATGAGATGGGCGTCATCGCTGCCGACGGAGTTCGAGCGCCTGCGGTCAAACCCGGACGCGCACCAGCGAGGGCTGAAGCTGGAACAACTCCTGGAGCGTCTCTTCCAGCAGGCACACTTCCGTGTCCAACGCAACGCCGGCATCGCCTGGCCACGACAGACAGACCTGGTGGCCGGCTACGGGAACGTGTGGTACCTGATCGAGGCCAAGTGGGAAACCAGCCCCGTCGGTGTGGACGTCTTCGACGCGGTGCGGTCCCGGTTGGAGCGGGCAGCGTCGTCCTCCGTCATCGGCGTGATCATCAGCGTGTCCGGCTTTACCGACACCATCAGTGAGCAAGTAGTCCAATGCAGAGCAAGGCAACCCGTCATCCTTCTGGGTGAGGACGAGCTGACACAGGCACTGCGAGCGCCGGAGACCTTGGCCAATCTCCTGCGGAACAAGTGGGAGACCTTGGTCACTCACGGTCGTGTGCACCTGACTGCGGGAGCTCGGCATCGTCGTCAGCGCCGACCGTCTACCGACCTACCAGCTTCCGGCCTCGCCTTACTCGACACGGACCTGCACCCGCTGCCATACGTCACATCGGGCGGCGGCTACTCCGAACTCGTCTTCGTTCAGGACCTGCCCGACGTGGACTGGGTGCCTGCGGACGGCAGCGGTGTCAGCCTTGATCTGCCGATCAGCGCTCTCGATGAAAACGGTCTCGCCGACCTTCTACACGCGCTCGACTCCATGGGCTGGATGACGTCCCGGCCGAGTTGGAACATCCAGCAGGCCACCCTCAACTGGCGCGGCATAGGCGCCCGCGAATTCCTCGACACGCTCCGTGCGTGGACAGAGCGCATCGATGGCCTAGAACGGGTGCACCATACAGAACAAGTCACCTACTTCGACATCTGCCAGGGCGGCGGCTTCTACACCCTCACCGCTGAAGTCTCCAGTTGCTCCTCTCGCTTGATCCGCCGCTGCAACGTGTCCTTCCAACTCGTGGGGATCCCCGTAGACGGCTATCCGCTCCGACATCTGTTTGAGCAGTTCAACGCCACAGCCGCCGGCTACTTCCGCCCTCTTACCACCCGAGCCGTCACCCGGCGCCGCTCAGAGAACAACGTCCCCCTGAAACCAGTCGGCTACCTTGTCTCCACAGACCCGTTTCCGAATGATCCGCCCGAAACCGGCTCTTGGCGCGACGACTCTCCTGAATGTCGGCAGGTGCCACGCGAATGGGTCACTGCCATCGTGACCGAGAACCCCTTCCGGAAGAAGAGCAACCTACCCATGCCTAAGGACTGGCCCCGCCCGACAGAAGACAGCGAGTTGATCGTCTGCGCGCTGCGCTCTCATCATCCGCTGAGCAAGATCCCCGACGCTTACCATCTGGACTCTTGGGAGCACGCTCGAACCTCAGACGCCCTGGCATTCCGGCCAGTTGCCGATTGGTAGCATGCGCGGGGACTGTAAATTGTTCTTACAGTCCCAGTTCGATGCCTTTGTTTTCACGACCTCTGGCTCGGAGGCGTTCGGCCTAATGGCCGTCGAGGCGCAAGCCCACCGCCTCCCCGTCGTCTACTCGCAACACTGCGAAGATGGCGGAGACTCTGGGCCAAGCCGGTATCCCGTTCACGGCAGGTGACTCGGCGAGCCTGGCGTCTGCACTCGATCAACTGGCCCGCGACGCGCACTGGCGCAAGTCCCTGATCCGCGCCGGGCCGGTCAACTCCCACCGGTAGGACATCACCCACACCGCCAGGAAGGTGGCCGACCTGACTACCAAGATCGCCACGGACGGCGCGGGAATCTGGACCGGCTGCTGAAGTCCGGTTGCGGTCCGGTGACCTTGGGGCAGGTGTGATGAGACCGCCGCTTCGACGTAGGCACAGTCTTCGGGCTCACGAACATGCCCGAGGTCATGCTTGAACTCCTGCGCCACGGCGTAGATCTGGCCCCGCTCGTCGAAGGAGACGGTGAAGGTCAGGAAGCCTTCCTGGCTCCTGCAGGGGCGCGAGTGAACTCTTTCAGCTCCGACAGAGTACGCGTGTCGTAGCGATCGGGCATGGCATCGCGAAGCGCACCCCGAACTCGCTCGTCGAGATGCGCACCGCCACCACCAGAGGGACGAGAACTGGCAGCGCAGTTCTCAGGGTAGATCAGGAGCGTTTGCCACGAGAAGGCTTATGGTCACCATGCTGTTTGCGTGGCCAGACAGACGACGGGGCTTCGCGTCGTGGGTCGAAAGTCGTGTACCTCGGCTCGCCGCGTAGAGGCGGCACAACAATGATCCGCTGACCATCGACTTGCTCCAGCTCGTTGATGATCCCTCGGATGGAGTGGATAATTGCGCCAGCCGCTGCCGCCAGCGAGCGTAACCCTCCGCTGCTCGTCTCGATGAATACGACGTGTCGTCCCGAGCGCTGGATTGCGCGGCAGATGTCAGGGTCTAAGAGCTGTTGGCTGTCGTTCGAGATGACGACGTCATAGCCCTTACGTTTGGCCTTGTCGTACAGCTGCCGATCCTTGATGCCTTTCCACTGCGCGTTGACATGGCTCATCTCGTGCTTGCTCACCAGCAGCCATGACAACGGCTCCGCGAGCGGCTCCGGAACGTTCTCATCGAGGAGGATCTTCATTCAGTTGCTCAGCCAGCCTGGTCCTGAACATCGAATCTGCGGACGTAGTCCGCGAACTGTTGCGCAGCAAGAGCTGCCTCAGCGCCAATGGATGGGAAGAATCGGGAGATCTCCTCAGCGGGCACATCGTCATCCATGAGGCCGGCAACCTGGTCGTAGCCGACCCTGGTGCCCTCGACTACCGGGAAGCCGGATAGGATCTCGGGGTCAACTACCACGCCAGGCACGGGCTGCTGCAAAGGCAAGACGCGGCCTATGCGGCCGTCAAACTCTCCGAAGATGTCCACTAGATCTGCGAGCATCGCATTGCCTGGCGCTCGCAGGAGGTCGATGGCTTCGTCCCCGTCAACGAGGACGATGGTGTTGCCGCTGCGAACGAGCTTGTACTCAGACAGATGCTCGATCTTACCCATGGCTCGCAAGTTCTTGATCGACTTACGGATGTCCTGCAGTGACGTGACGTCCTTTTGCCGGAGGTAAGTGATCGACCTGAGCGCCACAACGTCTCTGTATGAGTAGAGGACCTTGTGAGGCGTCTGATACTCGGGCGCGAACACTGGGGGCTGACGCCGCCAGTACCTCAACTGCCCCACGGAGGCGCCAGAGAGCGCAGCCGCAAGCACGGTGCTGTACATGTTGCGCCCCTCTCTCCAACTCGTACCTAGCTAGACGTTAACGTCTCAGCTCTGGTTTACATATGGCGATTTACTCACAATCGGCTCAACCGTCCGAGAGCGCACACCTCGCATACCCCCTCTGACCTACGGTACTCAGAGCATCACGGAACGCATGCAGTATTCGCCGATACGACACTCTCGAGCGTGGCGCACGCTGTGCGTTGCTCCCAACCACGGGCCGCCCGTACCGTACAGCCGCCCCAGAAGGCCGGCCAGCTTGACTGGTCCAAGGCGGTGATCGACAGCTCGCACGTCCGGGCGCTCAAGGACGGCCCAAAACCGGGGCCGAGCCCGGTCGACCGTGCCAAACCGGGCTCGAAACACCACGTCATCACTGACGGCAACGGCATCCCTCTCGCCGTCTCCTTGACCGGCGGCAACCGCAACGACGTCACCCGGCTCACGCCGCTGATCAAGGCCATGCCGCCGGTACGCGGCCTCATCGGCCGACCGCCTAAGAACTCCTAACAGAATGATCAGCGAACGAGGCGGCGCCAGCAGATGATGGCAGCGGCCAGCGTCATGAAGGCCTCGTGGATGTCATCGCGGATCTCCCAGCGGATGCGCAGGCGGCGGAACCAGTGCAGCAGCGCGATCGTCCGCTCGACCACGTAGCGATGCACGCCCAAGCCACTGCCGTGCGCAGTGCCCCGGCGAGCAATGATCGGTTTGATGCCGGCCCTCCACACCAGGCGCCGGTACTTGTTGTGGTCGTAGCCGCGGTCGGCCAGCAGGCAGTCGGGCCGCCTGCGAGGCCGTCCGACGCGTCCGCGGACTGGAGGGATCTTCCTGATCAGCGGCATGAGCTGGGTGACATCGTTGCGGTGGCCGCCGGTCAGGCTGAGGGCGAGCGGGACGCCGTGCCCTTCGGTGATGACGTGGTGCTTCGAACCCGCCCGTCCGCGATCGACCGGGCTCGGCCCGGTTTTGGGCCGCCCTTGAGCGCGCGTACGTGCGAGCTGTCGATCACCGCCCTCGACCAGTCCAGTTGCCCGGCGGCGTGCAACTCCGCCAGCAAGGCCTGATGCAGTCGCTCCCACACCCCGGCCTGGTGCCAGTAGCGCAGGCGGCGCCAGCAGGTCATTCCCGATCCGAACCCGAGCTCCTGGGGCAGAAACTCCCACGGGATCCCGGTGTAGAGCACGAACAAGATCCCGCACAACACCTTGCGATCGTCCAGCCGCTTACGACCCGGATGACGCGTGCGCCGCTAGACCTTCGGCAGCAGCGGCTCAATCCGCTCCCACAGACTGTCGCGCACGATCCAGGGCGGCTGCTCACCCTTCCTCACACGACGTGATCAAACCCGCAAACCGTCTCCTGAAGGGCCAAAGTGATCATTTTGTTAGGAGCTCTAAGCGGCCGGCCTGCTTGTACGGCGACCGCGGCTATGACCACGACGAGTACCGTCGCCTGGTCTGGCGCACCGGTATCAAGCCCATCATCGCCCGACGCGGCACCCCTCACGGCTCCGGCCGGGGTATTCACGGTGGGTGGTCGAACGGATGATCGCGCCCCTGCCTTGGTTCCGCCGCCTGTGCAACCGCCGGGAAATCCGCGAAGCGTTCATGACCCTCGCTGCCGCGATTATCTGCAGGCGCCGCCTCGTCCGCTGATCTTTCTGTTGGGACTTCTTAGGGCTCGCCGAAATCTGCTGGGAGCCTCATCTCCTCGCCAACTCGCCTATCAACAGTCCCGACCTCGTTGCCCTCACGCCGAGAGAAGGGGGTATGCGCTGTCTGCCCCGGCTGGGCACGCGAACCACTACCGGGCTCGACCAGATAGCGATCAGGCTGCCGGGTCAGCAAAAGTCCAAGCAGACCCATGAGCCGTTCGTAGGTGCTCCGCTGATCATCGCTTCGCATTAGGGCGAGGAGTAGCCCGACCGAGGCGCCGATCACGAGGACTAGCAGCACCACCCCCAGTATCAACGGCACACCTCCGCCCGAGGCGTAGACCGTTGCGGCTGCCGCGCCTGCGCTAGCAGTTCCGCCGGCAACGGCAAACGTGGTGTGACCGAGCTTGGAACCGGGAGCGGGTGCGGTGGTGTCGTCTGTGGGCGTGCTCTGCCGGGAATCCGGAGTGGAGATGAGCGGCTGTTGCGACGTGACTGCAGTGGCGCTGCTGCGCGCCAGTCGGCGCGGCCGTTGGGTGCTCATGCCTCCTCCAGGCCGTCCGCGTCCTGCATGTCGTTCTCCTCTGGCTCCAGCAGAGGCGATTCTGGATCGGGCGGAGGCATGAGCAGGATCATCGACTCACCGAGATCTCCGACCTTGCTGCGGATCAGTTTCCAGTCGGCGCGGGTGCCGAATGGATGCTCCGGCAACTTGCTCGGGTAATCCGCGAGTTCGGCCTCCAGTTGCTGGACGATGGTTGCTGCTCGGCCAATCAGGTCGACAATCATGAAGCGGCGCTGCTCGTTGAGTTGCTCTCGGGAGAGGCTGCGGTTCCTCTGCGCAGCGCTGACCTGCTCGTGTCGCCCCGCTGCCTTCTGAGGACTAGCCTGCTCAAACAGGTCACCCTCGATGAGCATGCGATAGCTCTGTCCAGACGGAACCGGGACGCCCTCATCGTCAACTACTGGGTAGGTGTAGTCGACGCCTACAGCTCGGCTGGTGCCTGAGCCGCCTGCGCGCTCATGATTGAAGCTGCGGACGACCTGGGCGGCCTGGAGCCGACCATGCCGGGTGTCGATCCAGGAGGCGAGCAGCACCGGCGGTGTGGCCCGGTAGGCCACTCCGTCCTCGCCGATCTTGCTGCCGCGGTCGCGGGTCAGGATGCCGTCGGCGAGCAGGGCGGTGCCAGCTAGTACTTGGAGCGTGCGTTGAGCTGAGACGTCACCATCTTGGGCTAGCCGGAGGAGTTCCTCGATTGGCTCGAATACCGGCTCCCAGTCGGCGAAGATCCCCTCGGATAGAACGCCGCCGTTACGCCAGGCGTTACGGGCGGTGTCGGTCGTCTGGGGCTTGGTCAGCCGCCATGGCAGGTCCACCAGTACTCCGATGAAGCCGGCGTAGCGATGTGGGCGGACAGTGGCGATGCCCTGGTCGCTGCGGATGAATCGCTTGGCTTCGTCGTAGACCTGCGGGTTGGTAAGCGTGCGCACAATAATGAGTGCTCGCCACAGCGGTCGGGCATGACCAGTCCGGTCAGTCACCATCGCAGGGTCCGCCCCCGGGAAGAGAAGATTGATCTCCTCATCAGAAAGAGGTCGGTCCTCGGTGAGGTGAACAAACGCCTCCGACACGTGATCGGCCTGATGCAGATGCAGTACGGTGCGTTGTGCCGTCACGGTGTCTTTGGCCGCCTCGCGCCACGGGCTGACACTGATGTGTCGGATGCTCTGCGCGGCGGCAATGGCGGCGGGGAGTTCATCGAGATCGGTTTCGTCGCTGAACTGCGCCCCGACTATCAGTCGTACGGGTATCCGCCTGGCCTGGAACTCGCGCAGCACTGGCATGGTCAGCCCGCTCCGTGCATAAGCGAGGTTCGCCGCCTCGGCCTGCCGCAGGTACCGTGCTCGGCGTTTCCGGGCGGGCGTCGTCAGAGCGTCCCGCAGTTCCTGCGCAACTCGCTCGATGTTCCTCGCCGGAGACAGCGTGCTGTCGTAGTAACGGACCCATGCTGCGCTGGTTGCCCGCAACGTGCCGTCGTACAAAGCGGCGTTGACCATGGATGGGGTGCCATCGCGGAATCGGGACTCGACCAGGACGGCCTCGACTGGACTCATCACGCCGTGACCGAGAATCGACTCGCTGTAGATGGCGCCAGTGTCGAGCAGTGTTCCGCGGACAGTGCTGTCCACCAAGCTCTCGGCCTCGGCGACCGAATCAAACTCCACCGACAGTTGCGCCTGAAGCCTTCCAGCCTCGTCTCGAACACCGGTGATCTGCGGCCCCTTCGGCAGGCCGCTCAGTCGCACGCTCCCCAGGAGGTACGACAGCGCCTCGGCGTCTGCCTCGCCTTCGAGAATGAGCAGGTGCGTGCTGCCGACATACTGCGAGCTCAAGCCATCGTTGCCCGCCTCGTGCGTGGCGATTCGGATGACCTTGGGGAGATTGATAAACAGCCCGACGGCAGTCTCGATTGCTGTTTCGTTGAGGTTGACGTTGGGATTGGTACTCAAATGACGTTTGAGGGCAGTGAGGTCTTTGGAGGTGGGCAGCGGCAGCGGCAGCGGCTCGCGCTCTATCGGCACCTCCGTGCCGTCTTCGATGACGACAGTCTTGATTCCAGCGGACATGGCAGGACGTCCTTGCCTGCTCAGTACCGTCCAATGCTACTCATGGGACGGCTACCCCAGCCACTATCGGGGACATGGGCATAGCCCACGCGAAACCTGCGGTGAGTGCAACCAGGCGAGTCAGCCATCAAGGGAGTTTGCGGTTCCACCCGCTTGTCCCAGGACCCACTGCTCGGACTGAGCCGTTGTGCGATCGGAAGCACTAGCGCCCGCCACAAACACCCCATCGTTCTGAAATGGATGATACTCCGGGTCAGCGTCCGTTGCTGGCTGACTCGTGGCTCCCTGCCGCACTCACTATTTGTCCACTTTGAGTGCCTTAGTATACCTATGGGTGATTTCTTCCGGGTGGCCCCGGAACTCTTCGATAGCCGTAGCGATTATTGAACAGTGAACGCTTTTCATCCTCACGCTGCCTGCTCAGTTCGGTGATCCGCAGGACGGTGCGATAGTGAAGGTAGGGAAACCAGTAGCGCGCTATGGGAGCAGACGAGGAGCATGGATCCCATGTCGCAGGTCACGCCGCCCCCCGCACCCTTCCCCGCCGCCTCGGTCGAGCAGATCTGCAAAGCCTTGGCCGACGCAGTCACCGGATCGCAGATCCCTAATCTGATCGCTCCGCTGAGGATCACCGAGCCTGCCGGTAGCGAGCAGCAGACGAAGTGGAAGCGTCTGTTCAATGCTGTCGCCGAGTGGCAGAACCGCCAGGGGGACGGAAAGCCCATGCTGCGCCTTGTGGGCGAGGTAATGCGGCCGGTCCGCTTCACCTCCACGCTCGCCTTCGAAGATGCGCGCTCAGCGGTGAACGAAGCTCTCCTCTACAGCGGCTACAAGATCCTCGACGACGGTAGGGTCGCGCGCACGACTGCGGCCACCACCGTGGCAGAGGCCCAGCAACGAGCAGACGACCTGCGTGCAGAGCTGAACCGGCGCGGTGTCCACCCCGATGTTCTGAACTTCTGCCGAGCTGAGCTCATGCAGCGCAACTACTTCCACGCCGTCCTGGAGGCGTCCAAGAGCGTGGCCGACAAACTGCGAGCTCTGACCGGCGAAATCGGCGACGGATCCGGCCTGGTGGACAAGACCTGCTCCATCGGGCAGGGACCGCGCATCGCCTTCAACGCACTGACCACCGAATGGGAGCGCTCGGAACAGAACGGCTTGGTAATGCTGATGAAGGGGTTGTTCAGCACCTTCCGCAACCCGAGCGCCCACGCACCCAAAGTTCTGTGGGCCACCTCCCGGTCTGACGCTCTCGACGTGCTGACCTTGATATCAATGCTGCACCGCCGCCTGGACACCGCGACCGTTCGTCCTTGAAATAGTCGCCCGCATGACCAGGTGTACTATCTTCGGGGCAGCCATCGCGACCCTGCCGATACCAAGCTACCTCCGGATCACATCCTCCGCTGAATGCTTAGATCAAGGTCATTCTTCGGCGCAAATTGAATAGTCAAGGGCACGTGATCGCTACCGGAACGGCCCCGTCGACCCCATGATCACATGCTCGTCACATGCTCTTCAGCCAACGGCACCAGCGAACACCATGTGGCATTTTCAAAGCAGGTAACCGCCAGGCGAGGACGGGGAGTGCACACCGGATACGGATGCTTCGTCGGATGATCATGATCGGACCTTTGTATCGCCTGCTGTCCGAATCCGGCCCCGAGCGCAGGTATTTATAAAGGTGACAGGGATCAGGTGGTCTAGGTGATCGGGCCACACCGACATGACTTCACCGCACGACACCGCCGCACCACGCGAACCGCGGACCATACCGTTCAGCACGACCGACGGCGCTCATCTGCCGATCGAAGTGCCCCCTCGAGCCAGCTGCGGCTGCGCAGTCTTCCAGGCCAGCGCCTTGGGAAACGGCTTCTCATCTCACTCGCACACATGGGTGCGTTCCTGCAGGAAAGCCGTCCTTGCTCTATGACGACTCGAAGCGAAGAGCGCTGAGCCGGCCGCGACGCCGTGCGGAGAGCGCCGACAACCTGGCCCCGCGTTGACCGTCGGATTCGGCCTTGACCAACGCCACCCAGGTGGGCGTCGATACACCCCATCGGCACGGCCATCGATGCGGCGGGGTGACGACCACGGGCGTGCTCGCCCCGATCACGCCGCCGTATCGGCCGTACCGGGCGGGAACACAACGGTCCCGGCGCTCGACACCGCACAGACGGCGGCACGGGCGTCAGGACCGCCGTACGCCCGCCCGTAGCCCGCAACCACCAGGGCCACGGCTGAGCGGGATAGCGCGGCGCGTATCCGGGTCGGGACTTCCCCAAGGCACGCCCTTCGGGGATGGCAACCGGTTCCTTCACCGGCCCGCCTCCGGACTCGGCGCAGCGTCCCTGCACCAAGTGCCGCCCCGCGCAATGCCGCACCAGCCCGATCCAACAGCACCAAATATGAAAGAGGACAGGCATCACGATGGCTGAGGGACGCACCTTCAAACGCTGTTCCTGCCGCGACAGCGACGGCAGGGCACTCGGGCAGCAATGCCCCAAGCTGCGCCGTGCCGACGGCGGGTGGAGCTACCGGCACGGCATCTGGAACTACCAGATCGAACTCCCGCCAGGAGCTGACGGTAAGCGGCGCGGGCCGCTGCGGCGCGGAGGGTTCGCCACCCAGGACGCTGCCAAGGACGAGCTCGGCCAGGTGCGGGACCTGCTCGCGCTGGCCGATCCGCGCGAGCCCGCCACCCGTACCCAGATCGCTGACCTGATCAAGCGGACGCTGGCCGAGACCGACACGCTCCCGGACGTGGAAACGGTCCGCCGCAAGATCAAGACCGGGCAGCACCTCACTCAAGAGATCACCGTCGAGCATTGGCTGGCCGAGTTCCTCAACCGCAAGCGGAAGATCGAGGAGACCACCCGCCGCTCCTACGAGGGCCACATCCGGCTCTACCTCACCCCGTATCTGGGGCGGCTGCGGCTGGAGCAGCTCAAGGTCAGCGACATCGCGTTGATGTTCGAGCAGATCGAGGAGTTCAACGACACCATCGGCGAACGCCGCGCCGATCCCAACCCGCAGGTGCGAGCGAGTGTGAAGTTCCGGCGGCCGGTCAGCATCGCGACCATGCACCGCATCCGCGCCACCCTGCGGCACGCGCTCAACATGGCCATGCGCCAGGACCGGCTGATCGATTTCAACCCCGCCGCCGTGCTGGAGATGGCCGCCTACACCCGGCCCAAGCCGCTGGTGTGGACCGAGGACCGGGTCCGCGCCTGGCAGCAAGACTTCCGCACCTACCGAGAGACCGAGAAACACCGCCGAGGCGGCCGTAGGGTCGATCCCATCGACGCCTACACCAGCGTGCCCCGCCCCTCCCCGGTCATGGTGTGGACGCCCGCGCATACTCGCCGGTTTCTCAAGGAAGCCAAGGCCCACCGCCTGTTCGCCCTCTACCAGCTGATCGCGCTGCGGGGGCTACGCCGAGGCGAAGCCTGCGGGCTGCGCTGGAAGGAGGTCGATCTCGACCGCCACACCCTGACCGTGAACTGGCAGCTCGTGCAGCTGGCCTGGGCGGTTCGTGAGGGCGCCCCGAAGACCGACGCGTCAGTGCGGACCATCGCCCTGGACACCGACACCGCGCAACTGCTGCGCGCCCATCGGCAGCAGCAACTCCAGGAACGGCTGGCCATGGGTGAGGCGTGGACGGACACCGGGTTCGTCTTCACCCAGCCCGACGGCAACCGGCTCCATCCCCAGCACATCTCCGACCAGTTTCTCTGGCTGGCCTACCTCGCAGGCCTGCCGCCTATCCGCCTTCACGACCTGCGCCACGGGGCGGCCTCGCTGATGCTGGCGGCCGGGGTGGAGATGAAGGTGGTACAGGAAACACTGGGACATACCTCGAGTGCGTTCACCGCCGACACCTACACCTCCGTCTACCCGCAGGTCGCCATGGCGGCAGCCGAGAAGACCGCCGCCTTGCTGTTCAACGATGACGGTCAGACCGACACTGGGAAGCTCATCCCGCTGAGGAGCTGACAGTCGGATTAAGCATCCGGCCCCGCATTCGCCGCCTGCTCACGGCGAGGCGGGGCCGCTCTTGCACCGAGTGGGAGGACGGCAAATGGATCATGGTGTGTGCGGGGTTGGTGCGCGCGAGCACGCACGGAGCACGCAAGCGCCAGATGATAATTCTAGAACGCATCCGATCCCGCATCATCGCAGGTAAGACCATGATCGAAGCGCGCCCTGCAGGATTCGAACCTGCGACCGTCGGATTAGAAGTCCGGTGCTCTATCCAGCTGAGCTAAGGGCGCTCCCGCCTTATTGTGCATGATCCGGCGACATGTCACGCACACGTTTTCCTCGTGTCAGTCTGTCAGGCCGATCACACCCCACATGAGCAGCGTGCCGAGGACGGTGGCCGTGAGCGTCCAGCCGGTGGAGCGGCGGGGCGTGTGGGCCTCTGGGAGAATATCGGAGGTGGCGAGGTAGAGGAGGAAACCGGCGAAAAGGCCGAGGTAGGCGCCGAGGATGTCGTCGGGGATGGTGAGGAGGACGGTGAGGGTGGCGCCGGCCACCGGGGCCAGGGCGTCCAGGGTGAGGAGGGTGAGGGCGCGGCGGCGGGTGTTCCCGTACAGGGAAGTGATCGTGTACGTGTTGAAGCCGTCTGTGAAGTCGTGAGCGATTACTCCTATCGCCACTGCCACCGCCAGGGAGGCGTCGGTCTGGTAGGCGGCGCCGATGGCGGCTCCGTCCAGGAGGCTGTGGATGACCAGGGTTGTGCCGGCGGTCAGGCCTACGCCTTGGCGGTGGCGTGTATGGGTGGTGGTTTCCGTGGGGGCGTGGGCGTGGTGGTGGGTGGCGTAGTCGGATTCGTGGGTGGCGTGCATCGCGACCGAACGTTCCACTATGTGGATGGCGAGGAAGGCCAGGGCGAGGGTCAGCATCGGTACGGGGACGCCGTGCACGTCGTACGAGTCCGCCGACAATGCCTCCGGGAGCAGGTCGAAGGCCACCACGCCGAGCATGATGCCGCCCGCGAAGCCGAGGACGAGGTGGCGGCGGCCGCCGACGCGGTCCGCGACGAACCCGCCCAGGAGCGTCATGACGAAGGCCGCCAGCGACAGGAGGATCGGCATGAGGTCGCAGGGTAGCGGGATCGGCTTGGGTGGGGCGGGTTCGGAGCGGGCCGGGCGAGGGTGGGGCGAACGGGGCTGAGAAGGCATGAAGTGGCTGAGGAGGTGCCCTCTGATGGAGTGTCCCTACAACTCACCGCCCCACCGGCTCACCGGCGAGTCGGCGAGCCGGCTTCAGGCGGGTGGGGTGGTGGGTCCGGAATGAGCGGACGCGGGCGGGTGAGCTGGGTCGGGAAGTGGGTGTGGGTGGGTTACCGGCTCGGGGCAAGGCGGGCGCGGGTGAGTCAGCGGGTTAAAAGCGCGGGCGCGGGTGGGATTGCAGGTTCAGGCCAACGCGGACGCGAGTGGGGTTGCAGGTCCAAGAGCAACGCGCAGGTCCAGCAGGCCTACTACGCCGGGTTCCGCGACAAGGCGGGTGGGGTTGCAGGGGTGGGGCGGTGGGGGCGGAAAAGGGGTTTCGGTCTGGGGGTTGGTGGGGAAAAGGGCGGGCGGGGGCGTGCGGGCGGGGCTAAGCTGTCTTGGCATGGTCGCGACGCTCCTGCATGAGATTCCCCTGCAGGGCGGGGATGTGACAGACGGGGTGGTGCGCGTCGGAGACACCGTGCGCAGACCGGCCAGTACGTCGACGCCCGCCGTGCATGCCCTGCTCAGACACCTTGAGGCCGCCGGGTTCGACGGGGCTCCCAGGGTGTTGGGGTTCGATGGGTTCGGGCGCGAGGTGCTTACTTTTCTTCCTGGTACGACCGGGTTGCGGCTGGAGAGCGTGAGTGATGAGGCGCTGGCCGGGTTGGCGGCGTTGGTGCGCCGGTTTCATGATGCGACCGTGGGGTTCCCGCTGACCATGGATGGGTGGGAAGGGGGGTCGAATGATGACAAAGCGCCGGAAGTCATTGGGCATTGTGATTTAACGCCGGAGAACGTGATATTTCGCGCGACCGACCCCACCACCCCCTACGCGCTCATCGACTTCGACCTCGCCCGCCCCACGACGCGCCTCTTCGACATCGTCACCACCCTCCGCCATTGGGCGCCCATCTCCGATCCGGTCGACCGCACCCCGCTGCTCCGCACCGTCGACGTCGGTGCCCGGTTGCGGCTGTTCTGCGACGCGTACGGCCTGCCGCCCCGCGACCGGCGACGCCTGCTGGAGCTGGCCAGGCTGCGTTTTCACCGCTCGTACACGGTCATGCGCACCCGCGCCTCCTCCGGTGGCAACTGGGCCAAGATGTGGGCGAGCGGGGCGGGTGAGCGCATCCGGCGGGCCGCGGCATGGCTGGATGTGCACGAAGATGAGCTTCATGCGCATTTGGTGTGATCCTCTCGGCCTGGCCCTCGGCGTGGCTCTTGACCGGATTTTGGGTGATCCGCGAAGTTCCGCCCATCCCGTCGCCGTGTTCGGGCAGGCGGCGGGGCGGCTCGAAGGTGTGCTGTACAAGGACGACCGGACGCGCGGGGTCGTGCATGTCGCGGTGTGCGTCGGCGGGGCGGCGGCGCTCGGGGTGCTGGCGGTCCGGGTCGCGCCGCATCGTGCCGTACGTACGGGACTGACCGCCCTCGCCACCTGGGCCGTGCTCGGCGGCACCACGCTCGCCCGTGAGGGCGAGTACATGGCGGACGCGCTGGAGGGCGGCGACCTCGAACGCGCCCGCGAACGCCTCCCCCGCCTGTGCGGGCGCGACCCCCGGCACCTGGAGGCCCCTGAGCTGGCGCGGGCCACGGTGGAGTCGCTGGCCGAGAACACCTCCGACGCCGTCGTCGCGCCGCTGCTCTGGGGCGCGGTGGCGGGGGTGCCCGGGTTGCTGGCGTACCGGGCGATCAACACGCTGGACGCCATGATCGGGCATCGTTCGCCCCGGTACGAGCGGTTCGGGTGGGCGGCGGCCAAGCTCGACGACCTGGCCAACTACGTGCCCGCGCGGGTCACCGGCGTGCTCACCGTGCTGACCGCGCCCGATCCGGGCGGTGCGCGGGCCGTGCTCAGCCGGGACGGGCACCGCCATCCGAGCCCGAACGCGGGCCGGTGCGAGGCCGCGTTCGCCGGCGGGCTGGGGGTGACGCTCGGCGGCACCAACGTCTACGAGGGCAGGACCGAGGAGCGGCCCACCATGGGCGACGGGCCGAGACCGCAGGTCGAGGACATCCGGCGGGCGGTCAGGCTGACCCGGGCGGTGGGGCTCGCCGCCGCAGGTGTCGCCGTCGTCACGGCCTGGGCGCTACGCCGCCTCACGCGCCCCTGACCCGCGGCGTCGTCACGGCTCGGACGGTACACCGATGAATCGCGAACCGAAGGAGGGCGCCCCCCGTGGCCCGGGCAGGGGGCGCCGGAAGGTCACATGACGCGGTTGAGGTTGAGGACGAGCCAGACCACGAAGATCGAGATGAGCGTGATGCCGACCATCGACTTCGCGGCGTTGTTGGCGACGACTTTCCTGGCCGTGACCTGCTTGGCGCTCTGCTTCCACACCTGACGCATGAGGATCATCGTCTG
The DNA here is from genome assembly GCF_040677005.1 of Nonomuraea sp. NPDC049421. Taxonomy (NCBI): domain Bacteria; kingdom Bacillati; phylum Actinomycetota; class Actinomycetes; order Streptosporangiales; family Streptosporangiaceae; genus Nonomuraea; species Nonomuraea sp. NPDC049421. The sequence goes on from NZ_JBFAQA010000006.1 coordinate 59,446, forward strand.
GAAGCGGCGACCGAGGGCGAACACGGCGATGGCGATGAGGATGAACAGGATGACACGGCCGTCTGCAGGTTCCACGGGCTTTCCCCCCTGTGGTCCTTGAGAACTCCTTGATCCCCCCGAAACTTTTGAAGGCACAGAATACTCGCACGACCGCGTTTTGTGACGGTGATTATTCGTCGAGATCGACCACGATCGGCGCGTGATCGGACGGGCCCTTCCCCTTGCGGGCCTCGCGATCGACGTACGCCGAGCGCACCCGCCCCGCGACGTCCGCACTGGCGTAGACGAGGTCGATGCGCATGCCCTTGTTCTGATGGAACATCCCGGCCCGATAGTCCCAGTACGTGAACGGGTGCGGCCCCTTCATCGGCGTCGGCACCACGTCGTGCAGCCCCAGCTCGCGCAGGGAGGCGAGGGCCTGGCGTTCGGGCGGCGTCACGTGGGTGGCGCCGGCGAAGAGGGCGGGGTCCCAGACGTCGGCGTCGGTCGGGGCGACGTTGTAGTCGCCGCAGGCCACCAGCGGGCCGGCGGGCAGTTCCGCGGCGAGCGCGTCCCTGAGCGCGGCGAACCAGGCCAGCTTGTACGCGTAGTGGGGCGAGTCGACGGTACGGCCGTTGGGCGCGTACAGGGACCAGACCCGCAGCCCGCCGCAGGTCGCGCCGATCGCACGGGCCTCGGGACGGGCGGCGCCGACCCCGTCGAGCTCGCCGAAGCCGGGCTCACCGGGGAAGCTCGGCGTCACCTCGTCCAGGCCGATCCTGGACAGCACGGCGACCCCGTTCCAGCGGCCGTCGCCGTGCGCGGCGGCGGCGTAGCCGAGCGCGCCGACCTCCGCCACGGGGAACGCCTCCGCGGCGCACTTGGTCTCCTGGAGGCAGACGACGTCGGGCTCGACGGCGGCCAGCCAGTCGAGCAGGCGGGGCAGCCGTGCCTTGACCGAGTTCACGTTCCACGTAGCCAGGCGCATCCTCCCAGCCTGCCACGCCACCCCGGATCAGGCGTCGAGGGCCTGCCGGATCCTGGCCGCCAGGGCGGCGGCCTCCTCCGGGGTGTGCTCGACGACGCCGTTCTCCGCCATCAGCGCGTGGTACTGCTGCCGCTCGTACGGCACGCCGGGCGGCAGGGCGGCGATGTGCCAGTGCAGGTGGGCGTTGCCCTGCTGGCTCCCCAGGGACAGCAGGTACGTGCGCTCGCACGGCACGCTCGCCTCCAGCGCGAGCGCGACCCGGCGCACGACCCGCATCACCGCGAGGAACCGGTCCTCGGTGAGGTCGCGGACGACGTGCTCGACGTGGGCCTTGGGCGCCACGAGGACGTATCCGGGCAGCGAGGCGAAGCGGGCGAGGAACGCGATGTGCTCGCCGTCGTCGTGGACGACCTCCTCGGGCTGGTCCGGGGATCCGTTGACGATCCCGCAGATGAAGCACGGTCCCGTGCGGGAACGGCGGCTGTAGCTCTCCAGGTCGAACGGCACCCGCCTGATCGGATCGGTCATCATCGCCCTTCACGGGAACACGTGGTCCGAATGTGCGTGATCGTCCCGGCCGAGCATAACGGCCGCCCCGGATCAGGATCTCCTGGTGCGCTCGACCCCCACGGTGATCTCGTTGTTCAGCCGGCGGCCCAGCAGCAGCTCCAGGTCGTCGCCGCTCCAGAACCTGCCGGGGTCGTACCAGTTGGGCCGCCGCCCGGCGGGCAGCAGCCCCATCTCCTCGTACGTGATCGCCACGACCTCGGCGCAGTAGGCGCTCTCCAGGTTCCGCTGCTTCGTCAGCCGGCCGGGGATGCGCCCCCTGAACCAGCGGGCGGCCAGCCGGGCGGTGGACGGGAACGGCGTGCCGTCGAGCCTGGCGACCGTGCGCAGGGCGGCGTCCTCCATCTCGGGGGTGGCCTCGGGGTCGAGCTGGCGCAGCCAGGCGCGCTGGCCGTAGCGGTCGGCCCAGACGGTCACCGCGTCGCGCAGGTCGTGCAGCTGCACGCCGCGCTGGTGGGTGCCCGACCACAGGTCGGGCAGCGACCTGCCCAGCTCGGCGTGCCACATCATCGGGGGCAGGTCCTCGATGACGATCGCCATGCCCACGTGGTTGACCGGGCTGTTGGTCATCGTCTGGATGGCGCGGTCGGGGACGGAACGCCCGCGGAAGATCCACAGGTCGCCGGTCCGCGTCACCCCGACGGCCTCGTCGAGTGTCAGCACAGGGCTTAGCCTAGGCACCATGCGCTGGTGGAAGTGGCTGGGTTTGGCGGGAATCATGGGCGTCGCCGCCACGGGGGCGGTGATCGCGCGGGCCGAGCGGCGCCGCCGCGCGTACACCCCTGAGGAGATCAGGGCGCGGCTGCGCGAGCGCGCGGAGGAGGCGCAGGCCGCTCAGCCCGACGGTTTGAGGTCGTAGACGAAGACGACGTCGGGGTAGGCGGGGTTGTCGTCGTAGCCCTGGATGCCGCCCAGGAAGGCGCGGCGCGACTTGACCACCCAGGGCAACGCGGCGGCGGCCCGCTGGTCGAGCACCCGTGCCGTGGCGCGCTCGTAGACGCGCTGCGCGGCCGGCTTGTCGGTCACGGTCAGCTCGGGCACGGTGTCGAGCATCGCGTCGAGCTGCTGGTCGTTGAGGTACGACAGGTTCATGACGGGCGGGTTGGCGCTGTGGAAGACCTGCCCGAAGTAGGAGTAGCCGTCGGCGTAGTCGGGCCACCAGTACATGACGAAGATGTCCTGGCCGCGTTTCTTGCCCAGCTCCCATTGGGCGTTCCAGTGCATGCCGCGCACTTCTAGGGTGACGTTGAGCGCGGCCAGCGCCTTGCGCAGCCGCCTGGCCAGCACCTCCTCGTCGGCCTCGCCCTCGCCGTAGGTGAGCACCAGCCGCAGCGGCTTGCCGCCGGGCCCGTAGCCGGCCTGCTGCAGCAGCCGGGTGGCGGTCTCGAGGTCCTGCTGGGGCACCCGGTTCGGCATGTGGCCGAGCAGCCCTTCCGGGACGACGCCGCTGGCCGGCATGACCGAGCCGCCGAGCGCCTTGACGATGCCCCGGTAGGGGACGGCCTTCTGGACGGCCTTGCGCACCCTGATGTCCTTGAGCGGCCCCGAGGCGGTGTTGAACAGCATCACGGCCGTGCTGAACGAGGGCCGGTCGGAGGTGCGCAGGCCGGGCGCGGCCTGGGCGCGGGCGAACAGCTCGGGGTCGAGCCTGTCGACGAAGCTGGCCGCGCCGCGGCGCAGCATCGAGTACGCCCGCTCGGGGTCGGGCACGACGCGGTATTTGATCGTGTTGTAGTGCGGCCTGTTCCACCCGCCCCAATAACCGTCGTACGCGCTGAGCGTGAGCTCGTCCTCCTTGCCCTTGTTCCAGCGCGTCACCGTGTACGGCCCTGACCCGGCGTCCCTGCCCTGCTGGAACCACTTGGTGAGGTCGGGGGCGGCCTTGGTGTCGTAGATGTAGGCGGCGTACCCGGCGGAGGCGACCAGGTCGAGCGGCACCGGATACTTCAGCGCGAACGTGACGGTCAGCGGCCCCTCGACCCGGATGGAGGAGACGGCGGCCCAGATGTAGCTGGCGCCGGCCTTGCCCTTGATCGTGCGCTCGATCGACGCCTTGACCGCCTCGGCGTCCAGCGGCCTGCCGGTGTGGAAGGTGACGCCGGAGCGCAGCGTGAACGTCCAGGTGCGGCCGTCGGCCGAGGAGCGCCACGAGGTGGCCAGGCGCGGCGCGGACTTCTTGGTGACGGGGTTCCAGTAGGTCAGGGTCTCGTAGACGTTCTGGAAGGCGATGATCTCGTTGGAGTAGGAGCGGCTCGGGTCCCACTCGGTGACGACGTCGGTGTTCTTGACGTAGACGAAAGGCGACTGGCCGGCCGGGGCCCGCTGCTCCTCCTGAGGCGGGGAGCAGGCGGCGAGCATCATCAGTGCGACGGCCGCTGCGAGTGGACGGCGCAACGCATCTCCCTCTGGTGGCCTGACGTACCCGGGGAAACCTACTCCAAGATCAACCCGGAAGGCGCCACGGTGTCCAAAAGTGCCGAAAAATTGGGCATTCCGGTGATCGTATTGCTATCCTCGGGGCTTGTCCCGTCCGGGGTTGCCAGCAAGGGACCGACCGGAGTGAGGTGCCATGGGTCGTAGCCGAACGATCCGCATGAAGATCATCGGTCTCCTTCTGGTGCCGCTGGCCTCCATGGTGGTGTTGTGGGGGGTCATCACCGCCGTCACCGCCACCGAGAGCTTGGAGCTGCGTCAGTACAAGACAGTCTGGACGAACCTGCGCCTTCCCGCGTACAAACTGATCAACGAGATTCAGCGTGAACGTCTCGTCTCGGCCCAGCTTCTCAAGAACGCCGCGACCAAGACCGCCCTGGCCACGCAGCGCACGCGCACGGACGCCGCCCGGGAGTCGTTCAGGCAGCTCTCCAGCAACTCCAAGGACAGATCGGAAGAGATCCGCAAACAGGTGGACGCGGTGAACACGGCAATCGACAGGCTCGATGCGATCCGGGGAGAGATCGACACGGGCCTGTCCGACCGTCTGCACACCGTGGAGTCGTTCAACGCGATGATCGACACCCTGTTCGGGCTGCACCGGCGGGTCGCGCTGATCGACGACATCCCGATCTACGAGCAGTCGCGCGTGGTCATCGACATGGGCTACGCCAAGGAGCTGCTGACCAGGGAGCAGGCCATCGGGCTCGGCACGCTGGAGCCGGCCGAGCGGCGGCTGTTCACGCAGATCGTCGGCAACCGGCGCTTCCTGCTCGACCAGGGCCTGGCGGAGCTGGACCCGGAGCTGCGCGACCCCCAGGTGGCCCTCATCACCTCGCCCGCCTACCAGCGGATGCGGATGATGGAGGACCAGATCATCGCGGGCGGGTCGGCCAGGAGCTGGCTGGGCACGACGGAGGTGCTGGCCAGGGCCTTCCACGAGGCGCAGATGCGGGCCAGCACGACGCTCAACCAGCGCGCCGATCCGATCGCGGACCAGGTGCTGGTGCGGGCGCTCGCGCTCGCGGGCACCGCGCTCGTGATGGTGATCGTGTCGATCGCGTTCTCGCTGCGGCTGGGCGACCGGCTGTCGAAGGAGCTGGCCTCGCTGCGGCTGGCCGCCCTCGAGGTGGCCCAGGAGCGGCTGCCGCACGTGGTGGCCAAGCTGCGCAAGGGCGAGAAGGTCGAGATGCCGGAGCTGTCGGTGGCGAGCACCACGGTCGAGATCGACGACGTGGGCCAGGCGTTCTCCACCGTGCAGCAGACCGCGGTCGAGGCCGCGGTCGGGCAGGCGCAGCTCAGCGAGGGCGTCGGGCACGTCTTCCGCAATCTCGCCAGGCGCAGCCAGACGCTGCTGCACCGCCAGCGCATCCAGCTGGCGGACATGCAGCACCGCGCCACCGACCCCGAGCAGCTCGACGACCTGTTCAAGCTCGACCACCTCACCACCCGCATGCGCCGGCACGCCGAGGGCCTGATCATCCTGTCGGGCGCCACGCCGGGGCGCGGGTGGAGCCGCCCGGTGCCGCTGCTCGACGTGGCGCGCGGCGCGGCGGCCGAGGTGGAGGACTACCAGCGTGTCGTCGTCGAGCCGATGCCCGGCCAGCGGCTGGCGGGGCCGGTGGTCGGGGACATGATCCATCTCATCGCCGAACTGATCGAGAACGCCACCGTCTACTCCCCCGCGCACACGTCGGTCATCGTGCGCGGCGAGGCGGCGGCCAGGGGCTTCGCCATCGAGGTGGAGGACCGCGGGTTCGGGATGGAGCCAGAGGAGCTGGCCGAGTACAACGAGCGGCTGGCCAGCCCACCGGAGTTCGACCTGGCCGACAGTGACCGGCTCGGCCTTTTCGTCGTCTCGCGCCTGGCCGCCAGGCATGACATCCGCGTGACGTTGCGCGGTTCACCATATGGAGGGACCACCGCGATCGTGTTGATCCCGGAAGAGCACGTGGCCGAACCCGAACCCGAGGCCGAGGCTCCAAAGAAGGAGCCGGTCCGCCCGATGCGGGTGGTGCGAAGTGACTGAAGAGCGCTGGCTGGACGAGGACGCGGGTCCGATCGTCCCCGCCTATCTGCTGACCAGGGGCCGTACGGTGCCCGCGAGCGAGGCCATCGACCTCATCGCGGTGATCATCACGGCGGGCGGCCTGGCGCCGCCGCGCGGCCTCGACCCCGAACATCTGATCATTCTGCAGAAGTGCACCCAGCCCACCCGGCTCGTGGACGTCGCCGCCGAGCTGAACCTGCCGATCGGCGTGGTCCGGGTCCTGGTCGGCGACCTGCACGCACAGCAGCTCGTGCAGGTCGAGCTGCCGCCGCCCGCGCCGGACGCGAAGGTGCTGCTGGAGGTCATCAGCGGCCTCAAAGCGCTGTGACGGCCGCCTGAACCCCTCACGGGGTCTCAGGCGGCTTCATGCTGCCAGGACGTCCTCGGCCCGGTGACAGGCCACCTGGCGGCCGCCCAGGTCCCGCGGTTCCGGCGCCCGCTCACACTTCTCGACCGCCATCGGGCAGCGCAGCCGGAACGGGCAGCCCGTCGCCGCCGGCACCGCCTCCGTCCGCCCCCTCGCCTGCGGCGGCTCCCCTCCCAGCTTCGGTACGGCGTCGCGCAGCGCCCTGGTGTACGGGTGCGCCGGGCTCTTCAGCAGCTCGGCGGTCGGCCCCGACTCGACCACCCGGCCCGCGAACAGCACGTGCGAGGTCCTGCAGAGCCGCTCGACGACGGCCAAATTGTGGGTGATGAGCAGGCGCTCGGTGTCCAGGGAGGCCAGCAGGTCGAGGACCTTGGCCTGGACGGTGACGTCGAGCGCGCTGGTGGGCTCGTCGAGGATGAGCAGGCGGGGGCCGACGGCCAGGGCGCGGGCGATCACCACGCGCTGGCGCTGGCCGCCGGAGAGCTGGTGGGGGCGGCGGTCGGCCAGGTCGGGGGCGAGGCCGACCTGTTCGAGCAGTTCGCCGACGCGGGCGCGCTCGGCCCGCGGGAGCGCCTCGGCGATCGAGCGGCCGACGCGCATCCTGGGGTCGAGGGCCTCGGCCTGGAAGACGGGCTGGACGTCCTTCCGGAACGCCCTCATGTCCACTTTTTTCAGCGTTTGGTCGCCGTACAAGATATTTCCGGACATGGGGGTGAGGAGGCCGAGGAACGCGCGCGCCAGCGTGGTCTTGCCCGACCCGCTCTCCCCGATCAGCCCCACGCCGCCCTCGGTGATCTCCAGGCTGACGTCGTGGACGACCGGGCGGCGGGCGTACCCGAGTGTCACCCGCTCCGCCCTGAGCACGGGTCCTGTCACGGCAGCGCCTCCAGCAGCTCGCGGGTGTAGGGATGGGACGGCTCGGCCAGCACCCGTGCGGCCGGCCCCGACTCGACCACCGCGCCGTCCTTCATGACGAGCACCCGGTCGGCGATCGTCGAGACCAGGGCGAGGTCGTGGGAGACCAGCAGCAGCGCGAGGCCGCGTTCCGCGCGCAGCCGGCGCAGCACGCCGACCACCTCGGCCTGCACGGTCACGTCGAGCGCGCTGGTGGGCTCGTCGGCGAGGATCACCTCGGCGCCCAGGGCGATGGCGAGCGCGATGGCGAAGCGCTGCGCCTGGCCGCCGGAGACCTCGTGCGGGTAGCGGCGCAGGATCGCGGGGTCGAGCAGCACGGCCTCGACGGCCTCCGCCATGGCCCGCTCGGAGTCGTCGCGGCCGTGCAGCCGCAGCGCGCGGCGCATCAGCGTGCCGAGCCTGGTGGCGGGGCTGAGCGCGGCCTGGGGCGACTGCATCACCAGGGCCGCCCTGGCGCCGCGCAGCTCGCGCAGGGCCTTCTGCGAGGCCGTCATGACGTCCACGCCGCAGACCTTGACCTGGCCCGAGACCTCGGCGTGCTCGGTGAGCCCGAGCAGCGAGAGCAGCGTCGTGGACTTGCCCGAGCCGCTCTCCCCCACGATCGCCACGCACTCCCCGGCGGCGACGTCCAGCTCGGGCACCTCGGCGACCGGCCGGCCGCCGTAGCAGACCCGCAGGTCGCGTACCTCGATCACCTGACCGCCCTCCGCGGGTCGAGCGCGTTGCGCAACCCCTCGCCCAGCACGTTGAACGCGAACGCCGTCACCAGGATCGCGAGCCCTGGGAAGGTGACCACCCACCAGTTCGTGGTGAACAGCGTCTGCCCCTGCTGCACCATCAGCCCCCACTCCGCCGTCGGTTCCTGCGCGCCCAGCCCCAGGTACGACAGCGCCGCCGAGGTCAGGATCACCCCGCCCGCGTCCAGCGAGATCTGCACCAGGACCGGGGTGAGCGAGTTGGGCAGCACGTGCCGCAGCACGATCAGCGGGGCCGGCACGCCGAGGCAGCGGGCGGCGTCCACGTAGGGGCGGGTGGCGATCGAGGCGGCCACGGACGCCGACAGGCGGGTGTACCAGGGCCACCAGGTCGCCGCGATGGCCAGGATGACGGTGTTGACGCTGGGCTGCAGCACGACCGCGAGCGCCAGCGACAGCAGCAGCGCGGGGAAGGCCAGGAAGACGTCCGTGACCCGCATGATCACGTCCCTGATCCAGCCGCCCGCGTAACCGGCGACCACGCCGAGCGTGACGCCGACCGCCGCCGAGACGGCCAGCACCGCCACGGCGATGAACAGCGAGGTGCGACCGCCGTACAGGATCCTGGTGAGCACGTCGCGGCCGACCTGGTCGGTGCCGAACCAGTGCGCGGCGCTCGGCTCCATCAGCCGCTCCAGCGGGCGCGGATCGTCCGCCGGGTACGGCGCCAGCCACGGCGCGAGCACCGCGGCCAGCACGACGAGCACGATGAGCACGGCGCCGAAGGCGGCGAAGCGGTCGGGGACGCGCGGCAGCGTGCGCCGCAGCGGCAGCGCGTCCTGGGTCTGCTCCCGGGTCTGCTCCTTGGCGCTCATCGGGTCCTCGTTCTGGGGTCGACGAAGCCCTGGAGGATGTCCACGACCAGGTTGGCGAGGACGTAAACCAGGGCGACGAGGAGGGTGACGCCCGCGATGGCCGGGGTGTCCAGCGAACGGATCGACTCGGCGGCGTAGCGGCCCAGGCCGGGCCAGTTGAAGACGGCCTCGACGAGGAAGCCGTTGACGATCGCGTACGCGAAGACGAGGGCGATGAGCGACAGCACCGGGTTGAGCGCCGGCCGCAGGGCGAACTTGGTCAGGATGGACGTCTCGCCGAACCCGAGCGCCCGCTCCAGCCTGGCGTGGTCCTGCCCCGACTCCTCGATGAGCGCGGCCCTGGTCATCTGGGCGATGACGCCCGCCGGGTAGGCGGCCACGACCAGGGCGGGCAGCACGAGGTGCTCCAGCGTGCTGGTGAGGATGGGCCAGTTGCCGGTGATGAGGGCGTCGACGGCGGTGATGTTCGTCCAGAGGGTGAGGGGGCTGGTGGTGTCGAGCGAGGAGTCGTACTCGCCGGCGACGGGGAACCAGCCGAGGTTGCTGGCGAAGACGGTCTGGAGCGCCAGGGCCAGCCAGAAGACGGGGACGGAGACGGCCAGCATGCTGCCCAGCCGTACCCCGAAGTCCGGAAATTTCGTCTTGTAGCGGGCGGCGAGCACGCCGAGCGGGATGCCCGCCGCGATCGCCAGCAGCAGCGCCGCCCCCACCAGCTCCAGCGAGGCGGGGAAGGCGAGATAGAGGTCGTCCAGCACCGGCTGCCTGGTGCGCAGACTGATCCCCCAGTCGCCGCTCAGCAGGTCGCCTACGTAGGCCAGCAGCTGCATGGGCAGCGGGTCGTCCAGCCCGAACCGCGCCCGCGCCGCCGCGAGCTGCTCGGGCGTCGCCTTCGGCCCGGCGAAGGCGACCGCCGGATCGCCCGGCACCAGCCGCATGACGACGAACGTGAGCACGACCACGCCGGCCACGACCAGGAGGGCCTGGCCGAGCCGGCGGGCCAGATGGCGGAGCATGGCCTAGCGCTTGAGGTCGTAGAAGAAGACCACGTTGGGATAGGCGGGATTGTCCGTGTATCCCTGGACGTCGGACGACAGCGCGCGCTGGTACGTCTGCACGTACGGCACCGCCACCGCCGCCTCCTCCTGGATGATCTTCCGCTGCAGCTCCTCGTAGGTGTCCATGGCGGCCGACGGGTCGGTCGCGGTCAGCTCGGGCAGCTTGTCGATGGCCGCGTCGATCTCGGCGTTCTTCAGGTAGGACAGGTTGAACTGCGGCTTGTCCGCGCTCTTGAACACGTTGAGGAACCACGAGTAGGCGTCCGGATAGTCCGGGTACCAGTACATGACGAAGACGTCCTGGCCGCGCTTCTTGCCGAGGTCCCACTGCGCGCTCCAGTTCATGGGCTTGGCCTGGAGCGTCACGTTGAGCTTCGCGAGCGTCGAGCTGAGCAGCGTGACCAGCAGCTTCTGGTCCTCGTCGCCGATGCCGTAGGTGAGGCTGAGCTTCAGCTCGGGGTTGTCGGGGCCGTACCCGGCCTCGGCCAGCAGCTCCTGCGCCTTGACGAGGTCCTGCTTGGGCTGCATGTTCTCGGCGTGGCCGAGCAGGCCGGGCGGCACCAGGCCGCTCGCCTTGTGCCCGGCACCCTCCAGCGCCGCCGACAGGCCGTCGTAGTCGATGGCGAGCTGGAGCGCCTGCCTGATCCTGACGTCCTTCGCCGGGCCCTCGGCGGTGTTGAAGAGCACCAGCAGGTTCTGGAACGACTCCGTCTCCGCCACCTGCACGCCCTGCGTGTCGCGCGCCTGGTCGAACAGCTGCGGGTTGAGCCGCTCCACGAAGTTCACCTCGCCGCGCTGCAGCAGCTGCCAGGCGGTGGTGATCTCGGGTGTGACGCGGAAGGTCACCTTCTTGTACTGCTCCGGCTTCCAGCCGCCCCAGTAGTCCTCGAACGCCTTGAGCGTGAGCTCGTTCTCCTTGCCCTTCTGCCAGGAGCCGATCGTGTACGGGCCCGTGCCGGCGGTCTTCTCGCCGTCGGCGTCCACCGCGTCCACGTCGTAGATCCAGGCCGCGTAGCCGGAGGCGGCGACGAGGTCGAGCGGGGCGGCGTACTTGAGGTCGAAGACGACGGTGCTCGGGTCGGGCGTCTCGATCTTCTCGACCGGGTCCCAGATGTAGGCGGCGCCGCCCTTCTTGTCCTTCGTGCGCTCGATGGCCTTCTTGACGGCCTCGGCGTCCATCGTGGCGCCCGAGTGGAACTTGACGCCCTGCCGCAGCGTGAACGTCCACTGCTTGCCGTCGCCCGACGACTTCCACTCGGTGGCGAGGCGCGGCTTTGCCTGCTTGGCCTGCGAGTCGTACCTGGTCAGGCCCTCGTAGATGTTGGACAGCGCGATGATCTCGTTCGAGTAGGAGGTCGCGGGGTCCCAGTCGGTGACCACGTCGTGGTTGGGGGCGTAGACGAACGTGCCGTCGTTGACCTGCCCGCCCGCCGGGGCGCCCGTGCTCGCGCGGGGCTCTGGGGTGCCGCCGGCGCCGCGTACCTGGCCGCCCGCGCACGCCGACGCGGTCAGAGCCAGGACACCGGCCACCCCGGCGACGAACAGTCGCTTGTGCCAGCGCATGGGGGGATCCTTTCGATATTCACCGGGCGAGGGGTCCGGCTGCTTTGACGTGCACCCGCACGGCGGGCTCGGAGAGATAGCTCAGCGGCACCTCGAGAAGGTCCACGATCTCCACCGTGGAGGGGTCGGCCCCGGCCGCCACGGCCCGCGCCCGCGCCTCCTCTTCAGCGCTTTCGATGGCCTGTGTCCGGCTTTCTCCCGCAGGCAAGATCGTATCGACTCTGCCGCTCGCGAGCGCGATGGCGGCCCCCACCGCGTTGGCCACCTCGGCGTGCTCCGGCCTGATCACCCGGCTCACCCCGGGGATCTCGGCGGGCAGCAGGAAAGCGCCGCCGCCCACCGCGACCAGGGGACGGTCCGAGCGGCCGAGCGTCATCCTGTCCACGGCGTCGGCGACCAGCTCGTCGGCGATCGCGACCGCACCCGTCAGCACGTCGTCACCTCGCAGGCGCTCCCGCCAGTCGCCGGCGCCCGGCGGCACGCGGCCCGCCGCGACGGCGGCGTCCGTCATCGTCGCCGTCGTCCCGCCGAACACCAGCGCCTCCGTGGCGATCCGATAGCCCACCGAGTCGGGGCCGAGCCCGCCGGGGCGCACCACGGTGCCGCCGCCTAGCGCGATGGCCAGGATGTCCGGCATGCGGAAGTTGGTGAGCACGCCACCGATCTCGGTCGCCGCCGCCGACTCCCTCGGGAACCCGCCGACGAGCACCCCCAGGTCGGTGGAGGTGCCGCCGACGTCCACGACGATCGCGTCCGACACCCCCGACAGGTACGCGGCGCCGCGCAGCGAGTTCGCCGGGCCCGAGCCGATGGTGGAGACCGGCAGGCGGGCCGCCTGCTCCAGGGTCATCAGGGTGCCGTCGTTCTGCGCCAGGTAAGGGCGTGCGCTCAGCCCGCGCTCGGCCAGCGCCGTGACCAGGGCGTCCGTGACGTGGGCGGCGACGCCGTACAGGGTGGCGTTCAGCACGGTCGCGTTCTCGCGTTCGAGCAGGCCCAGCGAGCCGATCTCGTGGCTCACCGACACCGGCAGCCCGTACTCGGCGGCCACCAGCTCCGCCACCCGCCGCTCATGAGCGTCGTCGGCCGGGCTGAACACGCCGGTGACCGCCACCGCGTCCGCCTCGACGCCGTCGAGAAAGCGGCGCACGGCGTCCAGGTCGAGCGGGCCGATCTCGCGGCCGTCCACGTAGTGGCCGCCCGGCACGATGGCCTCCCCCGCCGAGACGACCTTGCGCAGGTCGTCCGGCCAGTCGGACAGCGGCGGCACCGCCGTGGTGGCGGGCGCGCCGAGCCGCAGCACGGCCACGCGGCCGAGCGCGCGGCGCTCCAGGATCGCGTTCGTGGCGTGCGTGGTGCCCAGCATGACCCGCGTGACGTCGGAGCGGTCCCCGACCTGCCCCAGTACGGCGTCCAGCGCGGCGCGCAGGCCGCCGGTCACCTCGGGGGTGGTCGGCCGCTTGGCCTTGGCGAGCACCCGGCCGTCCGCGTCCAGCACCACGGCGTCGGTGTTCGTGCCGCCGACGTCGATCCCGATGCGCAGGTCAGCCACGCGCGTTCAGCTCCTCAACGGGGACGTAGTCCAGGTCGTATCCGAAGGCACGCGGGCCGGCCGTCTCCAGGCCCTTGCCCGTACGCCAGAGCGGGTCGCAGGGCCAGGCGAGGACCGTCACGCGCTGGCCGTACCTGAGCGCCTCGGTCTGGATCGCGGCGGCCGTCTCGGTGTCCACGACCGTGATGAGGTCGGGCACCATGGCGCGGACGTCGCCCTCCTCGATCGCGACGAGGTTCTCGTTCTGCAGCTCCAGGCTCAGGCGGCGGCCGCGGTCGTCGCCGGTGCCCTCGATGACGGCGGTGCCGCGGACGAAGCCGCCCGTCGTACGCCGCTCGACGTCGGTCAGCTTGCCGGTGATCAGCCTGACCGCGCCCAGACGCGCGCGCAGCGCCTCCAAGGGGTCCGACGCGCCCTGCGTGGCCCTGCCGACCTCCAGGGCGCGGGTCACCGTACCCTCGATGACCGCGCCCCTGGCCGTGGCGCCGGTGAGGATGAAGTCGGCCATCAGCGCGTGCGAGCCCACGGCCACGCAGACGGCCCGCGCGATGCGCTCCGACCAGAGGCCGTCGAGCGGGCGGATGGTGACCACGTTGCCCGCGACGTCCGACATGATCACGATGTCGGCGGGGACGCCCGCGACGTACATGGAGATCATCTGGACCTCGGGGAACGCGCGTCCCATGCCGTCGGCGTCGAGCAGCGGCAGGCCGAGCCGGGCCGCCCAGGCGACCGGCGCGACGCCGTTCGCGCCGCCGATCTCCGACGACATGATCGCGCTCGGCGGGCGGCCGAAGACCCGCTCGACCTCCTCGGCGATGCGTTCGGGCTCGTCCTCGCCGTGGATCATCTCGTGGCTCACGGTCGGGGCGCCGATGCCGGACAGCGGCACCACGAGGGCGTCGTCCGGCAGATCGTCCAAGGTGACGAGCGGGACGGGGCCGTGCTCGCGGATGGCGCGCACCGCGGCCAGCGATCCTGAACGGACGTCGCCCCCGCCGCCGGTGCCGAGCACGGCACAGCCACGGGCGAGAGCCTGGATGTCACTCACATCAATCCTCATTGGCGACACAACCAACCACATGGGCGCACATTTCGCCAGTCCAGCACGTTTCGCATGGGGGAAAACGATCCCCATGCACCGATTCCGTTGTCCTGGTATGTGTGTGAGTGACGAGGGATGGAGGTCCGCATGCGGATTTCGGTGGCCGCCGACAGCAAGGACGGCGTGGCGGAGCGGGTCGTGGCGGAGCTGCGCAGGCGCGGCCACGACGTCGTCACGCACGGCGCGCTCGACGACGACGAGCGCGACGACTGGGCGTGGGCCTGCGAGCTGACCGCGCGCGACGTCGCCGAGGGGCGTGCCGAGCAGGGCGTCGTGTGCTGCTGGACCGGCACGGGGGCGTCGATCGCGGCCAACAAGGTGCCGGGGGTTCGGGCGGCGCTGTGCGTGGACGCGTACACGGCCGGCGGGGCCCGCAGGTGGAACGACGCCAACGTGCTCGCGCTGAGCCTGCGGCTGACCTCGGACGTGGTGCTCGACGAGATCCTCGACGCCTGGTTCGCCGGCCGTCCCAGCGACGACCCCGCCGACCAGGCCAACATCACCCACGTCGGCCGCATCTGACCGGCCGCGGGCGCTGGGATCCGCCGTCGCGGGAGAGGCTCCTCCCCGCATCCTCCGGCCGGGAGGACGGCCGGAGAGGGTCCTGTCGGGAGAGGGTCCTGTCACCGCGGACGCCGGGAAATCGTCGGTCCCTGGCCGTAGGGTGCTGGGCATGACCCTCGTCCTGCTCCGCGGCGGGCTGGTGTGGCGGCCCCGTCAACCGGCCCGTGAGCCCACCGACCTCCTGGTGCGCGACGGGCGCATCGCGCAGGTGGCGCCGCGCATCGAGGCGCCGCCGCGGGCGCGGGTCGTCGACGTCACGGGGCAGGTGGTGCTGCCCGGCCTGGTCGAAGCCCACTGCCACCTCGACAAGACGCTCTACGGCGGCCCCTGGGTGCCCCACTCGGCCGACGACACGCTCGCCGGCCGCATCGGCAACGACCTCGGCCGGCGCGCCGAGCTGGGCGTCCCGAGCGTGCCGCGCGTCAGGGCGCTGCTGGAGCGCATGAGCGCCTTCGGCACCGCCCACGTGCGTACCCACACCGACATCGACCCGCAGGTGGGGCTGCGCGGCGTCGAGGCGGTCCGCGAGGCCGCCGCCGGCCTGCCGATCGACGTGCGCCAGGTCGCCTTCCCGCAGCACGGCGTGCTCACCAACCCCGGCACGGCCGAGCTGCTGGAAGCGGCGCTGAAGAACGGCGTGGAGGCCGTGGGCGGGCTCGACCCGGCGGGCATCGACCGCGACCCTGTGCGCCACCTCGACGTCGTCTTCGGGCTGGCCGAGCGCTACGGCGCCCACCTCGACATCCATCTCCACGACGGCGGCACCTTGGGCGGGTGGGAGCTGGAGCTGATCATCGAGCGCACCCGCGTGCTCGGGCTGGGCGGCCGGGTGGCCGTCAGTCATGCGTACGCGCTGGGGCAGCTCGACGACGCCGCCCAGGGCCGGCTCATCGACGGGCTGGCCGATGCCGGGGTGGCGCTCGTCACCGCGGCGGTCTACAGCTTTCCCGTGCCGCCCGTGAACCGGCTGCGGGCCGCGGGGGTCACGCTCGCGTGCGGGCACGACGGCATCCGCGACCTGTGGGGGCCGTACGGCAGCGGCGACATGCTGGAGCGCGCCATGCATCTCGCCTACCGCAGCACCTTCCGCAGAGACGACGACATCGAGCTGGCTCTTGAGGCCGCCACCACGGGCGGCGCCCGCCTGCTCGGCCTCGGCTCCTACGGCCTGGCCCCCGGCGACCGCGCCGACCTGGTCGTGGTGCCGTGCGGGAGCGCGGCGGAGGCCGTGGTCGTTCACCCTGCGCGCACTCTGGTCATGAAGGACGGCGTCGTCCTGCACAATTGACCGGCGGGACCATCGAAAGGCAGGCAAGTGCTCTCTATTCACCAGCGGATCGCCGCAGAGCTCGGCGTGCGCGACGGCCAGGTGCAGGCGGCCGTCGAGCTGCTCGACGGCGGTGCGACCGTGCCGTTCATCGCGCGATACCGCAAAGAGGCCACCGGCGCTCTCGACGACGCGCAGCTGCGCACGCTGGAGGAGCGGCTGCGCTACCTGCGCGAGCTCGAGGAGCGCAGGACGGCGATCCTGGAGTCCATCGAGTCCCAGGGCAAGCTCGACGACGAGCTGCGCGAGCAGATCATGGCGGCCGAGACCAAGGCCAGGCTCGAGGACATCTACCTGCCCTACAAGCCCAAGCGGCGCACCAAGGCGCAGATCGCCCGCGAGCTGGGGCTCGAGCCGCTGGCCGACAAGCTGCTCGCCGACCCCTCGCTCGACCCCGCCGCCACCGCC
The DNA here is from genome assembly GCF_040677005.1 of Nonomuraea sp. NPDC049421. Taxonomy (NCBI): domain Bacteria; kingdom Bacillati; phylum Actinomycetota; class Actinomycetes; order Streptosporangiales; family Streptosporangiaceae; genus Nonomuraea; species Nonomuraea sp. NPDC049421. The sequence goes on from NZ_JBFAQA010000006.1 coordinate 75,886, forward strand.
GAGGGCTTCGTCACCGAGGGCGTCGCCGACGCGGGCGCGGCACTCGAAGGCGCGCGGGCCATCCTCATCGAGCGCTTCGCGGAGGACGCCGACCTCATCGGCGGCCTGCGCGAGCAGCTGTGGACCCGCGGCCGGCTGGTGTCGAAGGTCCGCGAGGGCAAGGAGGAGGCGGGGGCCAAGTTCGCCGACTACTTCGAGTTCGGCGAGCCGTTCCCCAAGCTGCCCTCCCACCGCATCCTCGCCATGTTCAGGGGCGAGAAGGAGGAGATTCTCTCCGTCACCCTTGAGCCCGACGACAGCCCCGACTACGAGATGCGCATCGCCGCCAGGTTCGGCATCTCCGACCAGGGGCGTCCGGCCGACAAGTGGCTCAATGAGACCGTGCGCTGGGCCTGGCGCACCCGCATCCTCGTCCACCTGGGCATCGACCTGCGCATGCGGCTGTGGCAGGCCGCCGAGGACGAAGCGGTGCGGGTCTTCGCCGCCAACCTGCGCGACCTGCTGCTCGCCGCACCGGCCGGCGCGCGGCCGACCATGGGGCTCGACCCCGGCCTGCGCACCGGCGTCAAGGTCGCGGTCGTCGACGCCACCGGCAAGGTCGTCGAAACCGCCACCATCTACCCCCACGAGCCCAAGCGGCAGTGGGACCAGTCGCTGGCGGTGCTCGGCGCGCTCGCCCAGCGCCACGGCGTCGAGCTGATCGCCATCGGCAACGGCACGGCCTCCCGCGAGACCGACAAGCTGGCCGGCGAGCTGGTCAAGCACATGCCGGGGCTCACCAAGATCGTCGTGTCCGAGGCCGGCGCGTCCGTCTACTCCGCCTCCCCCTACGCCTCGCAGGAGCTGCCCGAGCTCGACGTGTCGCTGCGCGGTGCCGTCTCCATCGCGCGGCGGCTGCAGGACCCGCTGGCCGAGCTGGTCAAGATCGACCCCAAGTCCATCGGGGTCGGCCAATACCAGCACGACCTCGCCGAGTCCAAGCTGTCCCGCTCGCTCGACGCCGTCGTCGAAGACTGCGTCAACGCGGTCGGCGTCGACGTCAACACCGCCTCGGCCCCGCTGCTCACCCGCGTGTCCGGCATCGGCTCCACGCTCGCCGAGAGCATCGTGCGCCACCGCGACGCCAACGGCCCCTTCCGCACCCGCTCCGCGCTCAAGAGCGTGCCGCGGCTCGGGCCCAAGGCGTTCGAGCAGTGCGCGGGCTTCCTGCGCATCAGGGGCGGCGACGACCCGCTCGACGTCTCCGCCGTGCACCCCGAGTCCTACCCGGTGGTGCGCCGCATCCTGACCTCGGCCAAGGCCGACCTCAAGTCGCTGATCGGCAACACGGCGGCGCTGCGCTCGCTCGACCCGCGCGCGTTCACCGACGACACCTTCGGCCTGCCGACCGTCACCGACATCCTGCGCGAGCTGGAAAAGCCCGGGCGCGACCCGCGTCCCGCCTTCAAGACGGCCACCTTCAAGGAGGGCGTCGAAAAGCTGTCCGACCTGACGGCCGGCATGATCCTTGAGGGCGTGGTCACCAACGTGGCGGCGTTCGGCGCGTTCGTCGACATCGGCGTCCACCAGGACGGCCTCGTCCACGTCTCGGCCATGTCCCGCACGTTCGTCTCCGACCCGCGCGACGTGGTCAAGCCGGGCGACATCGTCCGTGTGAAGGTCCTGGGGGTCGACATCCCCCGCAAGCGCATCTCCCTGACCTTGCGCCTGGAAGACGAGACCACCCAGGAAGGCACCGACACCCCCCGCAGGGGCACCGGCCGCCAGGGCCCCCGCGACGGTTCCCGCGGCGACGGCGGCCGCGGCGACGGATCTCGCGGCGCCGGCGGCCGCGGCGAGGGTGGCCGTGGCAACGGCGGACGTGGCGACAGCGGCCGCGGAGATGGGGGCCGCGGCCAGGGCTCGCGTGGCGAGGGCGGCCGCGGCGACGGAAGCCGCGGACAGGGCGGCGGACAGGGCGGCGGACAGGGCGGCGGACAGGGCGGCGGACAGGGCGGACGCGGCCAGGGCGGCAACGGCGGCGGACGCGGACGCGGTGACGGAGGCCGCGGCGGCCAGCGCCGCCAGGACCGCCCAGCCCCGACGGGCGCCATGGCCGAAGCTTTGAGAAAGGCCGGCCTCGGCGGCGACTCCCGCTGACAACAAACGGCGGTCCCGCCCCAAGCCCACACCAGGACCGGGACCGCCACCACGCAGCCCCCCCACCAACCCCCACCCACACCTACACCCACACCCGCGCTCGTACCTGCGCCCGCGCTCATGCCCGCGCTCGGGCTCGGGCTCGGGCTCGCGCCCGCGCTCGGGCTCGGGCTCGGGCTCGGGCCCCGTTCACTGCCACGCAGGGACCCGCCCGACCCCAACCCCCACCCGCGCTCGTAGTCGGCGCGTGCTCGTGCTCGTGCTCGTGCTCGCGCCGAATGCACCCAACGCAGGACCCGCCCGGCCTCAACCCAGTTGGGTGGGGCTGAGCTTTCTCGGCTGGGGGCGAACGTGGGGCTGGGCGGGATGGTGGGAAGGGGCGTGGCGATACGGTTCAAGGATGAGCAGCACTGCGTTCGATACGGCGATCACCCAGGCTCGCGACCTGCTCAGGTGGCGCTCTCCCTTGCGTACCGAGCTTTGGGCGGCCAGGCTCACGGCCGGGCTGGAGGGGTCGGGGCAGGTGGAGGAGTTTTTGCGGCGGGCGGCCGAGGACGGTGGGATGGAGGCACGTCTTGCTCTGGCTGCTCTTGCCGCAGTCAACCGCCCCATCGACGCCCCTGCCTGGGGTGACGAGGGCGAGGGCGCGACTTCGCCTGGCTACGAGGCCGAGGGTTCGGTGTCTTCTGCTGGTGAGGGTGAGGGCTCCGGAGATTCGGCGGGAGGCGCTGAGGGCGCTTCGGTCGTGAGTGGGGTTCATGCGGTGGCTGGGCGTGGGGTGGCCGACACTTTGGCCGGGTGGGTGCGGCGGATGGGGCGGGTGCGGTGCGAGGGCGGCTGGTACGGGAAGGCCGATCCCTACGGCGAGCAGGTGCTGGCGGTGCTGTCGTTCCGGTACGACAACGGCAAGGAGCCGCACATCCTCGTCGTCGGCATCGACCAGCCCAGCGGCGGCCTGGCGGTGGACGCGCTGGTGGAGGAGGCGAAGTTCCTCGACGAGCTGGATCTGCGGCCGACGCCTCCCGAGAGCGTGGCGGCCAGGATGCTGGATGCGTTCGCGCTCACCGACCGCGTCATGGGGGCGCAGGTGGCCGACACCCTGCCGGAGGTGCGGCCGTTCGCGATCACGCGGGCCCGCACCGTACTGGAAGGGGCACGCCTTCGCGATACCGGATCGGCTGCTGGCCCACAGCATGATGTGTCCGGCTCCGGAACGGGTCTGCCTGGCGAAACGACCGACATCATTGAGACGGCGGCACCCGCCGTAACTACCGGCTCGGCTGGAGTGGCGGGAGAGCCTGGGCCGATGCCGGAGGGGCCCGGCGCGCGGGAGGCGTTCGAGGTGTTGATGGCGTTCGTCGGGGAGCGGACGTTGTGGTGGAGTCCGGCGCGGGTGTCGCAGTTCCTGACGCAGTGGCTGCCTCGGGAGGCCATCCTGTCCGAGGCGGCGATCGAGGCGATGCCCGAGGTGGTGCGGGCCTGGACGATGCGTCAGGGCGGCCACTCGGCCGTGTTGCGGCAGATCGACCACGATGCTCCGCGCCTGCCGGCTCTCATGGCGGACGAGTCCCTCGCCTCGCTCAACAAGCGCCTCGCTCTGGCCGCCCGGGAGGGTTAGCCCATCAGGGGACTGTCCTTGCATGACAGGGCAGTGTGGGCAATCAAGTAAGCCGACCGAACGGGGTGGGCAAACGAGTAAGCCGGCCGGACGGGGTGGGCAATTACGTAAGCCGGCCGGACGGGGTGGGCAGTCGGAAGGCTGGCAGGGCGGCTTGGGCGGTCAGAAGGCGTAGCGGATGGTGCAATAAGGCAGGCGGGCGTTGATGAGGTCGGTGAGGGCTGCGACGTAGCGGCCCTTGTGGCCGGTGCGGTATCGGACGTTCCAGCCGCCCGTCTGGGAGCGTTTCGGCTGCTGGAGGTCCGGGCGCCACAGCACTTCCTCGGCCTTCGGGTGCCAGCCCAGGTTGACCTCGTGCAGGCGGTCGTTGTGGGTCAGGAAGATGATCTCGGCGGCGAGCTGGGCGCGGGCCTCGGGGCTGAGGGCGTCGTCCAGGTGGGTGAGGAGTTCGGCCCAGTCGTCGAGCCACCCCTCCCGTACGACGACAGGGCTGAAGTTGACGTGCACCTCGTACCCGGCGGCCACGAAGTCGTTGATGGCCCCGATGCGGTCGGCGACGGGCGAGGTGCGGATGTCGAGCAGCTTGGAGTCGGCCGCCGGCATGAGGCTGAACCGCACCCGGGTGCCGCCGCGCGGGTCCCAGGAGAGCAGGTCGCGGTTGACGTACTTGGTGGCGAAGCTGGCCTTGGCGTTGGGCAGCCGCCCGAAGAGGTCCACCAGGTCGCGTACGTTGTCGGAGATGGTGGCGTCGACCGAGCAGTCGGAGTTCTCGCCGATGTCGTAGACCCAGTCGCGCGGATCGACCTGGTCGGGCTCGGGTTTGACGCCCTGCCGCCCGGCGTGGCGTTCGAGGTAGCCGAGGATCTTGTCGATGTTGGCGAAGACGGTGATCGGGTTGCTGTAGCCCTTGCGGCGCGGCACGTAGCAGTAGGCGCAGGCCATGGCGCAGCCGTTGGCGGTGGACGGCGCGATGAAGTCGGACGAGCGGCCGTTGGGCCGGGCGGTGAGCGACTTCTTGACGCCGAGCACGAGCGACTCGGTCTTGATGCGCACCCAGCGGCTGACGTTGGTCTCGTCGCCGTACAGCTCGGGGATGCGGTGGTGGCTTTCGACCTCGATCAGCTCGGCCCCGGGGAAGCGGGCGAGGATCTCCTGCCCTCGCGGCAGCTCGGCTGCGGCCGGTTCGAGGTAAATGCGGCGGATATCCAGCAAAGAGTTACTGATCGTGATTGTCATCTCACTTCCAGGTTACCCGGGCTGGTCCACTGGACAGGCGTACGCGGTCCTGGAGGCGAGCTGCCAGGTCAGGACGGCGGCGCCGCAGCGGCGGCAGTGCTCGCGCTTGTAGACCCAGCGCTCGTCGGGCGCCGCCGGGTCGCTCACCACCTGCCCCGCGTCGCGTCCCAGGGCCATGTACGTCCGCGCCGCCTCCCACAGCCGCCCGGCCGTGGCGGCGTCCAGGTCGCGGGCCCCGGGGTGCAGCCCGGTCAGGAACAGCAGCTCCGCCCGCCACGCGTTGCCGACGCCCGCCCACACCCTCTGATCGAGCACGGCCGCGCCCACCGGCCCGCGGAACGCCCGCAGCCGCCGTACCGCCTCCTCCTCCGGGGCGTCGTCGCGCAGCGGGTCGGGGCCGAGCGAGGTGCGCAGCGCGGCGACGCCGTCCGCGTCGAGCTGCTCGCACGTGGAGGGGGCGATGAGGTCGTACGCGACGTCGTCCGTGGCCAGCCGCAGGCGGGTGCCCGCCCGGGGCGGGGCGCCGGGGTCGGGGTAGCGCAGGAAGATGCCGCGCATGCCGAGGTGCACGTGGACGGCCGGGGCGCCGTCGAAGTGGTAGAGCAGGTGCTTGCCCAGCGCCTCGACCGACCGCAGCGTCCGCCCGTCGTACGGCCTGGCGTCGAAGCGCCCCTGTGGCCCGGCCGCGCGCACCACCCGCCCGCCCAGGTCGGCGTGCTGTTCGCGGGCGTGGCGGTGGGTCAGATGTCCTTCCGGCATGCCGGAGTGCCTACCCGGATCCCGGCCTCGCCGCGCCGGGCAGGCGGGCGCGCTGACCGGCTGCGCCGGACGAGCGGGTGAGCTGGTCCTCCGCGCTGGACAGCAGCATGTCCAGGGCTGTCGGGTAGGCGCTGTCGTTCATGCGGGCCACCAGCAGGGGCGCGGTGGCGGCGATGTGGGGGTGGGTGGCGGCGGGAAGGCGGGCGTACGTGTCGCGCCAGACCTCCTCGTCGGCCTCGCGAGCCGCCGGGGGCAGGGCCAGGGTGGCGGCATCGAGGATGGAGAATGCCAGGCTTTGGTCAATGAAAGCGTGATAAATCCGGACCGCGTCCTCATCCCCGAACCCCGCCCCCCGCAGGACCCCCAGGATCATCTCGTCCCCCGCCACCTCGTTGGGCCGCCCCGTGACCCGCGACGCGGTCAGCAGCGCCGCCTGCGGATGCGCCAGATAGGCGTGGTGGATGCGCAGCCCCAGCTCCCGCAGGTCGCCCCGCCAGTCACCGGTCGGCTCGAACCGGTTGACGGCGTGCCCGAACAGCTCATCCGCGATCGCCAGCACCAGGTCGTCCATGCCGCGGAAGTACCGATAAACGGTGCTCGCGTCGGCACCGAGCGCCAGCCCGAGCCGGCGCGCGGTGAGCCCGGCGGCGCCGTGCTCGTGCAACATGCGCAGCGCGGTCGCGACGATGAGCCCGTGCGTGAGCACCTGTCCCTGTTTGGTGGGACGCCGCCGCCGGCGCGCCGTCTCAGGCACCACCCGCTTGGCCATCCAGCACTCTCCTTATGCCAACGCCATTGACGTTGTTCAGCGTACGGGCATTGGATGAGCGGACACACCCCCAAAAAAAGCTGTTAAAAGGGGATCTTTCGTCATGCGTATCCTTCTCGTAGGAGCCGGCGGCGTCGGCACCGCCATCACCCGGATCGCCGCCCGCCGCCCGTTCTTCGACCACATGGTGGTCGCCGACTACGACCTCCCCCGCGCCAAGGCCGCCGTCGCCGCCCTCGGCGACGCGGCCGCCAGGTTCACCCCGGCCAGGATCGACGCCGCCGACACCCGCTCCGTCACCGGCCTGCTCGCCGAGCACCGCTGCGACGTGCTGCTCAACGCCACCGACCCGCGTTTCGTGCTGCCGCTGTTCGACGCCGCGCTCGCCGCGGGTGCCGATTACCTCGACATGGCGATGTCGATGTCCAGGCCGCACCCGGAGCGCCCGTACGAGGAGGTCGGCGTCAAGCTGGGCGACGAGCAGTTCGCCAGGGCGGGCGCGTGGACCGAGCGCGGCAGGCTGGCCCTGGTGGGCATGGGGGTGGAGCCGGGCCTGGCCGACGTGTTCGCCCGCTACGCCGCCGACGAGCTGTTCGACGAGATCGAGGAGATCGGCATCAGGGACGGCGGCAACCTGACCGTCGAGGGCTACGAGTTCGCGCCGTCGTTCTCGATCTGGACCACGATCGAGGAGTGCCTCAACCCGCCGCTGATCTACGAGAAGGACCGCGGCTGGTACACCACCGAGCCGTTCAGCGAGCCCGAGGTCTTCGACTTCCCCGGCGGGATCGGCCCCGTGGAGTGCGTGAACGTCGAGCACGAGGAGGTCGTGCTGGTGCCGCGGTGGATCCCGGCGCGGCGGGTGACGTTCAAGTACGGCCTGGGCGAGGAGTTCATCGGCGCGCTGAAGACGCTGCACGCGATCGGCGTGGACAGCACGGACCCGGTCGAGGTGCGCACCGGGGACGGCACGGTCGAGGTGTCGCCGCGCGACGTGGTGGCCGCCGTGCTGCCCGACCCGGCCGGGCTGGGCGAGCGCATGCACGGCAAGACGTGCGCGGGCACGTGGGTCAAGGGCGTCAAGGACGGGCGGCCGCGCGAGGTGTACCTGTACCACGTGGTGGACAACCAGTGGACGATGCGCGAGTACGGCAGCCAGGCCGTCGTCTGGCAGACCGCGGTCAACCCGGTGATCGCCCTGGAACTGCTGGCCGAGGGGGTCTGGAAGGGCACGGGCGTGCTCGGGCCCGAGGCGTTCGAGCCGCGCCCGTTCCTGGACCTGCTGGTCGCGTACGGCTCACCGTGGGGCATGCGCGAGCAGTGAGGGGGCCGGGCGACGGCACAGAAGCGGGACGTTGGATCATAAAGGGGCCTCGACCCGTACCTGGGAGGAAGACCCCTTGAGCATCGCCGACGACCCCGACCGCGCACCGGCCCGCTCCCACCTGTACGCCATGGGCCTGTCGGAGGAGGAGATGCGCCGCCCCGTGGTGGGCATCGCCTCCACCTGGACCGGCACCATGCCCTGCAACCTCAACCACCGCGACCTGGCCGAACACGTGGCGGAGGGGGTGCGCGCGGCGGGCGGGCTGCCGATGGAGTTCAACACGATCGCCGTCTCCGACAACCTCACGATGCACACGCCCGGCATGCGCACGTCGCTGATCAGCCGCGAGGTGATCGCCGACTCGATCGAGCTGATGGGACGGGCCCACCAGTTCGACGCGCTGGTGGCCATCGTGGGCTGCGACAAGACCGTACCGGCCGCGATCATGGCGCTGGCCCGGCTGGACGTGCCGTCGGTGGTCCTCTACAGCGGCAGCATGATGCCGGGCCGCTGGCGGGGACGTGACGTGACGATCCAGGACATGTGGGAGGCGCTCGGCGAGCGCGAGGTGGGCCGCCTCGACCAGGCCGACCTGGACGACCTGGCCAGGCACGCCTGCCCCGGCGCGGGCACCTGCGCCGCCCAGTACACCGCCAACACCATGGGCGCGGTCGCCGACTTCCTGGGCCTCGCGCCGTTCGGGATCGGCGACATCCCGGCGGTGGCGGAGGAGAAGAACGCGGCGGCCCGCCGCATCGGCGAGATCGCCATGGACGCACTGGCCCGCGACGCCCGCCCGTCGCGGGTGCTCACCGCCGACGCGCTGCACAACGCGATCGTCTCGGTGGCGGCCATGGGCGGCTCCACGAACGCGGTGCTGCACCTGCTGGCGATCGCCCGCGAGGCGGGACTGCCGCTGGAGATCGACCGCATCGGCGAGGTCTGCCGCGAGGTGCCGATCATCACCGGGCTCAAGCCGAGCGGCGGCGACGCCACGGCGCTCGACCTGTGGCGGGCCGGCGGCACGTCGCTGGTGGTGCGCCGGCTGCTGGAGGCGGGGCTGCTGCGCGAGAACGTCACGCTGGTGGACGGCCGCACGCTGCCCCAGGTGGCCGAGGCCGCGGTGGAGACTCCGGGCCAGCGGGTGGTGGCGAGCGCGGACCAGCCGTTCAAGAAGCGCGGCGCGCTGGCCATCCTGCGCGGCTCGCTGGCGCCCGACGGGGCGGTGCTCAAGCTGGGCGGCAAGGACGACTTCCGGCACGAGGGCCCGGCGAAGGTGTTCGACTCGGAGAACGACTGCTACGTCGCGATCCAGGAGGGCCGCATCGTGCCGGGCGACGTCATCGTGGTCAGGTACGAGGGCCCGGCGGGCGGCCCCGGCATGCGCGAGATGCTGTCGATCACCGGGCCGCTGGTCGGCCGGGGTCTCGGCACCTCGGTGGCGCTGGTGACCGACGGCCGGTTCAGCGGCGTCTCGCACGGCCTGGTGATCGGGCACGTGGCGCCGGAGGCGTACCACGGCGGGCCGATCGCGCTCGTGCAGGACGGCGACCCGGTGGTGATCGACAGCGCGGCCGGCACGCTCGACGTGCTGGTGCCGGAGGACGAGCTGGCCCGGCGCAGGGCCGCGTGGCGGCGACCCGAGCGGGAGGTCGAGCGCGGCGTCCTGACCAAGTACGTCGCCTCGGTCCGCTCGGCCTCGGACGGCGCGGTCACCGCCTGAACCAGGAGGGTGGGGGCACGCCCCGGGGACCGGGCAGCCGCCCGGGACGGCTATGCTGCGCAGTGACGTTTCGCGTGCCCTCACCTGAATGGAGACCTGCCCGATGATGAAGGAGTTCGCCGCCGAGGTCGTGATGTGGCTCGTCCCGGTCGTGGTGCTGATCGGGGTGGCACTCCTCGTCACCGCCTGAACCACCGGCGAGTCCCCTCAGGAGATCCAGGCAGGCTCAGGAGAGTTTCACGACGCCCAGGCCAGCAGCGGCCCTCCTTGTCTGAGCCGCTTGAGCGCCTGTTTCTCCAGTTGCCTGATGCGTTCCCTGGTCAGGCCCAGATGCGCGGCGATCGCGGTGTAGCTCTGGGCCTGCTCGCCGCTCAGCCCGTACCTCAGGTTGATCACGAACGCCTCGCGCGGCGGCAGCGACGTGACCACCTGGCGCAGCTCGGCGCTGAGCGCGCGGCGCTCGGTCAGCTCCTGCACCTCGAGCCCGTCCTCGTCGGCGATCATGTCGCCCATCCTGCTCTCGCCGTGCTCGCCGACGGGCAGGTCGAGGCTCACGGTCTCCTGGCCCAGCCGGCGTAACGTGGCCACCTGCGCGGGCGTGCGTTCCGCCGCCGCGCTCAGCTCGGCGTCCGTCGGCTCCCTGCCCAGCTCGGTGGCCAGGCGCCGCTCGACGCGCAGCAGCCGCGACAGCTCCTCGGCGACGTGGGTCGGCAGGCGTACGGTGCGGCTCTTGTCGTGGATGCCGCGCTCGATGGCCTGCTTGATCCACCACATCCCGTACGTCGAGAACTTGAAGCCCCGCCGGTAGTCGAACTTCTCCACCGCCCTGATCAGCCCCAGGTTGCCCTCCTGGATGACGTCGAGCAGCGGCAGCCCCCGGTAGGAGTAGCGCCTGGCGACCGCCACCACCAGCCGCAGGTTCGACCTGATCAGCTTCTCCTTGGCGCGCCGCCCGTCAAGGACGATGTGGTCGAGCTCGGGCGTGCCGGCGCCGCGCTCGATGAGATGGCCCGCGTACAGGCCGGCCTCGATCCGCCGGGCGAGGTCGACCTCGTCGTCAGCGGAGAGCAAGGGGGTCTTGCCGATCTGCTCGAGGTACGTGCCGAGCAGGTCGGGCTCTTCTGCCGCCATGAACGGGCACTACCCGGTAAACGGCGGCGAATTCCCTGCTTCGTTGAGTTCGGCGATGGCCAGCTCGGCCGTGCTGCGGATGTCGAAGAACTTGTCGAGCGCGGTGATCGCGAACAGGTGCTTGCACCGGCCGTTGAGGCCGGACAGCAGCAGCCGCCCGCCGGAGGCGGTGACCGCTTTGTGCAGGTAGACCAGCACCGACAGGCCGGAGGAGTCGCAGACGCTCACGGCCTGCATGTCGATGACGAGCAGCGGCGGCTGGGTGAGATCGAGGGCCTTGGTCACGCGGTCTCGGACCTCGGCGGCGGAGCCGAAGTCGAAGTCCCCCGTCAACCGTGCGATGACGCAGGGTCCTTGGAGTCCGAGGCTTATCGACAAGGCCTGCTCCGAAGTCACCCAGTTCCACCTACCCGCGTCGCTCTCCCGATCCAACCACTCTATGAGAAGTAGCGCTTCGGGTTGAACACCAGCATCTGCTCAATCTGGTCGTCGGTCACACCCGAGTCCAGCAGTGCGGCCAAGACATCGTCGTGAATGTGATCGTAGCGCCAGTTGGGCGCGACCGCGTCGCGGGTCTCGTCCCAGGGCCCGCCGAAGTAGTCCATGAAGCAGGCCGTGTCGTGGCTGAGGACCATGCGGTCGGCGTAGCCGCGGGCGGCGAGCGCGGCGATCGTGGCCACCCGCTGCGGGGTCGGGTTGTAGAGGTCGAGGCCGAAACGGTCCATGCCGAGGACGGCGCCGGTGTCGGCGAGGCGCATGAGGTAGTCGAGGTCGTTGCTGTCGCCGGCGTGCCCGATGACCACCTTGGTCAGGTCGACGCCCTCCTTGCCGAACAGGTCGAGCGCGAGCAGCCCGCTCTGGGTGAAGGAGTTGGTGTGCACGGTGATCGGCGCGCCCGTGCGCAGGTGGGCCTGGGCCACGGCCTTGCAGATGCGCTCGACGCCCGGCGTGAGCCCCTTGGCCTCGACCACGCACTTGAGGAAGGCCGCCTTGACGCCGGTGCCGGCGATGCCCTCGGTCAGGTCGCGCACGAAGTCGTCGATCATGGGGTCGGGGCAGTCGATGAGCAGGCCGGGGCCGCGGTGCTCGTACTGGTGGGGCACCTCGTCGTAGGAGTAGAGGCCGGTGGCGGCGATGATGTTCAGCTCGGGCACCTGGTCGGCGACGCGCTTGACGCGCGGGATGTAGCGGCCGAGCCCCCACACGGTCGGGTCGACGATCGTCCGCACGCCCTTGGCCGCCACCGCGCGCAGCTTGGTGACCGCGTCCGCCACCCTGGTCTCCTCGTCCCACCAGGCGCCCGCGCCGTAGTTGTCCACGTGCTCGGTGGCGAGCACGAAGACGTGGTCGTGCATCAGCGTCTGACCCATCGTGTTGACATCGACGGGACCGCGTAGGGTTTCGACAGTGGGCATGCGCGCCTCCATACCAGGTGGTCGGTTGCGCGCAAACCTAAGCCGGACAGTCAAGATCGTCAAACGCCGCTGCGCGGGAACAACGGGCGCGGTTGCGCCAGCCGTTCACCGCCGACCGCCGCGGCCACGCGGCGGGCCGCCGTCGGCAGGAACGGCTCCAGCTGATCGGCCAGCTCCCTGCACGCTCCGACCAGCCGGCCCAGCGACACCTCCTGCCGGGCGCGCGGCTGCGCCCACGGCCTGGCGGTCTCGACGTACCGGTTGGCCTCCTCGACGATGCGCCACACCTCGATCGCCGCCCGGCGGTAGTCGAAGTCCGCGAGCGCCGCGTCCACCGAGACCTCGGCCAGCGGTTCGTCCTGCGGCGGTACGTGGCCGTCGAGGAAGCGGTGCACCATGGTGGCGACCCGGCTGACCAGGTTGCCGAGGCCGTTGGCGAGATCCTCGTCGGCCCGCGCGCGCAGCCGTTCCTCGGTGAAGTCCACGTCGCCCACGCGCGGCACCTCGCGCAGCAGCCACCACCGCACCGCGTCCACCCCGTACGCCGCCACCAGCTCCGCCGGATCGGCCGTCCCGCCCGCCGACTTGCTGATCTTGCGACCGCCGGCCGTGATGTAGTCGTGCACGAAGACGGCGGTGGGCAGCGGCCGCCCGGCCGACAGCAGCATGGCCGGCCAGTGGACCGCGTGGAACCGGATCACGCCCTTGCCCACGATGTGCACCTTGTCCTGCTCGCGCACCCACCACCGCTCGTACGCGCCGGGCTCGTCCAGCGCCGTGACGTAGTTGGCCAGCGCGTCCCACCACACGTAGATCACCTGATCGGGGTCGCCGGGCACGGGGATGCCCCAGCCGCGGGCGCGGGCCGCCGAGCGCGAGACGCTGATGTCGGACAGCCCGGCCGCCACGAACGCCAGCACCTCGTTGCGCCGGGCCGCCGGCTCGACGCGCAGCCGCCCGCTGCCGATGAGGTCGAGCAGCGCGTCCTGGTAGCGGGAGAGCCGGAAGAACCAGTTCTGCTCCGAGACCGTCTGCAGCGGCCCTGGATGCCCGTCGGGACAGGGGCCCTCCTGGTAGAACTGCTCGCAGCCCGCGCAGTAGAGCCCCTCGTAGTGCCGCTGGTAGAGGTCATGTGCGATCTCCTTCCAGATCCGCTCGACGCCGGCGCGGTGCGCGGGGTGCGCGCTGGTCCTGATGAAGGCGTCGAACGACACGTCGAGCGGCCCGCGCAGCGCCTCGAACGCGGCGGCGTTGCGATCGACCAGCTCGCGCACCGGCACGCCCGCCGTCTCCGCGGCCAGCACGTTCTTCAGCGAGTTGTCGTCGCTGCCGGTCTGGAACCGTACGGGCGCGCCGCGCCGCCTGTGGTGCCTGGCCAGCACGTCGGCCTGGACGAGCTCCAGCGCGTGGCCGAGGTGCGGCCTGGCGTTGACGTAGGGGATGGTGGTCGTGACGTACATCGGATGCCTCCCGAAGGGGCCCCGGACATGAAGAGAGGCCCCGGCTAGCAGGGCCTCAACGTGGACGTGCCGGTGAAACCCCCTAAGGGGCCATCATTCGGCGGCACGTCGCGATCATGCCGACACTATACGTCGTCTCACCCGTCCTTGCGGGGGCCCGGGACGACCAGCACGGGCCGGTGCGCGTGGTGCAGCACCCGGTCGGACGTGCTGCCCAGCAGCAGCGAGCGCACCCCGCCCAGCCCTCTGGTGCCGGTCACGATGAGCGAGGCGTCCAGCTCCTCCGCCACGTCCACGATGGTCGACCAGACGGCCACGGAGTCCACGTCGCAGCGCGGGGTGGCGTCCAGCCCCGCTTCCCTGGCCAGTTCGGCGCCCTGCATGGCCAGCTCGCTCATCGCCTGCCCGATCGCCTCGTCCTCGGCTCCCGCCTGGTCGATCGTCACCATGAGCCCGGCCGACGCGCGGGCCGAGGTCATCGCCAGCCGCTCCCACACGGTCAGCACCACGGCGTGCTCCCCCGGGAACATCCGGCCCGCGAACTCGATGGCGGCCTTGGCGTCGTCGGATCCGTCGTACGCGATCAAAATCGTCATCTCCTTCCTCTTCCCGGGGTGTGGCTTTCACGCCTAACTATTTGATCTAGGCGAGGGCCGGCACGCAACGGGCGGAGGCCCGCAGCATCGTCAGACCGGCCAAGGCCAGCACGCCCAGTTCGGTGACGACCACCACGCGCTGGGTCAGCCCGGCGGGGATGTCGTCGTTGGACAGCGGGATGCCGAACATGCGCACCACGTACGGGACCACGACCAGCAGCAGCGCGCCGACGGCGACCGCGCTGAGCACGCGCAACGCCTTCGCGTAGCGGACCCGCGCCTTGGCCAGCAGCAGCCCGGCGAGCGGCATCATGACGAAAGCGGCGAACGCGGCATAGCGGTGGATGCCCCCCGACATCGACAGCGGCAGCCCCGGCCGGTCGGTCGGGAACGCGCCCACCAGGAACATGCTCGCGCCCCAGCCCAGCAGCAGCAGGACGACCCAGCGGTTCGCACCGGCCCGGCGCAGCGCCTCCGCGATCAGCGCGGAGCCCACGGCGAACAGGGTCAGCGCGGCGGGCAGCAGCCAGCCGGCCGACTGCCAGACGTATTCACTGATCACGGCGTGCATCGGGTCCAGGTTCGAGGCGGCGTGCAGCGTGAGCATCGCGCCGCTGCCGGCGCCGATGGCCGCGAATCCACTGACGAGCAATCCCTTCATGCCTTCAAAGCTCGTGGAAAGCGGCTTTTCCGAACATCGGAGATCGGCCCGAACTCGCCCTGAAGGATCCCCTAATACCTTGGGTTGAGCTGCCCCTGGCCGTGACCGTTGAGCTGGCGTTTCGTGACCCTGGGTAGGGCCGGCCCCCTCAGGGTGCGGGTGGGCGTCCCCACGCCCTGGCGGGGGTCAGGAGGCGGTGTCGAAGTACGCGCGTACAGTGGTGGCGCCCGGGCGGGTGTGGACGCGTACGAGGTCGCTGAGCAGGTTGACGATCAGCAGGCCGCGCGAGCCCGCCTGGCGCGGATCGACCGGGCGGCGGCCCACCAGCGGATCGGTGATGTGCCCGCGGTCGCTGACCTCGAACACCAGCCGCCCGTCGGCCTGCCACACGCGCAGCAGCCCGGCGCCGCCGCCGTGGTCGAGGCTGTTGGCGCCCAGTTCGGCGACGGTGAGCCTGATGTCGTCGAGCCGGTCGCCGGTGAACCCGCGGGCGGCGGCCTCGCGGGCGGCCAGGGCCCGCGCGGCCGACAGGTTGGAGCCGTCGAAGTGCAGCGAGACGCAGCTCCCTGGCTCGTCGAACGGCCGGTTGTGGCCCTCGACGACCTGCTCGGGCGCGTAGTCGGCGCTCGTCCACGACCCCGATGCGTCGCGCAGCACGGGGTGGGTGCGCGCGGCCTCGCCGATGATCTCGTCGCTCAGCGCGCGCACGTCGTACGGGCACATGATCGTCGCGGGCCTCCCCGCGAACGACAGGTTGATCAGTGCCTCGTGCTGCGCGCAGGCGGCGTACTCGTCGCGCGTGCGCTCCGGCCAGATCGGCTCGCCGATGATCCGCACGTGGCGGCCGGGATGCCGGTCGGCGAAGCCGCGCAGCACGGCGGGGATGATGCGGCCGGGGTTGCGCCCCGCCTCGGTCATGTCGAGCATGAGCACGTCGCGGGCGGCGGCGCCGAGCGAGCCCTCGATGAGCGCGAGCCTGGCGCCGGGGACGGCCACCGCGACGGGGTCGCCCGCGGCCAGGCCGTCGGCCACGAAGGCCGTGGTGGCAGCCACATATTCCCCATCACTCCGATAGAGCAGTGCGGGATGGTGGAACGGGTCTGCCGGCATCAGCCACAGGCTACCTAAGGTTGGTGTCTTCAAAGCCATCCGATGGGTACCTATTGGGTGTGAAGAGAGTCCAGGTGATTCAGCGCCCCCGTCCAGGACACCGTCCGTTGCCCCTCGATCTCCGCACCCCTTCAGGGCGGCAACTCCCCTTCTGAGTCAACCGAACCTATGCTCAGGACATGTCGGAAATGCGGATGCGCGTCTCGGATGAGGACCGCGAGCAGACCGCCCAGCGGCTGCAACGCGCGTTCTCCGAGGGCCGCCTCACCCACCCCGAGCTCGACGAGCGGCTCGAACGCGCGCTCACCGCGAAGACGTACGCCGACCTGCTGGCCCTGATCGACGACCTGCCCGCGGACGAACCGCGGGTCGGCGACGTCGTGGAGCTCCAGCAGGCCAACGGCGCCGTCAAGCGCTCAGGCGACTGGGCGGTGCCCCGCCGCCTGCGGGCCGGCAGCAA
Organism: Nonomuraea sp. NPDC049421; assembly: GCF_040677005.1. Classification (NCBI taxonomy): domain Bacteria; kingdom Bacillati; phylum Actinomycetota; class Actinomycetes; order Streptosporangiales; family Streptosporangiaceae; genus Nonomuraea; species Nonomuraea sp. NPDC049421. The sequence goes on from NZ_JBFAQA010000006.1 coordinate 92,290, forward strand.
GTACGGCGCCGTCGACCTCGACTTCTCCGGTGCCGTGATTCCGCACCAGGTGGTGGAGATCGAGCTCGACCTCCAGTACGGCAACGCCAGAATCACCGTGCCCGAGGGGGCGGTGGCGAACATCGACGGCTTCCAGAGCACCTGGGGCGCCACGCGGACCGACGACGTGCCGAGCAGGCCGCGGCCAGGCGCCCTCTACTTCGTGATCACCGGCCGGGCGAAGTACGGCGGGCTCACCGTGCGCTATCCGCGCAGGCGCTGGTTCACCCACTGATGGAAGAGCGAGATGTGGTGCTCGCTGGGCACGAGCACGCCGCCGTCCCGGTAGGCCCGTGACGACATGCCGGGCTGGGTGCGCTCGCACGCGTCGAAGTCCTGCTCGTTGACCCGGTGGAACAGCTCGACCGACAGCGACACGTCGGCGCCCGACGCGACCACGTCCGGGTGGTAGAGCCAGTCGCACTCGACGACCGTCCTGTCCACCGCCAGCGGGAACATGCGGTGCAGGATCACGTGGTCGGGCACCAGGTTGACGAAGACCTGCGGCTTGACGGTGATCGCGTAATAGCGGCGGTCCTGCTCCTGCGCCACGTCCGGCAGCTTGCCGAAGCCGGGGCTGCCGTCCACGGTGAACCCCGCGGCCCGCTCGGAGAACTCGGCGCCGTGGCCCACGTAGTACTGCGCCGCGTAGCCGCCGGCGAACTCCGGCAGCACGGCGGTCAGCTCCGGGTGGATGGTGGCGCAGTGGTAGCACTCCATGAAGTTCTCGACCAGGAGCTTCCAGTTGGCCTTGACGTCGTAGACGATGCGGCGGCCGAGCGCGAGGTCCTCGACGTGGTAGCGCTCGATGGCGGCGGGGTCGCCGAGTCGCTCGGTGGCGGCCCGGGTCACGGTCTCCTCGAACGCGGGCGGCTCGGCGGCCAGGCACACCCAGGCGTAGCCGAGCCACTCGCGCAGGTGCACGGGGACCATGCCGTACGCGACCCGGTCGATGTCGGGCATCCTGGCCAGGTTGGGGGCGGCGGCGAGCCGGCCGTCCAGGTCGTAGGCCCAGGCGTGGTAGGCGCACCTGATCGTCCGCTTGACCTCGCCGGCCTCCTCCAGACACAGGCGCGCCCCGCGGTGCCGGCAGACGTTGAGGAAGGCGCGCACCTGCTCGTCGCGCCCGCGTACGATGATGACGCTCTCCCGGCCCACCTGAACGGTCCTGAACGCGCCCGGCTTCGCCAGATCCGCCGACCTGACGGCGCAGAACCAGAGGTTCTCGAAGATCTTCTCCTGCTCCTCGGCGAACGCCTCAGGATCGGTGTAGGCGCTGCCTGGGAGCGTGGAGATCAGGCTGGACGTGATGGTCAACCGGCACCGCCCTTGTTGCGCATTACGCACCGAGTTGCTCTATATGCGACATAGTCGGGCGGCCTCAGGGGGCTGTCAAGAGGTAGTTGCTGTAGCGGCGCAACAACAGTGTGTAGATGCGGGTCATAAGGCCGTCGGGCAGCAGTCCGGCGATCGGCCGCTGCATGTCGGTGGCCTCCGTGGCGGCCAGCCTGGCGGGTCTGCGCACCACCTTCGACCTGGCTTTCTCGTACGCCCGCAGGTCCCCGATCGACCGGCTGAGCAGCCAGGCGTCCTCCAGCGCCTGATTGGCGCCCTGGGCCATGGTGGGCGGCATCGTGTGGGCGGCGTCACCGGCCAGCGTGGTCGGCCCCCTCCCCCAGACCTTGGGGATCGGCTGGCGGTGGTGGGGGAAGAAGTCGATGTCCGCGATCGAGGCCAGCACCTTCGGCACCGGGTCGGCCCACTCCCCGAACCGCTCCCGCAGCCGCTCCACCACCTGCGGGTCGCCGGCCCAGAACGGCCGCCCCGGCGCCGACCTGACGTCGAACCACCACAACAACCGCCCCCTGCCCGCCGGGATGAGCCCGCACAGCCCGTGCCTGCCCGCGATCATCACCGCCCTGCCGGACTCGGTCAGCAGGGTCGGCTCGGTGGTGAACCCCTGCCAGGTGACCCACGGGCTCAGCGTGGCCGCGTCGGCGCCCCACAGGGCCGAGCGCACCGCCGAACGGCGGCCGTCGGCGCCCACCAGCACGTCGCCGCGTACCGTGCGGCCGTCGGACAGCCGTACCTCGGCCCGTTCCGGCACCACGTGCTCGGCGCGGGCGCCGTACGTCACCGGCACGCCGTCGGCCAGCAGCTCCACCAGCTCGCTGCGGGCGACGTGGACGACGGGGTGGCCGAAGCGGCGCTCGGGGACGGTCAGGTCGAGGGTGAGCAGGCGGCGGCCGTCGGGGGCCCACGACTCCAGCGTCTCCAGGCGGCGGCCGACGCCGGCCCAGTCCACCTTGAGCTCCTCCAGGATGGCCGTGCTGCCGGGCCAGAGCGAGACGGAGCCGCCGGCGGTGCGCGGCTCGGGCGACTCCTCGTACACCTCGACGTCGTGACCCTTGCGCAGCAACCCCCTGGCCAGGGCGAGCCCCGCGACCCCTGCCCCGATGACGACTACTCTCATAACGACCCCTGAATAGTGAGACGCTCAATATCGGATACCTGGAGTATCACAATGCCTGCGCGCGGTCGTAAACCCGACCCCTCGGTTGATCACCGCATCAGGCAGGCCGCTGCCACGCTGGTGCTCACCCACGGCCTCGACTTCACCATGGACGACGTCGCCGCCGCGGCAGGCGTCGGCAGGGCGAGCGTGTTCCGCCGATACGGCGGCAAACGGGCCATGCTCCTCGAAACCCTCGGCGCCCTCATGGACGTCCACGTCGCCGTCCCCGACACCGGCACGCTCGCCGGCGACCTGCGCGTGGTGGTCGCCGACACGATCGCGCTGTGGCTGCGCCCCGAGGTGTCGCGCCTGGCCAGGCAGGTGTACGCCGAAGCGGGGCGCGACCCGGCGATCGCGGACGTCGTCCGCACCTCCATGCGCACCCGCATGGAGCGGTCGTGGGTCGTGTACGAGCGGGCGATCGCACGCGGCGAGCTGCGGCCCGACGCGGACCTGTGGATGCTGACTGACATGTTCGTCGGTTTCATCACATATCGGGGGATTTTCGAGCTCCCGCTACCCGAACCGGACGAGATCGTGCGGGCTTTGCTGCACGGCTTTACGCTGGGTTGATACGGGTGGTGTTAGTGGGGTGCAAGTGACGATCAAGCGATCGCCCATAAGGTGCTTTTCGTAAGTTGAACCAACGAAGGGCACGTACATGACTCCCCCTCGTCGCCTCGCCGCTGTGGCCGCGACGCTCACTCTTGCCGCGCTCACCACCGCTTGTGGCGCGTTCGGCCAGGCCGTCGACTGCAACTCCGCGGCCCAGGAGGCCACCACGATCGTCACCGAGTGGAGCTCGGCGATCAGCGCGAGCGCGACCGACAAGGACGCGATCGGTGAGGCCTCCAAGACGGCGGCCACCAAGACCAAGGAGCTGGCCGGCAAGTACGACGGCGAGGTCGGCGCCGCGCTGACCGACCTGGCCGACGGGTTCGCCTCGATCGAGGGCGGCGACCTGTCCAAGGCCAGCGAGTTCACCGGCAAGGTCAGCGGGTTCCAGAGCAAGATCGTCTCGGCCTGCTCCTAGCAGACTCGCGGTCGCCGTGAACACCTGTGGGGGACAGGTGCTCCGGCGGCCGCGTCCCGGCCCTGCCCGGAGGGCGGTGTGACGCCACGGGGGCATCCACCACCCACCCTCCACCCCAGGCCTGGGAAAAGCCCGCCACCAAGGTGGCGGGCTTCGCCGTTTCCACCCACCGCAAGGCGCAGACCCCACCACCCCAACCGGCCTCCCTGCACGGGACTCCCGGCACAGCCGACCCCACCGAGCACCACGCCCGACCAGCCCACCCCTCCCCACCCAAAGGACACCCGCCACCACCAACGCGAGCCCCGCTACGAGGCGCGGAGAGCGAGGGCGTGGGTGTAGGCGTGATCGAAGCCGTCGAGGACCGCTTCCCAGGAGCCCACCCCTCCCCACCCAAAGGACACCCGCCACCACCAACGCGAGCCCCGCTACGAGACGCGGAGAGCGAGGGCGTGGGTGTAGGCGTGATCGAAGCCGTCGAGGACCGCTTCCCAGGAGCCCACCCCTCCCCACCCAAAGGACACCCGCCACCACCAACGCGAGCCCCGCTACGAGACGCGGAGAGCGAGGGCGTGGGTGTAGGCGTGGTCGAAGCCGTCGAGGACCGCTTCCCAGGAGCCGGCGGTCGGCGGGGTGGTCCGGTTGTGGGCGGCGATCGCCACCCGCAACTCGGGGTCGCGGCACAGGCGGGCGACCGCCCTGGCCAGGTCGCCCAGCGTGCGGCCCAGCAGGCCCTCGACGCCGTCCTTGACGAAGTCGGCGACGCCGCTCTGCGCCCGCGCCACCACCGGCAGCCCGGCCGTGCGCGCCTCGAGGGCGGCGATGCCGAACGACTCGCGGGGCGCCGGCGCCACGAACACGTCTGCCGACTCCAGCACCTTGGCGATCTGCTCCCGGGTGTAGCGACCAGGCAGGGACACCCAGGACGCCATGCCGTGGCGCTCCAGAAAGCGCTCCATCTGCCCCCGTGCCGGCCCGTCGCCGACGATCGTGGCCCGCATGGGGATGTGGGCGGGCACGTGGGACCGGGCCGCCAGCAACAGCTTCAGCAGGCGTACCGGCTGCTTGCGCGGAGCCAGCCGTCCGACGGCGACCACGTGCACGTCGGGCCGGGAGCCGGGCGCGCCGGACGGCGGCGCCCAGCCGGACAGGTCGAGCCCGTTGGAGACGACGCGGACCGGCACCAGCGGCCCGGCCACCGCGCGGATCGGGGCGGCCGCGGCGTTGCTGACCGTGGTGGCCACCAGCCGCCACCGCTCCCACCCGTACGCCAGCCGGAGCAGCCGGTAGAGCGCCCGCGTCACGGGATCCCACATGCTGTGCACGGTCACCACGCACGGCACACCGGCGCGATGCGCGGCCCGCACCCCCATCCACGCGAACGGCGACACCGCCCCCGCGTGCACGTGGACGACGTCGGGACGCGCCGAGGTGATGCGCCGCGTGAGATGCCCCACCCCGAACGGGTGGACGGGCAGGTCGAACGGCATCGGGGCGACGATCCTGTGCACACCGGGCAGCGGCTCTCCCCTGGTCGCCGTGGCCACCGACACCTCGTGCCCGGCCTCCCGCTGCACGCGCACGAGATCGGCGACCTGGACCTCGATCCCCCCGAGTCGCGGCAGGTAACAGTCACTCACGTGAAAGATCCGCACCCCTCCCAGACTAATCTGGGCCTGTGCCTCCACGTACCGCTGTGTTCTTCCATGCCCACCCCGACGACGAGGCCCTGCTGACGGCGGGCACCATGGCGATGCTCGCGGCCGAAGGACACCGCGTGGTGCTCGTGGTGGCCACCGCGGGCGAGCGCGGCCTGGCCGAGATGGAGCCGGGCGACGAGCTGGGCGAGACCCGGCTCAAGGAGCTGTACGAGTCGGCCGCGCTGCTGGGCTGCGCCCGCGTCGAGTGCCTCGGCTACGGCGACTCGGGCCTGAGCCCGCAGGGCGGCGTCGCCGACGAGCGCCCCGACAACGCCTTCATCGACGCCGACACCGAGGAGGCCGCCAAGGCGCTGGCCGCGATCCTCCAGGAGGAGAGGGCCGACCTGCTGACCATCTACGACCCGGCGGGCGGCTACGGGCACCCCGACCACGTGCAGGTGCACCGGGTGGGCAGGCGGGCGGCGAAGATCGCGGGCACGGAGATCGTCCTGGAGGCGACGGTCAACCGCGACCCGCTGGTGCGGCTGCTGAAGCTGGCGGGGAAGGTCTACCGGTTCCCGCCGGAGTTCGACGTCCGCACGTTCGAGAGCGCGTACTCACCGGGCGAGGCCATCACCCACCGCGTCAACGTCCGCCGCTACGCCCGCCAGAAGCGGGCCTCCATGGCCGCGCACGCCTCGCAGGCCAGCGGCGGCGACAGCGACCGCACGCTCGCCGTGATGCTCAAGGTCCCGGGCCCGCTCTACCGCTTCGTCTTCGGCACCGAGTGGTACGTCCGCCGCGACCTGCCGCCGGGAGCCCGCCTGCGTCATCCCTTCGACGGGTGGCCCGCTTGATACCTCCGCCTCATACTCGGGGGTGACGCGCGGCCCGCCGCCAACCGGCAGACTGGACCCCGATGAAGAACAAGTGGCTGCAGATCGCCTTGTCCGTGCTCTCGCTCGGCCTGGCCGTGCTGCTCGTGGTCTACCTGCCGGAGATCGTCCGGGCGCTGACCGGCAAGCCGGTCTCGTGGAGCGAGATCGGGGCGCTGTTCGCCACCCTCGGCGGCGGCGAGATCGCGCTGATGACGGCGCTGTGGCTGCTCAGCCTGCTGTCCTACACGTTCGTGCTGACCAGCTCGCTGCCGGGGCTCAACAACCTCCAGGGCCTGACGCTCAACGCGGCGGGCAGCGCGGTGAGCAACCTGCTGCCGTTCGGCGGGGCGGTGGGCGTGGCGCTGTCGTTCGCGATGACGAAGGGCTGGGGGTTCACCAGCCGGGCGTTCGTGGTGATGACGCTGGTCAGCGGCATCTGGAACACGTTGTTCAGGTTCGTCCTGCCGGCCGTCGGCATCATCGCGCTGCTCGCCGCGGGCAAGGCGCCCAACTCCACCGTCGCCAACGCGGGCTGGACGGGCGCGATCTCCATCCTCGTGCTGTGCCTGGTCGTGGCCGCGGCCCTCTACTGGAACCGCGCCGCGCAGGTGCTCGGCAGGGCGCTCGACGGCGTCACCCGGTTGCTGCGGCTGAAGGTGCACGCCTCTGAGGCGTTCCACCGGCTGCGCGCCGACACCGCGGGCGTCGTACGCACCCGGTGGCCTGGGCTGTCGCTCGGCATGGTGTTCTTCCTCGGCTTCCAGTGGGCGATCATGGCGGCCTGCATGTCGGCCACCGGCGCCTGGCCCGGTCTCGCCGAGTCGATCGCCGTCTTCGCGCTGTCGCGGGTGCTGACCAGCGCCCTGATCACGCCGAGCGGCGCCGGGATCATGGAGAGCGGGGTGGCCGCGCTCCTCATCGCCTTCGGCGTGGGCGCCACGCCCGCCATCGCCACCGCACTGCTTTTCGGCTTCTGGACTTACACTATCGAGATCCCGTTCGGCGGCCTGGCTCTCGGCGCCTGGGCACTGCTGCGCAGGCGCGGCGGCCGGGACGCCGGCGCGGAGCCCCCGTCCGCGATCTCGAAGGCCACCTAGTGACAATCCCAAACCCATCGCGTGCTAATCGACCACGGCCCTTGTGCGTGATTCGTAGGCCCGCATAGCGTGGCGGCTGACATGGTGGCGTTCCGAGTTCTGGGGCCAGTCGAGGCGTACGAACACGACGACGAACTCGACCTCGGCGGGTTGCGACAGCGGGCCGTCCTGGCCCGCCTGCTCGTGGCCAGAGGTCAGGTCGTGCCCGTTGACACACTTCTTTACGATCTGTGGGACGACGACGCGGCAAAGGGCGCGCAGTCGGGCCTGCAGGTCTACATCTCGCGCCTGCGCAGGGTGCTGGAGCCGGGCCGCCCGCGCGGCGGCCCCAACCGGCTGCTGGTGACGGTCGCGTCCGGCTACGCGCTGCGCGTGGCGTCCGACCAGGTCGACGCGCTCAGGTTCGAGCAGCTCGTCCGCGCGGCCGGCGAGCATCTCGAAGAGGGCGATCCACAGGCCGCCAGAGGCCGCCTGGAGAAGGCGCTCGGGCTGTGGCGCGGCACCCCCTACTCCGACTTCGCCGACCAGGCGTGGGCGGAGGCCGAGGTCAACCGGCTGACCGAGCTGCGCCTGGTCTCCCGCGAGCGCCACGCCGACACGGGGCTGCGGCTCGGGCTGCACGCCGAGACCGTCCCCGACCTCGAGGCGCTCACCACCGAGCATCCGCTGCGCGAGGAGGGCTGGCGGCTGCTGGCGCTCGGCCTCTACCGCTGCGGCCGGCAGGGCGACGCGCTGGCGGCGCTGCGCAGGGCGCGCAACATCCTGGCCGACGAGCTGGGCATCGACCCCGGCCCCGCGCTGCGCAAGCTCGAGTCCGACATCCTGGCCCAGTCGCCCGAGCTCGACCTCGCCCTGCCCGCCCGCGCCGCCAGGCCCGCCGCGCCCGTCACCGACACCTGGCCGCCGCGGCCCGCCGCCCACATCGAGCCGCCGCCGCTGGAGCCCGAGCCGTTCGTCGGCCGCGACGCCGAGCTGGCCAGGCTCACCACCGCGGCATCGCGCACCGGCAGGTTCCAGGTCGCGGTCGTCACCGGTGTGGCGGGTGCGGGCAAGACGACGCTGCTGCGCCAGCTCGAAGGCAGGCTCGCCGCCGACGGCTGGACCACCGCGTCGGGCGCCTGCCCCGACTCCAGCGCCACCCCGCCGGGCTGGGCGTGGGTGGAGATCCTGCGCACGCTCATCGACACGACCGGCGCGGGCGAATACGCGCAACTGCTCGCGCCGCTGCTCGACGACGCCGCCCCCGACCCCGACGAGGACGAGGCGTCCGGCGGGTTCCGGCTGCACCGCGCGGTCGGCGGCTACCTCGCCGGCGTGGCGCGGCGCGGGCCCGTGCTGCTGACGCTCGAAGACCTCCACTGGGCCGACGACCAGACGCTCGCGCTGCTGCGCGCGCTGCCCAGCCTGCTCGCGACCAGCCGGGTGCTGCTGGTGGTGACGTGCAGGGAGAGCGAGCTCGACGACCGCCAGTCCGACGTGCTGGCCGCGCTGGCCAGGCTCGGTCCCGTACGCGTCGGCCTGTCCGGGCTCGACCCGAAGGCCGTGGCCGAGCTGGTCAAGGCCACCTGCGTACGCGAGATCGACGAGGACGCGGTCGAGTCCATCGTCGAGCGCACCGGCGGCAACCCTTTCTTCGTCCGCGAGACCGTGCGCCTGCTCGACTCCGAGGGCGCGGCCGACCGCGCCAGCGCCACCGAAGTGCTCTCCCAGGTGCCGTCCGGCGTACGCGACGTGCTGCGGCGGCGCATCTCGCGGCTGCCCTCGGGCGCGCAGCAGATCCTGCTGCAGGCAGCGGTCATCGGCCGCGACGTCGACCTCGACGTGCTGATCGCGGTGGCCGGCGACGAGGACGCGGTCATCGAGGCCGTCGAGGCGGCGCTGCTGGCCGGTCTGGTGACCGAGCCCGGTCCCGGGCTGCTGCGCTTCGACCACGACCTCGTCCGCGACACGATCTACTCCGACGCCTCGCGGCTGCGCCGCACCCGCCTGCACGCGGCGGTGGCGGCGGTCATCGAGCGGCACACGCCGTCCGACGTGGCGGCGCTGGCCCACCACTACTTCCTGGCCGACGCGGCCGGCAAGGCCGTCCACTACGCGGGCCTGGCCGCCGAGCAGGCCGAGCGGCGCTTCGCCCACCGCGAGGCGGCCACGCTGTGGGAGCAGGCGATCGCCGCGTTCGACCGCTCGCGCGCCGACGACCAGGGCAAGCAGGCGCCCGAGCGGGCCAAGGAGCGGCTGCACCTGATGCTGCGGCAGATCAGGGCGCTCGCGCTGTGCGGCGACATGCACGCGGCGCGGCTGCTGCGCCGCCAGGCCATGGACGCCGCGCTGCCGCTGGGCGACCTCGAGATCACCGCGAAGGTGGCGGCGTCGCTGGCCGTGCCGCACAAGGGCATGGCGCGCGACTTCACCCGTACGGCGTGGGAGATCGTCGACGTCACCGAGAAGGCGCTCATAGAGCTGCCGGCCGGTGAGCAGCGGCTGCGCGCCAGCCTGCTGACCACGCTGGCCCTTGAGCTGGAGGGCTCCTCCTCGCCCGAGCGGGGCAGGCAGGCCTCGCTGGAGGCGCTGGAGCTGGCCCGGCAGAGCGGCGACCCCGCGCTGATCGCGGCGGCGCTGAGCGGGCGGCTGCGGCAGTCGTACGACATCCCGGCCGTCGACTCGCGCGAGAGCATCGGGCGCGAGCTGCTGGAGGTGGCGCAGCGCTCGGGGCAGATGGCCACGCAGGCGCTGGCCCACCTGGTGCTGCTGGAGTGCGCGGCGGCCAGGGGCGAGTTCGCCGCGGCCGACGAGCACGCGGCGTCGGCCGACCAGCTCGCCAAGCAGTACGACCTGTCCGCGCCCGCCGCCGTCGTCGTCTGGTACGCCGGGCAGCGGCTGATGATCTCCGGCGACTACGAGGGCGCCGAGCGGGCCTACCGTGACGCGGCCCGGATGACCGAGCGGGCCGGCATGCTGGAGGGCCGCCAGGACCTGCCGCTGATCACCACGTTCTGCCTGCACCTGGTGGCCGGGCGGGCGGCCGAGATGGTCGCGCCGCTGGCCGAGGCGCACCAGCGGGGCGCCAAGTGGACGCTCGACGCGTACGCGCTGGCCCTGGCCTCCGCCGGGCGGCTCGACGACGCCAGGGCCGTGGCCGCCACCCGGCCTCCCGTGCGGCCCGACTTCCTCTACGAGCTGGTCATGACCTGGCGGGCGCTGGCCGGCATGCTGCTCGACGACCGCGAGCGGATGGTCGACTGCTACGACAAGCTCAAGCCGTTCGCCGACCGGGTGGCGGGCGCCGGCACCGGCGTGGTCGCGCTGTGGCCGGTGGCGCTGACGCTCGGCGACCTGGCGATCCGCCTGGGGCAGCCCGACGCGGCCCGGCAGCACTACGAGAAGGCGCTGGAGGTCGCCGAGCGCATCGGCGTGCCGCGCTGGGTCGACGCGGCCCGGCAGTCGGTCAGCAGCTCACTTCGAAACGGGGGCTCTTGACGGCCTCGGCGCCCTGGGCCGACAGCTCGACCCGATACCAGCCCGGGGTGCCGTTGACCTCGGCGCGCCACTCGACGGTCCTGCCTGCCGTGGCGAAGCCGTCGTGGTCCGACAGGTAGGTGCGCCAGGTCTTGGTGGCGGGGCTGTAGCGGGCCAGCTTCCAGCGGTAGAGGACGGTGCCGTCGGGGTCGGGGTTGGCGAGGAAGGTGCGGGCCACGTACGACCTGGCGCAGCCTTCCGCGGGCAGGGCGCTCACCGTGAGGGCGCCGGGCTCCCCCGCGATGCCGCCGGCCAGCTGCTCGGAGGCGGGCATGGCGCGGGCGGCCAGGGAGATCGGGGCAGGCTCGGCGGCCTTCGGCGGCTCGGTCGTGCCGGCGTTACTGTAGGCGGAGAAGCCGACATACGCGCTGGTGAACGCCAGAGCGGCCACGAACAGCTTCGCGGCGTTCGACGTTCCGCTGGTCAGGACGGTTGCGCTTCTCGTCGGCATGGTCAACACCCCTTTTGTTCACTCATAGAGTGAGACCGGGTGGTTGAGTAGCGGTTGTCGGTGAGTTGCACCCGTTGCGCGCTGCTTGCAACCCGGTATGGCACCGGCCGGTGGCGTGAATTAAGGTAAGGCTGGCCTAAGGATTTCGGAGGGGGTGGGCCCGGACATGTGGTACCTGGCGATGGCCGTCCCCGCTCCCACTGACCCGTTCTGGTTTGAACTTCCGTACTGGCTGGTCGGAGCCATCCTCATCGTCGCCCTGTTCGGCGCGTTCCAGGTCTACTACTGGGTCGGCCGGAGGCTCGGCGAGAAGCTGTACGAGTCGCGCGTCGGCGTCAAGCTCGGCCGCGACCGCATCGCGAAGATCGAGAGCGTCGTCGAGCGCTGGGGCGCGCTCGCCGTCTACGGCTGCTTCTGGGTGCCGATGCTGCGCCACACGCTGCCCTGGGTGGCAGGGGCGCTGCGCGTCTCCTACCCCTGGTACGTCGTGGCCAGCGCGCTCGGCTGCCTGACCTGGGCGCCTTTGTGGTGGTTCGGGCTGACCGCCGTCGTGTGGGGGTGGCTGGAGCTGGCGGCGCGGTCGCCCATCACGGCGGCCGTCGTCGCGGTGGTGGCCGTCGCCGGGGTGGCCTGGTTCATGATCCGCCGCCGGCGCCGCCGCGCCGCCGACGACCAGCCCTTGGTGGCCCAGGACTCGTGACCGCCCGCTAAGCGGCAGGACTCGTGTCCGGCCGCTACCCGGTAGCGGCCGGACGCGTCGTACGGTCCTCGATCGTCGCCTCCGGGGCGTTCCTGCGGAGGGTCTCGATGCCGTTTACGCATGCCACTTTGCTGGGGTATCCCTCCCCCACCGCCAGGGTCTGCCCGTTGTTCGCGACGAGTGCGAACCGGTATCCGCCCTGCTCATCCTCCGTGATGACGAACTTTCCCGCCATGGCCACCGCCCCCCGCCATATCGGATCTATGAAGGATTTACCCCCATCTGAGGGCGACGCGTGGCCTGGTTAGGCAAACGAATCCTTGATCTCCTGTCACCATGATTGTCATGCGTATTGGGGGTTTGATCAGCTCTGCGGTGGTCGCGCTGGTTGTCGGGTTCGGCAGCACTCCGGCCCAGGCCGCTAACGCGCCCGCCGTCAAGGCGAAAGAGGCGTACATCGTCGATTCAGCAGGAACGGTCCACCTCGGCAAGCGGGAGACCAGGCGGGTGCCGGTGGCCAGCCTGGTCAAGGTCATGACGGCGTACGTCGTGCTGCGCGAGGCCGACCTCAGCGACGTCATCACGATCAGCGCCGCCGACGTCAAGTACGCCGCCAAGGGCGGCGCCGCGACCGCCGGGCTGCGCAAGGGCGAGCGGTTCACGGTCAGGGATCTGCTGTACGCGCTCATGCTGCCCTCGGGCGCCGACGCGGCCAACGCCCTGGCCCGCCACTACGGCCCCGGCAAGACGGCCTTCATCGCCAAGATGAACCGCACCGCCCGCTCGCTCGGCCTCACCGACACCCGCTACACGAACGCCGACGGCATGCCCACTCCCGCCAACGGCGGCTACTCCACCGCCGCCGACCAGGCCAAGCTGGCGCAGTACGCGCTACGCAGCAGCATCTTCACGACCGTCGTCGGCGCCAAGGTGCACAAGGTGTCCAAGACCGCCGTGCACCGGGCGCACACCTGGCGCAACACCAACAAGCTCCTGTCGCGGGCGGACGGGGTGCTGGGCGTCAAGACCGGGTACACGAACGCGGCCGGCTACTGCCTGCTGTTCGCGGGCGAGCGCAACGGCCTGCAGATCGTCGGCGTCCTGCTCGGCGACCAGAACGAGCGCCGCTTCTCGACGGCGGAGAAACTCCTGGACTACGCCGGCGAACAGGTCGCCTTCGGCTGACCGGCCGACACCATCACGAGGCTTTCGGCCGACCGGCTACGGGTCGGCGGCCGAAGGTGCCTGCGGGCGCTTCGGCGGATCGGCGGGCGCCCGCTGGGGCCGGTCAGTCGAAGGTGATGGTGCCGTGGCCGGGGTAGGCGTGCAGGCCGCTGGCGGCGCAGCCGAGGATGGCGGTGGGCGGTGCGATGCCGCCCCTGGCCCGCCGCCCGGCCAGCCAGCCCGTACGCACGGTGCCGGTGAGCAGCGTGTCGGCCGGGTGCCTGGCCACCAGGCGGTCGGCCTTGATGCCCAGCTTCGAGGTGCCCGCCGGGCGTCCCGTGGCGCCGAACCAGGTGATCCTGGCGGTGCCGCGTACCCGGCGGGCGGTGGCGCAGGACGCCTGGGCGGTGGCCTTGACGTTCACCCAGCCCGACCGCAGGAACGTGGCCGAGCCGTCGGGCGAGGTGCACCCGGTGAATTCCAGATAGCCGCGCGCCGAGGTGCGCCGCGTCGTCAGCCCCACCCGAGGCGTGAACGTCAGCGGCCGCCCCGACGGCGTCGACACGGCACAGGTCAGCGCCCCGCTCATGGCCCTTCCCTCCGGCCGCCGGGCCACCCCGGCCCCCGACGCCTCCCCGAACACCGCTCCCAGGGAGCGGCCGAGCGCCGCCCCGAAGTCCGCCCCCGCGGACCGGCCGACCGCCGCCCCGAACGCCGGCCCGAACCCCCGTCCCGCCGAGAACCCGAACGCCGGCCCGCCCGGGGCCCCGGCGGTGGCCGGCCAGAAGGGCGCCGCCAGCCGGAAAGGCGCCGCCCCGCTCTCCGCGGAACCGTAAGGGGACGCCGTCGTGGCGTGTGACGGCGGGGCCAGCAACCCCGTGGCGACGGTGAGCGTGATGATCCAAGCCCCGTTCATGGACCCTCCGGCCTGCGCGATGACGCACCTACGGTAATCGAACGATTACAGTGTGCCTCATCGACCGCGCCGTCCGCCCTGGTCTGCGGCCGGACGCCCCGCCACGACGCCGCTGTACGTTTTCCGATGGATTCGGCCCGCCGTCCTTCGCCGAGTAGGGTGAGCCACACACCCCTCCCTAAGGACACCCTGATGGCGGAATTCTTCGAGGTCCGCACTCTGATCGAGGGTCACGAGGCGGCGGCCGAGCTGGCGCACGGCATCCTGCTCGCCGGGCTGGCCACCTCGATCGACATCGCCGAGGTCCCGCACCCGTCCGCGGACGACGCGACGACCTGGCAGCTCACCCTCGTCACGACCGGGCAGCAGGTGCCCGCGCTCGAACGTCACATGCGGAGCATCGGGGCGCGCCACCCCATCGACCGCGAGCCGATCGCCCACGACTTCAACGGCTATCCCGACTGGCTGACCGACGACAACCAGTGACGGGGGCTCACCGCCGCCGCTGAAAGGTCTTGGCGCCCGTACGCTGGACCGCGGCCCTGACCACCCCGAACACGGCTCCCTGCACGGCGGCGGCGACGAGCACCTCGGTCCAGCCCCGGCTCAGGTCCTCGGCATCGGGCGCCTCGTCCTCCCCCGACACCATCGCCCAGGCCCGCCTGAACAACGCAGCGGCCACCGCCCCGCTCACCAGGCTCATCCCCAGCGCTGTGACTTTCTCCACGGGCTGCATCACCACTCCTTACGCTGACGTGGCGTATGCCCGTGCCCTCTGGACCGCTCTTAAACGTCCCGCAGGTCAGCCCAAGACTTGAGGACTCAGGCAGGGCTCTGTGCGGGGTCTGTCGCGCGCATCAGGCCGTGGCAGGCTATTGCGGCGGCGGCCACGACGTTGAGGGAGTCGACGCCGGCGGCCATCGCGTCGGGGCTCATCGGGATGCAGACCGCCTCGTCGGCTTCCTGGAGCCAGTGGGAGGACAGGCCGTCGCCTTCCGAGCCGAGGAGCAGGGCCACGCGGTCCGCGAGGCGGACGCGGTCCATGGGGGTGGCGTGCTGGTCGGGGGTGAGGGCGAGGGTGCGGTAGCCGGCGTCGCGCAGGCGGGTCAGGCCCTCGAACCAGTCGTCCATGCGGGCGTACGGGATCGAGAAGACGGCGCCCATCGAGACCTTCACGGCGCGGCGGTAGAGGGGGTCGGCGCAGCGGGGCGACAGGAGGACGGCGCCTACGCCGAGGGCCGCCGCCGAGCGGAAGATGGCGCCCACGTTGGAGTGGTCGACCAGGTCCTCCAGGACGAGGATGCGGCGGGCCGGGCCTTTGAGAAGGGTGTCGACGGAAGGGAGAGGAAGGCGTTCCATGGAGGCGAGGGCGCCGCGATGCACCTGGAAGCCGGCGATGCCGGACATGAGCTCGTCGCTGACGACGTAGACCGTGGCGTCGCCGAGGACGTCCTGCAGCGGGGTGAGCCAGCGGCGGTTGGTCAGGACGGAGCGGATCGGATAGCCGGCGCCGATGGCCCGCCTGATGACCTTCTCGCCCTCGGCGAGGAACAGGCCGCGCTCGGCCTCGAGGCTCTTGCGCAGCTCGACGTCCCGCAGCCGGGTGTAGTCGGACAGGCGGGGGTCGTCGGGGTCGGTGACGTACTCAAGCACCTTCCGATACTGCCATGCGCCGTCTGACCTGCCAGACCAGCGCATAGCAGGCGAGGACCAGGCAGAGGCCGACCACGGTGCCCGCGCCGGTCTTGGTGATGACGCTGGCGATGCCGTAGCGGGGGCTGGGCTCATCGATGAGCGGCCACACGAGGGCGCCGGCCAGCACGCCGAGCCCGGCCACGGACAGGACGGCGGCGCGGACGCGCGCGGACAGGCGCAACCGCTCGGGTACGGGCGCCGCCGGCATCCCGGACAGACCCCGCCATCCCCACCAGACCACGACGGCGAGCCCGATGGCGGACGAGACGTACTGGAGGAGGCGGAAGAGGTTGATCACCCCCAGCACGCTCACCGACAGCCAGGCCCCCCATTCGATGACGCCGGTGGAGTGGGTGAAGGAGTCCCACAGGACGTGGGTGGCGGCCCCGGTCACGGCGCCGGCCGCCATGGGGAGCAGGCGCAGCCGCTCGGGGGCGAGGAGCGCGGCCCGCCCAGCGAGCGAGGCGGGCAGCAGCGCGATCAGCGGGTCGCGCAGCACGAGGTGGAAGAACGGCAGCAGGATGAGCACGGCGAGCGGGTCGATGGTGACGACACCCGGCCAGGAGTGCCAGTCGCTGTAGTCGGGCAGGAACGGCAGGAAGAGCGGCAGGTCGGGCACCATGGCGCCGAACGCCAGCGCCCAGGGGTCGAGGACCCTGCGGATCCGGGCCGACGGTCCGATGAGCGGTAAGACGGCGGCGATGTGGCTGGGCGTGAACGGCAACAGGACCCTCCCCCTCATGATCGACCCTCATTATGCGGGCGAACCTTGATCAGGCTTTGCCGCCGCCATTCCTCGTCACGCTCCGCAGTGGGTACGGTACGTATCGCTGTCGACGGCCGGATAAGCCGGAGTTCGGGGGTTCATGGTGCCTGATCAGCGGATTCATGAGCGTCCGGCCGCGTCAGCGGACTGGCTGCGCGCGGCACGAGCCGCTCGTACGCTCTCGCTGGTCACACTGGCCTGGCTGGGCGTGGAGAGCGCGCTCGGCCTGGCCGCTGGGCTCGCGGCGCATTCGGTCGCGCTGATCGGCTGGGGGCTGGCGGCCCTGGTGGAGGCGGTGGCGAGCCTGATCGTGGTGTGGCGGTTCACCGGCACGCGTACGCTGTCGCCGCACGCGGAGCGCACGGCCCGCCGCGCGGTGGCGGTGAGCTTCTGGCTGCTGGCCCCCTACCTGGTCCTGCACGTGGCGCACGACCTGGACGCGGGGCACCGGGCGGCGCCCAGCGTGCTGGGCATCGTGGTGACGGCGGTCAGCCTGGTCAGCATGCCGGCGCTGGGCGTGGCGAAGCGGCGGCTGGGGGCGCGGCTGGCGTCGGCGGCCACGTCGGGCGAGGGCACCCAGAACCTCATGTGCGCGGCCATGGCGGCCGGGGTGCTGGCCGGTTTGTACCTGAACACGCTGGGGTGGTGGTGGGTCGATCCGGCGGTGGCGGTGCTCCTCGCGGCGGTCGCCGTACGCGAGGGGCGGCGCGCCTGGATCGGTCACGCTTGTTGCCATTGACGGTCACCCTGCGTCATCGTCGCACCAAAAGGGCTGTTTTGCCACAGAGACCGCACCGAGTATCGTTCCCGGAGTATTGCGGAGCATCTCCCGCTAGGGTCTCCGGACGGTCTCCAGAACACCTAAGAGGGCATCGTGGGGCGACACCGCACAGACGATCTCGATGGCGACTACAGAGCCGGCGAACCCGTCCCGCGCAGACGGCCGAGGAACGGCCGTGGCAGGGTGCTCGTCCCGCTGGCCGGCGCCGTCGCCATGGCCGTCCTGCTCGGTGTCGCGGCGTTCGTCATCTTCACCCGCGACCACGACTGCTCCGGCGGCAAGCTGCCGTTGAAGGTGGTCGCCGCCCCTGACATCCAGCCCGCGCTCAACAAGATCGCCGGCCGCTACAACAAGGCGCTGCACTCGATCGACGGCAGGTGCGTCGAGGTGACGGTGGCCAAGGAGGCCTCGGGGCGGACCGCGAACGCGCTGGCGGCCGGCAAGGTCACCGCCGACTTCTGGGTGGCCGACTCCAGCCTGCTCATGGAGAGCATGCGCCAGACCCCCGCCGGTGAGGCGCTGCCGCAGGTGGAGGGGTCGATCGCGACGTCGCCCGTGGTGCTGGCGGCGGCCAAGTCGGCGGCCGGCAAGCTGTCGGGCGCGCTCCAGCCGAGCTGGACCTCGATGATCGCCGCCGCGAACGTCGCCAACGTGGACGGCCCCGGCAGGAAGGTCAGGGTGCTCGCCCTCGACCCGCAGAAGAACTCCGCCGGCCTCGCCGCGCTGCTGGCCGCGGCCGGCACGGCCAAGGAGGCCGGCCAGGACAAGGCGCTGGTGGGCGCGCTCAAGGAGCTGTCGGGTCAGCTCGCCGCCGACTCGAACGCGCTGCTGGCCAGCCTGACCGTCAAGCCGGGCAGCAAGGTGCCCGTGGGCGTCACCTCAGAGCAGGCCATCTACGCGCACAACAGCAAGAAGCCGGACGCGCCGGTCGTCGCCCTCTATCCCAAGGAGGGCACGCTCAGCCTCGACTACCCGGTGACGATCCTGACAAAGGACCCGGAGGTGCTGAAGGCCGCCGCGGACTTCAAGCAGGACCTGTCCTCGGAGTCGGCCAAGCGGACGCTGCGCGAGGCGGGCTTCCGCGGCACCGACGGCAAGCCGGGCGACGTGCTGGCGGAGGACGACGGCTTCACCCAGGACACGCCGACCGCGCTCGACCCGCCGGACGGCGCGACCGTGGCGCGCATGGTGCAGACCTGGACCCGGCTGAACCTCGGCACCCGCCTGCTCACCCTGCTCGACGTCTCGGGCACGATGGCGCTGCCGGTGCCGGGCACCGGCATGACCCGCATGCAGGCCATCAACAAGATCGCCACCGAGGGGCTCGCGCTGTTCCCTGCCGGTTCCGAGATGGGCCTGTGGACGTTCTCCACGCACCTGGACGGCAAGGGCAGGGACTGGAAGGAGAACGTCTCGCTCGGGCCGCTCAGCGAGTCGATCGACGGCACGCTCCGCAAGGAGGTGCTGGCCAGGACGTTCGCCCAGATCAAGGCCAAGGCGACGGGCGACACCGGGCTGAACGACACGGTCAAGGCGGCCTACACGCAGCTCACGAAGACGTACAAGCAGGACAAGGTCAACACCCTGCTCATCCTCACCGACGGCGCCGGCAACGACGACCCGGACGGCGGCGTCAAGAACGCCGAGCTGCTGCAGTTCCTCAAGCAGACCTACAACCCGAAGCGGCCGATCAGCATCCTGCTCATCGCGTTCGGACCGGACGCCAAGAAGGGCAAGCGGCAGATGGAGGCGCTGGCCACGGCGACGGGCGGCGAGGCGTACATCGCCGAGGACATCCTGCAGGTCCGTGACTTCTTCCTGCAGGGCATGGAACGCCGCCTCTGCACCCCGAACTGCGACGGCTGACCCTTTCCCCTCCATGCCCATTAGGTATGGAGGGCGAACCGGGACGAACCAGGCCGCGTCCTCTCCGCGTGGGGCTCTAGTGCCCGTACTACCCGCGGGGAGGGAAATCCGTGCCTGGATGGCCGACCATCGATCGCGCCGACGACCAGGAGCTGATCGAGGCTCTGCGGCGTGCGGCCCCCGAAGCTCCCGCCACGCTCTACGACTCCTATGGCGAGCGCCTGTACGACTACGCCTACACGATGGCCGCCGACCGCGACCTCGCCGCCGACTCCGTGCACGACGCGCTGGTCACCGCGCAGGGCTGCGTCGAGCGCCTGAAGGAGCCCGCCAAGCTGCGCGCCTGGCTGTACGCCCTGACCAGGTTCCAGGTACGCGCCCGCCTGGCCCACCGCCCCGGCACCCCGCCCGCCGGGCTGACGCTGCCCGGCCCGGCCGAGCAGGACGACCCCGAGCTGGCGGACCTGGTGCACGAGACGCTGGGCGAGCTGCGCAGGGGCGAGCGCGAGGTGCTGGAGCTGTCGCTGCGCCACGGCCTGACCCCGGCGGAGGTCGGCGCGGTGCTCGGGCTGACCGGCCGCCAGTCGGCCAGCAGGCTGAGCCGGGCCCGCGACCATCTGGAGATCGCGGCCGCGGCCGTCGTGCTGGCGCGGACCGGACGGGCGCACTGCCCCGATCTGTCGGCGATGGTGGACTCGTGGGAGGGCCCGCTGACCCCGCTGCTGCGGCGGCGGCTGTCGGGGCACATCGGCGGGTGCGAGGTGTGCACGGAGAGGCGGCACCGGCAGGTCTCGGCGGCGCGGCTGCTGGATCTGGTGCCGGTGGCGTACCCGGGGATCTCGCTGCGCCGGCGGGTGATCGACACGTGCGTCAGTCCCGAGCTGGACCAGACGCGGGAGCTGATCACCGACCGCGGTGACAGCTTCGACCGCGGCGGGTTCCCCGTGGTGGCCGAGTCGCATCCGCGCCGGCGCCGCTCGCGCCGCGTGGGTCCGCTCGTGCTGGCCGGGGCCTGCCTGCTGGCCGCGACGGGCGCGGTGGTGGCGATCAACGGCTCCAACGCCTCCGACGTCGGCACCGCGGCTCCCCGGCCGGCCGTGACCACGCCACCGCCCGTCGAGGAGAGCCCGGAGCCGACGGAGGACCTGGAGATCGACGAGGTCGAGCCGACCCCGACCCCGACGCCCAGCCGTACGCCGTCGGCGGCCCCGCCCTCGCGCGCGGCCTCACGACCTGCGGCCGGGCCCCCGAGGAGAAGGCCCGCACCGCCGACGGCCACCCGCCGCCGTCCCGCGCCCAGCGCCCGGCTGGTCACCACGTGCCCGAAGGCGATCACCGGCGCCGGCGAGATCGGGCTGCGGGCCCGCAACGCGGCGGTCTCCTGGGTGGCGACCGCCTCGCAGGGCCTGGACGTGGTCCCGGCCAGCGGTTCGATCAAGGCGGGGGCCGCCGCGACGGTAAGGGTGACGGTCGCCGACCCGTACGAGCCGGGCACCGGACGGGTCGCGTTCACCTCGAACGCGGGCACCGCCACGTGCGCGCTGTCCTGGCAGGGCGAGGAGCTTCCTGAGCCGCCGACCGACCAGCCGACGGTGAGCGAGGAACCGTCCCCCGCACCCACGTCGGGGGTGGCCACCTCGTCCGCCGACGGCACGGATGCCGAGGGCCTGCGCAAAGCAGAAGTCAACGCGCAGTAGATTGCTAAATCTGATCGACAAACGGGTATAAATCGGACCCTGGCTCGAAGATCCTAGGCCACATAGGGCATTCTGGTGTGCTTGGGGACCGCTTCGGGGTGGGCGATCACTTGACCGTGTGCTGAAGGTCACACGAAAAACCCCGCCTGCCGGTAAACCGGTGCGCGTCGCCAAGCGTCGGCATTGACGTGTCCAGGCGCCGATTGGTCCCATGAATGGCGATCGTTCGGCGTCCTAACCAGCAAGGGCAGGAGAGAGACAGGAGATGCTCAAGCAGCACCGCAGAGCGCTGGCCTGGCTGGTCGCGCTCGCCTGCATCGCAGGAGCGGTCATCGCGCTGTTCGATATCGAGACACCGCTGCGCCCGTTCCTGATCTCCTTGTTCCTCCTGGTAGTGCCAGGGGCGGCAGTGGTGGGACTGTTGCGTGATCGTGACCCCCTTGCCGCACTCTCCGTGGGAGCAGCCGCGAGCCTTGTGCTCAACGTACTGCTCGCCCAGGCCATGCTGCTCTTCAACGCGTGGTCACCACGGGCCGGTGTCGCGACGGTCGCCGTGCTCGGTGGGTTCATGTACGTGCTTCGGGTGTTGTACCGGGGGAAGAGCATGCAGACCGAACAGGGGGCCAGGGCAAGGTGAAGATCCAGGTAGTCCGGCCCAGAGAACTCGGCGACTCCGAGCGCGCGCGCTGGCGCGAGCTGCAGAAGGCCGACCCGAATCTGGACAACCCGTTCCTGTCGGTCGAATTCGCCGTGGCGATGGATCGTCTGCGCGACTACGTGAGGGTGGCGGTCATCTCCGACGGAGGCCGCATCGTCGGGTTCTTCCCGTACGAGCGGCACAGCTTCGGCATCGGCAAACCCCTCGGCGGCTTCCTCACCACCTGCCACGGCCTGATCTCGGTCCCCGACCTCAAGCTCGACGCCAAGGCCCTGCTGCGGGCCTGCAAGCTCAGCGTGTTCGACTTCGACCACCTCGTGGCCGGTCAGCCGACGTTCGCCGCCTACGAGGCCGACGTCAGGCCCGCGCCCGTGATGGACTTCACCGGCGGCTTCGACGCCTGGCTGGAGCAGGTCAAGTCCAACTCGCCGAAGAACCTCAAGACGGTCAGGTACAAGGAACGCAAGCTCGGCAGGGAGCACGGCGAGCTGCGCCTGGAGTGGGCCTCGCCCGACCCCGAGGTGCTGCGTACCCTGCTGGCGTGGAAGTCCGACCAGTATCGAAGAACCGGCCGGGTGGACAGATTCGCCCAGCCGTGGATCGTCGAGCTGACCGACATGATGCATGCCGAGAACTCATCGGACTTCGCGGGCGTGCTGACCATGCTTTATGCCGGCGACGTGCCGGTAGCCGGGCATTTCGGCCTCCGTACGGCGACCACGCTTGTAGGGTGGTTCCCCGCCTACGACACCGAGTTCGGCCGCTATTCGCCGGGCATCGTGCATCATCTCCAGATGGCCGAGGCCGCCGCGAACGCCGGCCTGCACATGGTGGACATGGGCAAGGGCGGCAAGGAGTACAAGGACTGGCTCAAGAGCGGCGTCCTGTACGTCGCCGAAGGCCGCATCTCGCGGCCGTCGCCGTCGGCGGCGGTCCACTGGATGGGCCGAACTCCTTTCAACAAGGCCCGAACAATTGTCATGGACCGGCCGTCTCTCTATAGGGCGGCCGACCGTGTGCTCAAGGGCTTCGGTCGGGTGCGCACCTCGATGCAACATCAGGAGCCATCCAATGCGGTAAGTCAGGAACCAACGGGAGCACGTTAGACCGCTCCCGGGCAGAACCCCCCGGCACAGCACCAACACCCTCACTCCACTGGATCCACCGATGCATCGTTCGCCGGTTTCACCGTTCCCGCAGCACCCGGGAAGGGTCCGTGCCCGGCGCGTGATGCGGGGTCCCGGAAGGAATTCCCTCGCTATGAGTCCCGAGATAACCAAGCACAACGGCAAGGTCCACTCCGCACCCCTGCGGTCGATGCCTCCGCCCTCCAGCTTCACGCCGGTCACTCCGCACCTGGCCATCTCCCCGACGGTCAGCGTGGTCGTGCCGGCGATGAACGAAGCCGAGAACCTCCCTCATGTGTTCGCCACCATCCCGCAATGGGTGGACGAGATCGTGCTCGTCGACGGCAATTCCGTCGACGACACCGTGGCCGTCGCCAAGCGGCTGCGGCCCAACGTCAAAGTGGTGACCCAGACGGGCAAGGGCAAGGGCGACGCCCTCGCCGCCGGTTTCGACGCGTGCACCAGCGACATCATCGTGATGATCGACGCCGACGGCTCCACCGACGGCCGCGAGATCATCAACTTCGTGGGCGCGCTGGTGACGGGCGCCGACTTCGTCAAGGGCTCGCGCTACGCCGCCGGCGGCGGCAGCGACGACCTGACGCTCAACCGCCGCCTCGGCAACAAGATCCTCACGGGGATCGTCAACGTGATGTACCGCACCCAGTACACCGACCTCTGCTATGGCTACAATGCGTTCTGGGCGCGCCACCTGGACGTGCTCGACCTCGACTGCGACGGCTTCGAGGTGGAGACCCTGATGAACGTGCGGGCCGCCAAGGCCGGGCTGAAGGTGCACGAGGTGCCGAGCCACGAGCGCAATCGCATCCACGGCGAGAGCAACCTGCACGTCGTACGGGACGGCTTCCGCGTGCTCAAGACCATCCTGAAGGAGTGGCGTCGCCAGCCCACTCCCCCTCAGCCTGAGCCCGCCACCACTCCCGCCGCTGACCGAGGCGTCGCTTAAAAAAGGATCTCTGTGAACACGTCTGTTGTCATCTGCGTCTACACCGAGGAGCGGTGGGAGGACATCAGGCAGGCAGTCGAGTCGGTCGAGAACCAGACGCGCCCGGCACACGAGCTGATCCTGGTGGTCGATCACAACCCCGACCTGCATCTCAAGCTCAAGCGCGAGTACCCGCAGGCCATCGTGGTGGAGAACACGCACGAGCAGGGGTTGTCCGGTGGCAAGAACACCGGGGTGGCCACGGCCAACGGTGAGATCGTCGCGTTCCTCGACGACGACGCCGTCGCCGATCCCGGGTGGCTGGAGGCTTTGGAGGAGGGCTTCCAGGAACCGGGTGTCGTGGGCGTGGGCGGCCGCACCGACCCCTTGTGGGCGTCGGGGCGGCGGCCCTCGTGGTTCCCGTACGAGTTCGACTGGACGGTCGGCTGCACCTACCGCGGCATGCCCGCGGTCAGGGCGCCGATCCGCAACGTCATGGGCGGCAACGCCGCCTTCCTGCGCGACGCGGTGTCCGAGGTGGGCGGTTTCCACAGCGGCATCGGCCGCAGCGTGCAAGGACGCAAGTCGCGCCCGCTGGGGTGCGAGGAGACCGAGTTCTGCATCAGGCTCTCCCAGCGCAAGCCGGGCTCGGTCATGCTCTTCGAGCCGCGCGCGGTGATCGGGCACAAGGTGTCCGGACAGCGTGAGCGGTTCGCGTACTTCAGGTCCAGGTGTTACGCGGAAGGGCTGTCGAAGGCGCTGGTGACCCGCGAGGTCGGCACCCAGGACGGGCTGTCGAGCGAGCGGGCGCACGCCATGAAGACGCTGCCGCTCGGCGCACTGCGCGGGGTCGGCGAGGCCCTGCGCGGTGACCTGGGCGGGCTCGGCAGGGCCGCGGCCATCGTCATCGGGCTGGCCTGGACGACCTGGGGTTACGTCGTCGGTTCCGCACGGCTGAAGGTGGCACGGTCATGACCCGCGTACCGATCCTGATGTACCACTCGGTCACCGACACGCCCAACGACGACACCAAGCCGCACGCCGTGCGGCCGTCCGACCTGGCCGAGCAGCTCGCCTACCTGAAGGAGAGCGGCTTCACCCCGCTCACCCTGGGCGACCTGGTGGCCGCGCTCAACAAGAACAACGGCCGCTCGATGCCGGACAAGCCGATCGTGGTGACGTTCGACGACGGGTACGCCGACTTCCACAGCCACGCGCTGCCGCTGCTGGACCGCTACAACTTCCCGGCCACGGTCTTCCTGACCAGCGGCTGGGTCTCCGACGCGGGCAAGGAGGCCGCGGGCCGGCCCCTGGACGACATGCTGTCCTGGGGCCAGGCCCGCGAGGCCGCGCAGACCGGCATCGAGATCGGCGGCCACAGCCACAGCCATCCGCAGCTCGACCAGCTCCGCATCGAGGACCTGCGGCAGGAGCTGCGCAGGAACAAGGGCCTGCTGGAGGAGAAGATCGGCGCGCCGGTCGCCACCATGGCCTACCCGTACGGGTACTCCAGCGCCCGCGTACGCCGTGAAGTGCGCAAAGCCGGATACTTCGCCGCTTGCGCCGTGAGCAACACGATCGCCGCCGATCGTCACGACATGCTCGCCATCCCCCGGTTGACGGTCGGCAAGGGCACGACCATCAACATGTTCAAGCGCGCCGTCGAAGGCACCGCCGTACCTCTCATCTACCTGCGCGAGCGCATCCTCACCAAGGGGTACGCGGTCGTGCGCAGGACGAGGTACGGGCTGCAGCGGGTGCGCGGAAATGTCTAGGGTCTGGGCGAGAGTCCTCACCGACCTGCGTAACCCGTTGTTCCGGCAGGGCTACGCGCTGATGGCCAACACGGTCATCACCGGCGTGCTGGGCATGGGCTACTGGCTGCTCGCCGCCCACTTCTACACGCCCGAGGAGTTCGGCCGCGGCCAGGCGGTGATCACCGCGATGCGGTTGTTCGCCTCGCTGACGGCGCTGGGCTTCGTGGGCGCGCTGGCCCGCTTCCTGCCGATCGCCGGCCGCCGCACGCCCGAGCTGATCCTGCGCGGGTACGGCCTGGCCGCCGCCACCGGCGGGGTCGCCGCGCTCGGCTTCCTGCTGACGCTGCCGTTGTGGGGCAAGACGTACTCGGTGCTGGCCGGGTTCGGGCCCGGCCTGTTCTTCCTGGGGTCCGTGGTGGTGTGGGCGGTCTTCACGCTCCAGGACGTCGTGCTGACCGGGCTGCGCAGGGCGCCGTTCGTGCCGCTGAACAACCTGGTCTTCGGCCTGGTCAAGATGGGCCTGCTGGTGGCGCTCGCCGGGGCGCTGCCCTCCGGCGGGATCTTCGTCTCGTGGGTCATCCCGACCGCACTGGCGCTGATCCCGGTGCAGTGGCTGATCTTCGGCGTGGTCGTACGCCGGCACGTCCGCGAGTCGGACCCCGTGAAGGAGCCGCCCAGGCTGCGCGAGGTCGGCCGCTTCCTGGCCGGTGACTTCCCCGGCACGCTGTCCATCCTGGCCATCGTCTACCTGGTGCCCGTGGTGGTGGCGACGCAGGTGGGTGAGGCCACGTTCGGCCGCTTCTCGATGGCGCACACGCTGGCCAGCATGATCGAGCTGCTGGCCATGAACATGGCGGTGTCGCTGACCGTCGAGGGCTCCTTCGACCGGGCCGCGCTGGCGGAGAACTGCCGGCGGGCGCTGCGGCGGGCGTTCATGATCGTGGTGCCGATCATCACGGTCGCGGTGCTGGGCGCGCCGCTGATCCTGCGCATCTTCGGCTCCGAGTTCGCCGAGGAGGGCACGTTGCTGCTGCGCCTGATGGCGCTGGCGGTGCTGCCCCGGGTGCTGATCGAGGTGTACCTGAGCGCGCTGCGCGCGCAGAGCCAGGCGCGGACGCTGGCGATCGTGCAGATCGGGCTGGCCGTGCTGGTGCTGGTGTCCACATTGCTGCTCTTCCCGTACTTCGGGGTGAACGCGGTCGGGTACGGTCTGCTGTTCAGCGAGGTGCTCGTCGCACTTGTGATCTTTGGAAATCTCCGCAAGATTCTCAAAGTGGACGAAACTGGTCGGTCGCCTGTCACCCAGGGGTCGTCCGGGGCCGCATGATGGTCAACGTGAGGCAACGGGACGGCGATGGCAAGACCACGGGGACCAGTTCCCCGGACGTTCGTGGTGACAAGGAGGAGTCGGACGTGCCCTTCGATCCGGACGCTACGGGTGTCATCCCGAAGCTGACGTTCGAGCCCCCGTCCGGCGAGGGCGCGAGCGCGGCCGAGGAGGCCCCGAAGAGCGCCCAGGGCGAAGGCACCGCGACCGGGAGCACCGAGACCGAGGGCACCAAGGAGAAGGGCGCCACGGACAAGGGCGCTGCGGACGAGGGCGCTGCGGACGAGGGCGGCGCCGACGCGGAGACGACCACGGCCATCCGGCTCCCCCTCCCTCCGCCCGCCCCTGACACCACCGACACGAATCCGGCCGGTGTCAAGCCTCCGGTCGTCGCGGAGCCCCCGAAGCCGCCCGCCTCCGGTGCGGGTGAGGAGGTCGGGGGCACGCAGCCCATGAAGGTGCAGCCCGCCACACCCCTGAAGCCCTCCGACGAACCTAAGCCCGCCGACGCGCCCGCGGCCTCGCAGGCACCTGCTGGGGCGCGGAGCCTGGCGGACCTCGTGCAGCCGATGACCGTCCCTGGGCCGCCCGGTGGCGGGGTGGCGGTGCAGAGCCCGCCGATCAGCAGTCCGCCGCTCCCTCAGCAGGCGCCCTACGGCGGGCCCCAGCGGCAGCAGGCGCCCAAGAAGGGCTTCGGGGCACGGCTGGGGGCGCTGGTCGCCAGCGCGCCCAAGTGGCTGCCCGTCCTGCTGGTCCTTGAGGGCCTGGTCATGTACATCCTCGCGCTCAAGGTGCCCCCTGGGCCTTGGCGTGGGGTCGATCCCGCCGACATCGACGGGCTCGGACTGATCTCGGCGCTGCCGGCGACGGCGTACATCGCCATCCTGATCATGATCGTGTCGTTCTTCGTCACGGTCTCCCAGAGCACCGACCGCAAGTTCCTGCTGCTGTTCCAGATCGCCGCCATCACGTTCGCCCTGCACGGCGCGGGCGCGCTGGTGGCCGACGAGCCGCGCTTCCCCACGGCGTACATCCATGCCGGTTTCGTGGAGTTCATCGGCAGGACCGGCGAGACCGCGATCAACATCGACGCCCGCATGGGCTGGCCGGGCTTCTTCGCGTTGTTCGCCTTCGTGACGAAGGCGGCCGGCATCAGCGACATGACGACGATCCTGCAGTGGACGCCGCTGCTGTCGAACCTGCTCTACCTGCTGCCGTTCGTGCTGATCCTGCGCCAGGTGGTGGCGACGACGCGGGCCAGGTGGTTCGCGGCGCTGCTGTTCGTGCTGGTGCAGTGGATCGGCCAGGACTACTTCTCTCCTCAGGGCTTCACGTTCGCCCTCTATCTGGCGTTCGTGGCGATCCTGCTGCGCTGGTTCGGCCGGGTGGAGCAGCGGACGAAGCCGGTGCCGCCCAAGGGCCTGCGCAAGTGGATCGGCAAGCTGGACGCGATGACGCCGGGCGAGCTGGCCAACACCGGCACGTTCCGCGCCGACAAGCTGCTGATGCTGATGATGCTCATCGCGCTGTTCCTGGCGTCGGTGGCCTCGCATCAGATCACGCCGTTCATGATGCTGGGCGTGGTGACGGCGTTCCTGCTGTTCAAGCGGACGACGCTGACGTGGGCGCTGCCGTTCTTCCTCGGCCTGATCGTGCTGGCCTGGATCAGCTACATGACGGTCGGCTTCTGGGCCAGCCAGATCGACACGATCTTCGGCGGCCTCGGCAACATCCTGCAGAACCTGCGCAGCAACACCGGCGACCGCATCGAGGGCACGGACCCGGCGCACGCGATGGTGCTGCAGGCCCGCCTCGGCATCCTCGCGGTGATCCTGGCCTGCGCGGCGGCCGGGTTGCTCCGCCGGCTGCGGCGCGGGGTGTTCGACCGCTCTGCGCTGATCCTGCTCTGCGTGCCGGTGCTGGCGCTCGGCCTGCAGAGCTACGGCGGCGAGATCGGGCTGCGCATCTACATGTTCGCGCTGCCGGGCGCGTGCCTGCTGGCCGCGTACGCGTTCTTCCCGAACCTGCCGGCCGACAGCGCGGACGTGCGCGAGGAGACGGTGCCGCTGCGCAAGCGCAACGTGCGCTTCAACCCGCAGCTCACCAAGCGGATCTCGCTGGTGCTGGCGGCGTGCTTCGCGGTGGTGTTCGCGATGGCGTTCCTGCTGGCGAGGTACGGCAACGAGAAGTTCGAGCGGGTCACCACCGGCGAGGTGGCGGCGCTGCACTACGTCTACGACCACGACAAGCCGAGCGCCCGCGTGCTCTACCTGGTGCCGAAGGAGGGCCCCGAGGTCACGCCGACGCTGCCGTGGGGCGAGCGGGACATCGAGCGGGTGAGCTTCGCCGAGCAGGCGCTGGTGTTCAAGGACCCGTCCAAGATCGAGAACGCGGTGGCGAAGCTGAAGAGCGCGCCGCGTAACTCGTACCTGATGGTGAGCCGGGGTCAGGTGAGCTACCTGCAGCTCAACGAGGGCTTCCCGGCCGACTGGGGCGAACGTTTCCGCGCGGCCCTGGACAAGTCACCCGACGTCCAGCGGGTCTACGCCAACCAGGACGCGGCGCTTTATACGTGGAAGAAGTTCGTCAGAGGCACCGAGATCCCGGAGCCGAACCCGTACGAGGGCAGGGGCGACCCGACCTCGCCGTGGACGCCGGTGGGCATCGCCGCGCTGGCGGTGACCTGGGTGGCGCTCTTCAGCTACGAGATCATCCGCCTCAACGGCCCGAACCGGGCGCCGCGGGCCCGCAAACGCCTGTTGTTCCTGGCCGTGCCGGCGTTCGCGGTCGCGCTGGCGGTGATCGTGGAGAGATTCCTCTACATCGCGGCGAACAACTGAGCGGCGTAGTACCTGAGGGGTACGTTCCTGGTCCACTCCGTGGCGTGACGACGATGACGGGAGGCGCTTCGTAGCTTCGGCTGCATGCGCTTCCCGTTTCGCCGCAGCCTGCTCATCGCGTCTCTGGCGGTCTCCTTAGCGGCTCCGCTGTCCGGTGCCGAGGTTCCCGCTCCCGAGCCCGTCCAGCCGCCTTCAGGGCTGTCCGAGGCCCGTTACGCCGCCGTCCGGCAGGGCATCGTGGCGGCCGAGCGGATGGCGGCCGCGCACGGGCACCGGCGCCGGGCCGACGTGCTGCGGGCGATGGCCGATCCCGCGCGGCGGTTCCTGTTCTTCGACGGGCGGGACGGCGGCAGGGCGGCGGAGGTGTTCGGCGATCCGGCCACGGCAGAGCGGGTCGCGGTGCTGGTGCCCGGCTCCGACACGAGCCTCGATCGGTACGGGCGGCTGCGTTCCGGTGCTTCCGCGCTGCATGAGGAGCTGGGCGGGCGGGCGGCGGTGGTCGCGTGGCTGGGGTATCGGACGCCCGGCACGTACGAGGCCGCTCTGCTCACCCCCGGCCGGGCCGACACGGCGGCGCCCGCGCTGCGGGCCCTGGTGGACGAGCTGGGGCCGGCCCGGGTGTCGCTGTTGTGCCACTCGTACGGCGCCGTCGTGTGCGGGCGGGCCGCGCCTGATCTGGGCGGGGTGGCGAACATCGTCCTGTTCGGCGCTCCCGGCACCGGCACCGCCGCCCCGCTGCGCACCCAGGCGCCGGTGTGGGCGGCCAGGGCCGGCGGCGACTGGATCGCCCGCGTGCCGCACGCCCGGTTCGAGCTGCCGTTCGTCACGCTGGGCCTGGGACTCGACCCGGTCGATCCGGCGGCCGGGACGCGCGTCTTCCCCGCCGGGGACGGCGGGCACAGCGACTACCTGCGGCCCGGTTCCCCGGCGCTGCGCGCCATCGCGCGGATCGTCTCCGGCGATGCGTGAGCTCCTCGAGCGCGTCGAGCGCGCCACCCCGGCGGGCCGGGACCGGGCGGTGGACGGGCTGCGCGCGCTCGCCATCGGGGGCGTGGTGCTCGGCCACTGGCTGGTGACGGCCCTGGTCGCCGACTCCGGCACGCTGCGCGGCGCGAGCCCGCTGAGCGCGCTGCCGCAGCTGGCCCCGGCGTCCTGGCTGTTCCAGACGCTGTCGGTGTTCTTCCTGGTGGGCGGGCTGGTTGCGGCGCGCGGCTGGGCCCGCTCCGCCGAGCGCTACCGCGTGTGGCTCGGCCGGCGGCTGGCGCGCCTGTTCGGGCCGGTAGTGACCGTGGTCGCCGTGTGGACGGTGGCCGCCGTGACCATGCTGGCCTCCGGGGTCTCCCTGGACGTCGTGCTCGCCCTGGCCAGGCTGGTCTGGTCACCGCTGTGGTTCCTGCTGGTCTTCGCGGCGCTCACGGCCCTGACCCCCCTGGCCACCAAGTCAGTCTCAACCAGGACCGCGCCGGCACCGCCCAGGCAAGCCCCCGCACCGACCCAGCAGACCCTCGCACCGGCCACAACGGCACCGACCCAGCAGACCCTCGCACCGGCCACGACAGCACCGGCCCAGCAGGCCCCCGCCGCAACCTTGGCCGCATCGGCCCGGCAAACCCCCGCCGTGACCGTGGCGGTGCTGGCGGCGGTGGTCGCGCTGGTCGATCTAGGCCGGTTCTGGGCGGGTGGGCCTGGGTGGCTGGGGTGGGTGAATGTGGTGGCGGGGTGGTTGGTGCCGTACTGCGTGGGTGTGTCCTGGGCGGGTGGGATGCCGTCCCGGCGTACGGGGTGGGTGCTGCTGCTGGGGGGCGGCGCGGCCACCGTCGCGCTCGTGCTCGCGGCCGGTTATCCGGCCTCGATGGTGGGGGTGCCGGGGGCGGCGGTCTCGAACCTCGATCCGCCCACGCTGGCCGTCGTCACGTTCGGACTGGCGCAGTGCGGGGCGGCGCGGCTGCTGGCCGATCCGTTACGCCGGGCGCTGCGCCGCCCCCTGGCCTGGGCCGCCGTGGCCGTGGTGAACGTGCACGCCATCACGATCTTCCTGTGGCACCAGACCGCGATGATCGCCGTGACGGCGCTCGGCCTGCTGACCGGCCAGGTGCTGCCCGGCCTGCACACCGCCCCTGAGTCGGCGGCCTGGGTGGCGGCCAGGCTGGCCTGGCTGCCGGCGTTCGGGGCGGTGCTGGTGGCGTGCTGCGCGCTGGCGGGGGTCAGGCGCCGCCGCGCCCCGACCACTTGATCTCGTACGGCCGCAGGCTGACCTGCCGCCCGTCCACGGTGGCCGTGACGCTCCGGTCGCTGGTGTTGACCATGACGAGCTGCTGTTCCTGCCCGATCGCCTTGATCTTCGGGTCGGACGAGGTCACCTCCTCGGCCTTCACCCCGACGGGGAACCACTTGGTGAAGCCGCTGAGCAGCCCCGCCATCGGCATCTCACCGCCGACCTTGGGCGCCCAGAGACAGCCGGGGCACTCGCCCTCGCCGTCCTGCTGGGGGTTCCAGTAGAGGGCGGTGGTGACGCCGCTCTTGACGAACTCCATCAACGCGCTCGCCTGCACGGCCGTGCGCTTGTCCTCGCTCCATCCGGAGTTCTCCGGCTCGACGTACCACTCGGCCCACCACACCGGCTTGTCGCCGCTCTTCTGCCGCAGCCAGGTGGTGATCGCGCTGAACTTGGCCTGCGCACTGAAGTCGTCGGGCACGTTGCCCTTGTCGCCGGTCATCGAGGCGCCGTCGACCACGATGAAGTCGGCGCCCTTGTTGTGCTCGATCCAGTATTCGATGGCGTCGAGCGCCCGCTGGTCGACGGTGCCCCAGGGCCCGGTCAGCTCCGACGGCCCGGTGCCCGACAGGGTGCCGATCGGCACGTAGGGCCCGCCGACCTTGATCTCGGGATCGACCTTCTTCAGCGCGTCGTAGACCTTGTTGTACAGCTCGGTGTAGCCCTCGGCGTCCCAGCGGTTGGTGTCGGCGTTCCAGAAGCCCTTGAACTCGTTCCAGACCATGTAGTGCTTGACCGTCGGGTACTGCCTGGCCACCCGCGCGGCGAGCTCGGCGAAGTCGTCGAAGTGCTCCTTCCTGGGCGCGACCGTGTGGTTCTTGCTCCAGTCGGTACGGCCGGCCTGCCCGCCCTTCATCCAGTCGGGGGCGCAGCACAGCGTGATGACCGGCATCGCTCGCGAGGACGCCATGAACGTCAGCCGCCGGTCGAGGTCGCGGAAGTTGAACTGCCCAGGGCTCGGCTCGGGGTTGCCCACGCCCCAGCCCATGATGTGCTGGTTCTGCAGCATGGGGACCCGGCCGAGCACGCCTCTCGCCTGCTCGGCGACGTGCTCCGGTTCGTTGTCGGCGCTGAACTGGGTGTGGGTGATGCCCCAGCGCGGCCACTTGTCGAACGCGGGCGGCGCTTCCAGCGTGGGGGCGGGCTGGGTGGGCACGGACGTGGCGACGTCGCTGCCCTTGAACTCGCTGCGGGCCTGAGTGCGGATGGCGGCGTAGATCATGATGCCCGCCACCAGCACGACCGCGAGCGCGCCCGCCCCGAGCGCGATAGGCCACGGCGATCGCCTGCGCGCGTGTCGGCCGTCGGTCGGAATCACTGAACGCTCCTCATCCTCGCGAGACGTTAGGGGGAACAACGAACCTACAAGGTCCGGAAAGTGACGAGGGCCGGGCAGCCTGCCCGGCCCTCCTCACGGTAGTGGTCCCGCTTACGAGGCGCTTGCCGTTGATCTGGACTCGTCAGCCGACGTTCGGCGGGCGTTGCCCGGTGGCGGGCCCCGGCACGCCGGCGTACCGGTACGGCACGGGCTGCCGCCCCGGCTGCACGACGAGGAGGGTGCCCGGGGTGTCGGTGTAGAAGACGCTCTCGACGGCGGCGGCGACGTCGTCGGCCGTGAGCAGGGGGAATCCGGCGTTGGCGAACAGCTCACGGGCGTCCGCCACGAGCGGTGTGTCGGTGAAGCCGGGGCAGACCGCGCCGATGCGGATGTTCTGGGCGGCCAGCGGCTCGGCCAGCGCCCTGACCAGGCCCACCACCGCGTGCTTGGTCATCGTGTAGACGGGGTCGCCGGCGAAGCCCACGAGCCCGGCCAGCGAGGCGGTGGCCACGATGGCGCCGCCGCCCGAGCGGACGAGCAGCGGCGCACTGGCCCGCACACCGAACACCACGCCGTCCACGTTGACGCCGACCACCTTGCGGTAGCGCTCGGCGTCGAAGTCCGCGAAGTCCACTTTGCCGGTGATGCCGGCGTTGAGGTGCACGAGGTCGAGCCGTCCGTAGCAGCGCTCGGCCAGCGCGACGGCCTCAAGCGACGCCTCCTCCTGGCTGACGTCGGCGGCCAGCCAGGCGCCGTCGACCTCCTTGGCCAGCCGCTCCACGCCCTCGGCGTCGAGGTCGACCAGGACGCAGCGGGCGCCGCCCGACGCCAGGCGCCGCGCGACGGCGGCCCCGATGCCGCTCGCCGCTCCGGTGATCAGTGCAACAGTGCTCATGACGCTCCTTGCCTGGGGGGTCGAGGCGTTCAGTGCTGGTCGAGCATGCGATGGGCGCGCGAGATCAACGTGGGCACGGCCGCGCCGATGCGGTCGAAGCCCTCTCCAACGGTCTTACCCTGACGGAAGCGCGCGTGGATACCCTCCACGATGACGGCGAGCTTGAAGTTGCCGAACGCCACATAGAACCCGAGGTCGGAGATCTCGCGACCCGACACCTTGGCGTAGTGCGCGGCGAACTCCGCCGCGTTCATGAACCCCGGCGCCACCGTCACGTCACCGGCCACCGGGATGCGCGCCCGCTCCTCGTCGTCCCTGTCATGCCAGTACGTCAGCGTCAGCCCCAGATCGGCCAAGGGGTCACCGAGCGTGGACATCTCCCAGTCGACCACCGCCGCGATCTCCAGGTCGCCGAGCCGCAGCAGCGTGTTGTCCAGCCGGTAGTCGCCGTGGACCAGCGTGCCGGGCGCCTCGGCGGGCAGCCGCGCGCGCAGCCGCTCGACCAGGCGGTAGTAGTCGGGCAGGTCGGCCGTCTTCGAGCGCTCCCACTGCTGGCTCCAGCGGTCGAGCTGCCTGGCCATATAGCCCTCCGGCCGGCCGAAGTCGCCGAGGCCGACCTCCCCGTAGTCGACGGCGTGGATGGCGGCCAGCACCTCGGCCAGCCGCTCCGACAGCCGCTGGACGCGCTCGGGCGCCGGGTCGCCGAGCTCGTCGCGGGTGCGTACGGCGGCGCCCTCGACGTACCCCATGAGGTAGAACGGCGCCCCGATCACGTCCTCGTCGGCGCAGAACGCGACCGGCTCGGGCACCGGGACGGGCGTCGGCGCGAGCGCCGAGATGACCCGCCACTCGCGGCGCATGTCGTGGGCGGTGGGGAGCACGTGACCGAGGGGCGGCCGGCGCAGCACCAGCCGGCGTCCCGGGGCCTCGACGAGGTAGGTGAGGTTGGACCTGCCGCCCGAGATGAGCGAGACGGAGCCGGGCTCGCCGGCGTCGGGCACGTTCTGGCCCATCCAGGCGACCAGACGGGGGTGGTCGATGCCGGGCACGGTCCCAGATTCGGTCATGAACACACATTAGAACGTCACTCGGTCCTGAGCGCTAGCTGGGAATCTTGTAACGTTCCGGAGCTGCGGCGACTGCAGGGGGCCAGATCCTTTACTCTGGGTAATACACCCCTGGCCACATGCTGGACAGAGTGCATGCCGACAGTAGGAGCCCATGCGCGTCACCCTTGCCCTGCCTCGTGAACTGGGTCAGCCGGAAGTGACCCGATGGCGTGCCCTGCAGGAAGCGGACACCGCCTTTGACAACCCCTTCCTATCCCCAGAATTCACCCTCATTGTGGGCGAACTCCGAGACGTCGTACGTGTCGCCGTCATTTACGACGGTCCGGAAATAGTGGGGTTCTTCCCCTTTGAACGGCATCCGCTCGGCATAGGGAAACCCGTGGCCGCCGGGCTCACCGACGCCCAGGGCCTGATCTACGCGAAAGACGCCGAGATCGACCCGATGCGGCTGATCAAGGCGTGCGGGCTCTCGGTCTACGAGTTCGACCACCTGGTCGGCGGGCAGCCGCTGCTCAACGCGCGGGCCGAGCGCCATCCCTCGCCGATCATCGACCTGCGCGAGGGCTGGGAGCCCTACACCGAGACGCTGAAGAAGCAGTCCGGCAAGACCTACAAGTCCACCCTGGCCAAGTCGCGCAAACTGCAGCGCGAAATGGGCACGCTGCGTCACGACTACGCGACCACCGACCTCGCGCCGCTGCGCACGCTGCTGGCCTGGAAGACCGACCAATACCGGCGCACCGGGCGCACCGACAGGTTCGCTCACCAGTGGATCGTCGAGCTGGTCGAGCGGCTGCTGGCCACCCGCACCGAGACGTTCGCCGGGGTGCTCGACATGGTCTACGTCGACGACCGGCCGGTGGCGGGCCACTTCGGGGTGCGCACCCGCACCACGCTGGCCGGCTGGTTCCCCGCCTACGACACCGCGTTCGCGAAATACTCCCCCGGGCTCATCCACCACCTGGCGATGGCCGAGCGCGCCGCCGCCGACGGCATCCAGATCATCGACATGGGCCGGGGCCAGAAGGAGTACAAGGACAAGCTCAAGAACGGCCAGCTCGAGGTGGCCGAGGGCCGGGTGGCCAGGGCCGGCGTGGCGGCGGGCGTCCACTGGATGATGCGGGTGCCGGTGCGCAAGACCAGAGCCACGGTGATGGCCAATCCGGTGCTGCTCAAAACCGCCGACAAAGCATTGAAAACGTACGGGAGACTGCGTACTGTCCTACAAGGGTGAAACGCATCGCAGAGCGTACAGACCGTCACTGTCTGTCGCTTCCGTCCAACCGGCTGGGGCTCTACCTCGCGCTGCGTCACTGGTGCACCCCCGGCCAGCGGCTGCTGTTGTCACCCATCTCGGCGGACGAGATCCTCTTCCTCGTGCTGGCGGCCGGCCTGCTCCCGGTGATCGCGCCGCTGTCACCCCGTGACGGCAACATCGACGCCTCGCGCGCCGACCTCGCCGGCGTGGACGCGGTGCTGACCACCAACCTGTACGGCCTGCCCGACGACGTCCCCGCCTTCGCCGGGAAGATCCTCATCGAGGACGTCGCCCACGCCATGGAGACCGACCTCGGGGGCCGCCCGCTCGGCACGTTCGGGCAGGCCGGGGTCTTCAGCCTGTCGAAGCACCCGTCAGCCGGCTCGGGCGGCGTGCTGGCCGTCGAGCACGAGTCCGACCTCAAGGCGCTCACCCGCGCCCGCGACGCGCTGCTCGTCCCCGGCTCGCTGCGGGCCGACATGCTGAGCGTGGCCACCTCCATGGCCCGCCAGGCGGCGATCAAGCTCGACCTCGTACGCCCCGCGCTCGCGCTCGCCCGCCGCCTCGGCCTGATGGAGCCGCGCGACGGCTACCGCATCCCGCTCGCCGCCGACCGGCTCAAGGAGGCGCTCAAGCAGGTGCCCGTGCTGCCGCCCTTCGACCCGTGGGTCCGCGCCGACCTGCACCACTATCGGGCCCGCAGGAGCCGCCTGGTGCGCTGGTACCAGGCCAGGCGGGTGGAGCGGGTGCCCCGCGACCGCGCGCGCCGGCTGGCAGGCGTGCAGCGCTTGGCCGAGCTGCCCACCGTCGCGCCCGCCGTGCTCGACGACCTGTCCAGGCCGTTGTTCCGGGTGCCGCTGCTGGTGCGCGACCGCGACGCGGCGATCGCCGAGCTGGAGCGGCGCGGGGTCTCGACCGGCTACCTGTACGACCCGCCGTACGACGACTACGCCCCCGGCTTCACCGACCCCTCGCCCGACCCGCTGCCCGCGCGCTGGTGGGCCCGTCACGTGCTGCCCGTCGACCCGATGTACACCTTCCGCTCGCTGCCCGTCCTCAGCCGGCTGGAGCCACCGGAGCGCGGCCCGCACGGCTGACCTGCTCAACCCACCGGCTCAAGCTCAACTGACCGGCTCAACCGGCGTCGCGGATCAGCTCGGCGATGATCCGGCAGCCGCGCCGCACGTCGGCCAGGGACGCGGAGCCGTACCCGATGACCAGGCCGTGCAGGCGGGGCTCCGCGTGATGGTGGCGGAGGGTGGAGTCGAGCAGCACCCCGCGCCGCGCCGCCCGTTCGATCACCACGGGCACCAGGCCGGGCGGCAGCTCGGCGAGCACGTGCAGGCCCGCCGTGTCGCCGCGCAGGCGGCAGAGCGGGCCGAGCAGTTCCACCACGGCGGCGCGGCGGCGCGCGTACTCTAGGCGCATCCTGCGCAGGTGGCGGTCGAGGTCGCCGCGCTCGATCAGGGTGGCCACCGCCTGCTGGACGGGGCCGCTGGTGCGGTCGGCCACCGCCACGCGCAGCGCGGCCACCTCGGCGACCAGCTCAGGGGTGGCGACCAGCCAGCCCACCCCGACGTCGGGCGCCAGCGTCTTGGACAGCGTGCCGAGCAGCACGACGCGGGCCGGGTCGAGGCCGTAGAGAGCGGGCAGCGGGGCCACGTCGTAGCGGAACTCGGCGTCGTAGTCGTCCTCGACGATCGTCGCGCCCGTGCGCCTCGCCCAGGCGAGCAGCCGTTCCCTGCGCGGGATCGGCAGGC
This sequence comes from Nonomuraea sp. NPDC049421, assembly GCF_040677005.1. Classification (NCBI taxonomy): domain Bacteria; kingdom Bacillati; phylum Actinomycetota; class Actinomycetes; order Streptosporangiales; family Streptosporangiaceae; genus Nonomuraea; species Nonomuraea sp. NPDC049421. The sequence continues at coordinate 130,275 of NZ_JBFAQA010000006.1, forward strand.
GGCCGCCCAGCGGATATTGATGCGCCGGAGTGGTGTAGAGCAGGCGCAGGTCCGTGGGCAGGTGATCGACGATCACGCCGTCCTCGTCCACCTGGCACGGCACCACCTCGGCGCCCCTGGAGCCGAAGATCACCCGAGCCGCCGGGTAGCCGGGATCCTCCACGCCGGCCTTCGTGCCGGGCGCCAGGAGGATGCGCGCGACCAGGTCGAGTCCGTTGCCGGTGCCCCTGGTGACCAGGACGTTCTCCGGGCCGACGACCATGCCTCTGGCCCGCCTGAGGTGCTCGGCGAGCAGCTCGCGCAGGCGCGGCAGGCCGTAGGGGTCGGGCGAGGCGCTCGGCGGCAGGTCGGCGGCCTTGCGCCAGGCGCGCTTCCACGCGGCCCGGTCGTAGTCGCGCACCCAGGGGCTGCCGGGCGTGAGGTCGATCGCGCCGTCCGGAGGCGGCGGCGCGGCCGGCGCGCGGGGACGCTCGACCGGTCCCGCCTCCTGCGGGGCTCCAGGGGTGAGGTCGGCCACGAAGGTGCCGGAGCCGTGCCGGCCGTCCAGCCAGCCCTCGGCGTAGAGCTGCTGGTACGCCTCCGTCACCACCGTCCTGCTCACCCCGAGCTGCACGGCCAGCGCCCGGGTGGACGGCAGCCGCTCACCGGGCGCGAGCGCGCCGTCCAGCATGGCCCGGCGCAGCCGCCCGGCGAGCTGGGCGGTCAGCGGCTCGGCCGAGGTGCGGGAGAGGGAGAGCGGCAGGTCAACGGGCGTACGCATGCAAGTGGTCTCTACAAAGGCGGCGATAGTGGCCCTACAGCGTAGGTCCACTTCGTGGCTACGGTCGAATCATGCTCTCCACCACTGCGCGGACCACGCTCGGACGCTCCAAGGAGCGCGGCAGCACCGACAGGAACGACCTGTACGAGGTGCTCGACACCGGCCTGATCTGCCACCTCGGCGTGATCGTGAACGGCCACCCGATGGTGGTGCCCACCGGCTACGGCCGCATCGGAGACACCCTCTACCTGCACGGCTCCACCGGCGCGGCCTCGCTGCGGGCCGGCGAGGGCGGGGAGGTCTGCGTCACGGTCACCCACCTCGACGGCATCGTGCTGGCCCGCTCGATCTTCCACCACTCGGTCAACTACCGCTCGGCGATCATCTACGGCCGGGCCAGGCTGGTGACGGACCCCGACGAGCGCTTGGAGGGCCTGCGCGCCCTGTCGGAGCGGCTCGCGCCCGGCCAGTGGGACTACGTCCGCCGCCCCTCGCGCAAGGAGCTGGCCGCGACCGCCGTCGTCGCGCTGTCGCTGGAGGAGGCGTCGGTGAAGATGCGCAGCGGCGGGCCGAAGGACGAGGAGGAGGACTACGCGCTGCCGGTGTGGGCCGGCGTGCTGCCGCTGGTCACCTCGTGGGGCGAACCCGAGCCGGATTCGGTGCTCCCAGAAGGTATCGCCACGCCTGTTCACATCCTCCACCGGGAGTAGTTCCATAATTCCGGAACCACCTGGCAAACCAGACTCCTTGATCACACGTCTCATCAGGTGGGCCGGCTCCTGATGGGAGAGGCATATGGAGTGGAGCGCTCCCGGTTATACAGAGGTCAAGCAGCTCGGGGCGGGTGCCAGCGGGCGCGTCGCGCTGGCCGTGCACGACGACACCGGGCTCGAAGTAGCGATCAAATATCTGTCCCACAACCTGCTGCGCGATCCCGCGGCGCTGGCCAGGTTCCAGTCTGAGGCGCGGCTGCTCACCACGCTGCGCGATCCCCACATCGCCACGATGTGGGAGTACATCCAGGACGCCGGCGGTGCCGCCATCGTCATGGAGCTCGTCAACGGCGTCTCCTTACGCGCCCTGTTACGTGAGAACGGCACCACCGAGCCGGAGGCGGCGCTGGTCGTGCTGAAGGGCTCGCTGCTCGGCCTGGCCAAGGCGCACGCGCTGGGGCTCGTGCACCGGGACTACAAGCCGGAGAACGTGATCGTCCGCGACGACGGCGTCAGCAAGCTCGTCGACTTCGGCATCGCCGTCCGCCAGGGCAGCGCGACCCGGGCGGAGGGGACGCCGCCGTACATGGCGCCCGAGCTGTGGGAGAACGGGCCCGCCTCGCCCGCCACCGACGTGTACGCCGCCACCGCCGTCTTCTTCGAGTGCCTGACCGGGCACCGCCCCTACCGCTCGACCGAGCCGAGCGTCCTCGGTTACCAGCACCTGCACGCCCCCGTGCCCTTCCACGACGCGCCCGAGCCGGTGCGCGAGCTGATCAGGCGCGGGCTGGCCAAGGACCCGGCGCGGCGGCCGGGCAGCGCCCTGGAGTTCGTGGCCGAGCTGGAGTCCACGGCGCGGGCGGCGTACGGGGAGGACTGGGAGGAGCGCGGCAGGCGGCGGCTGGCCGCGCTCGTGGCCCTGCTCGCGCTGCTGCTGCCCAGGCCGCAGGCGTCCACCCCCGAGGTGACGACCTCGCTGGCGCGGACCGTCTTCCGCGGCATGCGGTCCAACGCGCGGCGGGTGACGATGGGCGGCGCGATCGCCGCCGCGGCGGCCGTGGCCGTGGTGGTCGTGCTCATCAACCGGCAGCCGCCGGTCGAGGAGGCGGCGGGGGCGGCGGCGGTCGTACCGCCGAGTGAGATCGCGACGCAGCCCGCCACCGGGCCGCCCGCGACCCCTGCCGAGACCGAGCCGACTGGGCCGACGACTGGGCCGACGACTGGGCCGACGACTGGGCCGACACCTGAGCCGACGCCCGAGCCGTCCAGCCCGGAACCCGAGGCGACGCCGCAGGTCGTGCCGCAGGGCTCGCCGGAGGCCGGCGAGCCGGAACGGGCCAGGCCCACGCGGAGCGCCCGCGTCCCAGGACCGGACGACGCGCGGCCGCCGCGCCCGTCGTCCTCCGCCCCCACCGTCACACCCACAGCCACACCTACGCCGACCCCCACGCCCACGCCGACTCCCACGCCCACCCCGACCCCGACCCCGACTCCGACGGAGACCGGCGAGCCCGTCACCTCCGTGCAGGTCGTGTCGGTCGGCCGGATCACGGTCGGCTCGGACGGCGTCGCCCGCAGCACGCTCTCCCTCCGCACCAGCGGCGAGGGCCGCGTCACCGCCACCGCCGCCTGGACGGCCGCCGGCGAGGACGGGCGGACCCAGCGCGTCAGGCTCAGCGGCGCGCGCACCTACACCCGCACGCTGACCTGGTCGATGGGCGAGCGCCCGTGCGGTAAGAGGGTCTCCCTGGCCGTCACCACCTCGCCCGCCGCACCCGGAGGTCCCGCGACGGCGACGGTGTCCGTGCCGCCCTGCCCGACCCGGGTGACCGCGCTGAACGTCGCGCTCAACCTGCCCGCCGCGCCCGCGCGCACCGCCACGGCCCGGGTCAGGGTCACGGCGAGCGGCACGGGCGTGATCCCGGTGCGGGCCAGGTTCGCGGTGAACGGGGAGTCGATGGGGACGCGGACCGCGCGCTTGTCGGGACGTACGTCCTACGCCGAGTCGTTCGCCCTCGCCCTGCGCTCCCGTCCCTGCGGGTCCACGCTGTCGGTGCAGGTGAGCGCGGGCGGCAGGACCGACACCGCCCGGGTCGCGGTGCCCTGTCCCCCGCAGGTGCGCCGGGTGGCCATCGTGGCGGCGGGCGCGGACGGCGGCCTGCGCGCACAGGTCAGGGTGACCACCGCCAACAGCCGGCCGGTACGCCTGACGGTCAGGTTCGCGGCCGGTGAGGGCGGCGGCGCGCAGACGGTCACCCTGTCGGGCGCGACCTCCTACAGCCGGTCCTTCAGTCACCCGGCCAAGCTGCCCTGCGGCACGCGCTGGTCGATCACGGCGGTCACCGCTCCGGCGGCGGCGGGCGGCGCGGCCACCCGTGGCGGCAGCACACCGCCCTGCCCCAGGGAGGAGGAGCCCGAGCCGCAGTCCTCCCCCGTACCGCAGGACAGCCCGTCGAAGGAGCAGCCGCCGGCCGAGCGGACCCCCGCGGAGGAGGCCCCTCCCAGGTGAACGCGGTCGCGGGCGGCTGCGCGAGCGCCGCCGCCCGCCGCGCGCGATCCGGCGGTCAAGGCATGATCAAGTGATATTTCTCTGCATGTCTGGATTTAGGTAGCGGGATAGTGCTCGCTTCTGGTTAAGCTACGGTCCGTTTGATGAGGGTGGGGGCCCAACAGACTCCAGAGGAGACCGTTATGCACGGTGATGGGCCATGGGGGGTCCCCGGGTACACGGAGGTGCGCGAGCTGGGCTCGGGCGCCGCCGGCCGGGTGGTCCTCGCCAGGCGCGATTACGACGGCGTCGAGGTGGCCATCAAGTACCTCAGCGACGAGCTGAGGTCGGACGTCTCGTTCGTCGCCAGGTTCCGGCATGAGGCACGGCTGCTGGCCACGGTGCAGAGCGCGTACCACGCCAGGCTGATCGACTACGTCGAGTCCGGTTACGGCGCGGCGATCGTCATGGAGCTGATCGACGGCGCCTCGCTGCGCGAGCTGATCAGGGCCGAGGGGCCGACGGGGCCCGAGGCGGCGCTGACCGTGCTCAAGGGCTCGCTGCGCGGCCTGTCGTCGGCGCACGCGATCGGCATCGTGCACCGCGACTTCAAGCCCGAGAACGTGATGGTGCAGCGCGACGGCACCAGCAAGCTCGTGGACTTCGGCATCGCGGTCAGGGTCGGCGAGGGCGCGAGCGCGGCGGGGACGCCGCCGTACATGGCGCCCGAGCAGTGGGCGGGCACCCCGGCGAGCCCCGCGACCGACGTGTACGCCGCCACGGTCGTCTTCTTCGAGTGCCTGACCGGCAACCGGCCCTTCCGTGCCCAGAACGTCGCGGCCCTGGCCCGCCAGCACCAGAGCGCCGCGCCGCCGGTGGGCGACGTGCCCGAGCCGCTGCGCGGGCTGGTCGAGCGCGGCCTGGCCAAGTCGGCGGACGACCGTCCCGCCTCGGCGCAGGCGTTTCTGGCCGAGCTTGAGGAGATCGCGGCGGCCGCGTACGGGCCCGACTGGGAGGAGCGGGGCCGCCGCCGGCTGGCCGCCCTGGCCGGCGCGCTGGTGGCGCTCCTCCCGACGGCGCTGGCCGACGAGCCGGCGCAGGCCGACACCTCGCTCGCCGAGACGCGCTTCCCGGAGCCGAAGGGCCTGCTCAGCAAGCTGCCCGCCAAGATCGCGGTCGCCGTGGTCGGCGTGGGCGTGATCGTGGGCGCCGTGGTGTTCGCGGTCGGGAACAGGTCGGACGAGACCGTGCTGCAGGCGCAGACCACCGAGGTCACGCCGACCACGGCCGAGCCGGGCACGCCTGAGCCGGTGGAGACGGAGCCCGACGAGGTGCCGAGCGAACCGGAGGAGACCGAGGAGGCGCCGCCCACGTTCGCGGAGGAGACGCCGGCGACCGTCCCGACGGTGACGCGATCCCAGGCGCCGCCGGTCGTGCGGCCCACCAGGACGCCGAAGGCGACCCCGACCAGGACGCGGCCGACCCGTCGCCCGGTCAGGACGCCCGCTCCGAGGCCCACGCCGACGAGCACGCCGACCGACGAGCCGGAAGAGCCCGACGAGCCGCGGATGACCGGCGACATCGACGACCCGAGGGGCGTCACGCCGGACAGCACGCCCACGCAGACGTCGAGGCCCGCTCCGACGCTCAACCCGCCGACCCGCAACCCCGACCCGCCCACCAGCCGGCCGACGCAGACCGGCGGGACGTCCCCTGAGCCGCCGCGCGTGCAGACGCCGACGAAGGACGACGTCCCCCGCTGAAAGGCGGGCACGGAGAGAAGCTGCTCGGGCTCGCCCTCGTGACGAGGGGCGCGCCACCGGTCACACTTGCGGTGAAGGGCCGCAGGACGGGACCAGGCCGAAACAAGCGTTGATGGGCGCCGGGGGGCACGAACGGCGATGAACAACCCTGGAAACGGTATCGCCGGGTTCCGGCTCACCGAGCACACGTGGATGACCGAACTCGGCAACTGGATCGACGCCATCTCGCCCGACGGCAGGCGGGCGGGCGCGCTGCTGTTCGATCCCAAGATCATCGGCCTGCCCGGCGTACGCGACCGCGTGGTGCAGGCCGTCATGACGGATCAGCGGCTGGTGATGTCCGGGATGGGCGGGCTCATCCCGGTGGCCGACGTGGTGGCGGCCGGTGATCAGGTGTGGCTGCTCACCGCGCAGGCGGTCAGCCCCACGCTGGCCGATTTGCTGGCCGCCGGGCCCGTCGACCCGAACGGGGCCGCGTCGCTGCTGGTCGAGACCGCGCAGACGTTACAGGCGCTGCACGCGTCCGGGGTGACGCACGGCTCCGTGCACCCGGGCACGGTGGTGGTGACGGCCGAGGGCGTGTCGCTGTTATCCGAGCGCGGGCTGTCGGACGCCATCCGCGCCCGCGTCTCGCCGCCCGAGCGGGACGCGGCCGGCTGGGCGTCGCTCGCGCGCGGGCTCGCGGCATCGCTCGGTCCCGGCGCGCCGGCCGACCTGTTCGAGCGGGCCGCGGCCGCCGCGACCACCCTGGGGCTGGGTGCGGCCAGGGACCTGCTGGTCAACGAGCGGGGCAGGCTGCCGGGCGGGCGGATCAGCAGGGACGGCCTGGCGCGGGCGGCCCGCGGGCGGTCGGCGTTCGCGCAGCCCCCGTCGTACGCGCGGGCGCCGGTGCCCGTCCCCCGCGACGAGGGCGACATCGTCACCCTCCTGCACGTTCCGGCAGGATCGGTGCAGCCCGTCCACTTCGGCCCCGGGGTGGGCGGAGAGACCGGCACCCAGCCGCAGCGGCCGGAGACGCCGGTCGAGCGGATCTGGCGGGAGGGCCGCGACGAGGCGGCCACCCTGCAGCGCACGGAACGCCAGGGCAGGGCCGCGCGGGCCAGGCGGCGGCGCACGATCCTGGCCGGGGTGCTCTTCGCGGTCATCATGTCGGGGGCCGTGCTGGCCTGGCTGCGGCTGGGCACCGCGCCCGACCTCGCCGTCAAGTCGGTGAACGTGGTGGCGCCGAAGAAGACGCAGGGCTGCGACAGCGCGGTCCTGGTCACGGCGACCGTGGTCACCAACGGGGCGCCGGGCGAGATCACGTACGAGTGGCGCAAGAACCTGGACGACGAGGTGGTGAAGGGGACGTTGCGCACCGAGTCCGACAAGACGTCGTACAAGGTGCCGCTGCGGTGGACGTTGCAGGGCAAGAGCAACGTCAAGGCCACGGCCACGCTGCGCGTCCTCACCCCTGGCCCGGTGCGCAGCGACAAGGCGAGCTTCACGTACAAGTGCTGATCACCGCCCTGTGCGTGGCCAGGCGAACCTGACTAATCTGGCGACCATGACCACGCAGACCCCCGCGGGCTGGTACCCGGACCCCTATGGAGAGCCGCAGCTCCGCTGGTGGGACGGCACCCAATGGACGGACGCCACGCACGCCCAGGAGCCGGGTCCGGCCCAGCAGCCCTCCGGTCCCCAGTCACCCCAAGCACAGACCGGGCCTCAGCCCGGGCCTCAGCCCGGGCCCCAAGCAGCGCATCAGACAGGACCTCAGACAGCGCCTCAGACAGGGCCTCAGACAGGGCCTGGCTGGGCGACGACACCGGCCAACCCCACGTTGCAGTTCGGCCAGCCGACGTACGGGCAGGCCGCCTACGGCGCGCCGGCGCAGCAGCAACCGCCGTCGGGCGCGCACTGGGGCGGCACCCCGCTGCCCGGCCCCGGCTACGGGCCGCCGCCCAGGCAGAGCAACCCGCTGCCGTGGATCTTCGGCGGGCTGGCGGCCCTGGTGGTACTGGCGCTGATCGTGGTCGCGGGCATCTTCTTCATCAACCGCGACACCACGCCGAGCGCCGCGCCGACGCCGACGTTCGAGCCTGAGCGCCCGCCGTCGCAGGAGCCCCCGTCACAGGAGCCCCCGTCACAGGAGCCCCCGTCTCAGGGGCCCCCGTCGCAGGAGCCACTGCCCAGCCAGGGCGCCCAGTTCCCGCAGCCCTCCGGCGACCGCGTCACCGACGCCCGCGCCGGCGTCTCGTTCGCGGTGCCCGACGGCTGGACGGTGCCGCGGTGGGAGGCGGTCAACAACGGCAGCCCGGTGGAGCAGCAGTTCTCCGCGGCGGCGCAGAAGATCGCGCAGGAGAACTACCGGGGCCAGTCCGACTGGGTGGGCAACGTCTACACGGGCGTGCTCAACGAGCTCTATCCCTACAACGGCGTCTCCGGCATGAGCGACACCGCCAAGGCCGTCTTCGTGCACTTCACGACCCAGTACTACGGGCCCGCCCACGAGAGCGAGGTCGTCGCCGACAAGAAGATGAAGATCGGCGACAAGGACGCGTGGGTGCTGGAGTTTCAGCTCGACTTCACGAAGGTCGCCGAGGACAACGGCTACAAGTGGAAGAAGGAGAACGGCGCGATCGTGCTGATGGACCGGGGCGCGGGCCAGAGCCCGGCCATCGTGTACGTCTCCGTCCCCGACAACCTCGGCACCGGCGTGGTCGGCGAGGTTCTCGACTCGCTCAAGCCCGCCTGACAGGTGGCACTAGGCTGGTGGACGTAACAAGCGGGCGGATTGCTCCGAGCCGCTGGGCGAGGAGATCGAATGAGTGACTTGCTGGTCTGGATCGACTGCGAGATGACCGGGCTCGACCTGAGCCGCGACGCGCTCGTCGAGGTGGCGTGCGTCATCACCGACAGTGAGCTCAACCAACTGGACGAGGGCGTCGACGTGGTCATCAAGCCGCCGCCGGAGTCGCTGGAGCAGATGTCCGAGGTCGTACGCGAGATGCACACGGCCTCCGGGCTGCTGCCCGAGCTGGCGGGCGGCGTGACGTTGTCGGAGGCGGAGTCGCTGGTGCTCGACTACATCCGCCGCCATGTGCCCGAGCCGAAGAAGGCGCCGCTGTGCGGCAACTCGATCGGCACCGACCGCACGTTCATCGCGCGCGACATGCCCGGGGTCGATGGTTATTTGCACTACCGGATGATCGACGTCTCCTCCATCAAGGAGCTGGTGCGCCGGTGGTATCCGCGGGTCTACTTCGCGGCGCCGGAAAAGCAGGGCGGACACCGTGCTCTGGCGGACATCACGGAGAGCATCAGGGAGCTGCGCTACTACCGCGCGGCCATCTTCGTGGGTCAGCCGGGGCCCGATTCGGCGACCGCCCGAGCACTCGCCGAGCGTGTCACGGGCTAAAGGAGTGGCGTAAAGACTCCCGAACCCCGCTACACTTTTCCTGTGCCGCTTCTCCGCGGGCGGCCATGGTGGGTGTAGCTCAGTTGGCAGAGCGCCAGGTTGTGGTCCTGGATGTCGAGGGTTCAAGTCCCTTCACTCACCCCATGTGGGCGGGGTTCCGCACCTTGTGACCTGAGAGATCGTCTCGGTCGCGGGTTCGGGCCTCGCCCTTTTCGTTGTTCCGGTCATCGTCCGCGTTTTTCCCGGGCAACACCCCCAAAACATGACAATGCGGGTTATGCTCGCTGTCTACTGCCAACGCCGGGAGCACGGGGGCCATCGGCGATCACCGTCCGCGCGCGCCCTCGGAGGCCGGATGAGAGTCGACGACGCAGCGTTCGAAAGCGTGTTCACGTCCCTGAGCAAACGCGAGGCCGAAGTCATGGACCTGATCGCAACAGGTCAGTCCAACGGGCAGATCGCCCAGCGGCTGTTCCTGAGCGAGAAGACGGTCAAGAACCACGTCAACCGCATCTACGCCAAGCTCGGCGTCGACTCCCGGGTGACGGCCATCGGGCTGTGGCTGTCACGCCAGGAGTGACACCGGGCGCCTGAGACGGCGCGGCCACCCCCGGGCCGCGTCGCTCCCCCCTCGTCAGGGGCGTGCCTTGTCGCCGCCTCGCACCCACGCGCGTCCCGCGGCCGGTGGGTCACCGACTTTTGACTCCGCGCTGGTCTGTTTGCGGGAACGTCGCGGAAAGCAGACCAGGCATGGGAGATATCACGCGGTCGTGGTGGTTGCTGCTGGTTCGCGGCATCGCGGCTGTCATCTTCGGCATCCTCGCGCTCATCTGGCCAGGGCTCACCTTGCTCGCCCTGGTCATCTTCTTCGGCGCGTACGCCCTCGTCAGCGGGATCTTCGCGCTGTTCGCCGGGTTCCGCCACGGGGCGCGGTCGCGGGCCTGGCTGATCTTCTCGGGGATCATCGGCATCGTGGCCGGCCTCGTGGCGCTGGCCTGGCCTGGCATCACCTCGATCGCACTGCTCTTCGTGGTCGCCGTCTGGGCGATCGTCTCCGGCGTCTCCGAGATCGTCGCCGGCATCCAGCTGCGCAAGCGGATCGACAACGAGTGGCTGCTCATCCTCGGCGGCGCGCTGTCGGTGATCTTCGGTGTGCTGCTGCTCGCGCGGCCCGGCGCGGGGCTGCTCAGCCTGGCGTGGCTGATCGGGATCTTCGCCGTCCTGTACGGCATCGCGATGATCGCTCTGGCTTTCCGCGTGAAGAACTTCACTTCTGGCGCTTCCGTACCGTAAATTTTGTATACGTGACGGCGTTCCTCAAGAGGAATGTCAGAATCGCTGTGGAGGCGCCATGGACGTACACACCCGCCTTGCCCGCCACCTGCTCATCGACGGCTACCGTCTCGTGCTCGACCTGGAGCTCAGCCGGGGATCCTGGCTGGTCGACGCCCGCGACGGTCGTCGATATCTGGACTTCTACACGTTTTTCGCATCGGCCCCCTTGGGCGTGAACCCCCCGTTCGACCCCGACTTCGCGCAGCTCCTCGGCCAGGTCGCGCGGAACAAACCGGCCAACCCCGACATCTACACCGAGCACCTCGCCGACTTCGTCGACACCTTCAGCCGCGTGCTCGGCGACCCCGACCTGCCCCACCTGTTCTTCGTCGAGGGCGGCGCCCTCGCCGTGGAGAACGCGCTCAAGACCGCCTTCGACTGGAAGAGCCGGCGCAACGAGGCCGCGGGACGCTCGCGCGACCTCGGCACCAAGGTCATGCACCTGACCAAGGCCTTCCACGGCCGCAGCGGCTACACGCTGAGCCTGACCAACACCGAGCCGGGCAAGACCGACCGCTTTCCCATATTCGACTGGCCGCGCATCGACGTGCCCGCCATCCACTTCGGCGACGTCGAGGCCGCCGAGGAGCGGGCGCTGGCGCAGGCGCGGGAGGCGTTCGAGCGCTACCCGTACGACATCGCCTGCTTCATCGCCGAGCCGATCCAGGGCGAGGGCGGCGACAACCACATGCGGCCCGAGTTCCTGCGCGCCATGCAGGACCTCTGCCACCGCCACGACGCGCTGTTCATCCTGGACGAGGTGCAGACCGGCGGCGGCGCCACCGGCACGCCGTGGGCCTACCAGCAGCTCGGCCTCGAGCCCGACGTCGTCGCCTTCGCCAAGAAGGTGCAGGTCGGCGGCATCATGGCGGGCCGCAGGGTGGACGAGGTGCCCGACAACGTCTTCCGGCTGAGCGGCCGCATCAACTCGACGTGGGGCGGCGGGCTGGTGGACATGGTCCGCAGCCGCGGCCTGCTGGAGATCATCGAGCGCGACGGCCTCATCGAGCGCGCCGGGACCCTCGGCGCCACGCTGCTCGAACGCCTGACGAAGCTGGAGGCCGAACACCCCGAGAGCGTCTCGAACGTACGGGGCCGCGGCCTCATGTGCGCCTTCGACCTGCCCGACGGGGGCGCCCGCGACGCCCTGATCACCCGGCTCAGGGAGGAGCACGGCGTGCTGGTGCTGCCGTGCGGGCCCAGGTCCGTACGCCTGCGCCCGGCGCTCAACATCCCCGAGGCCGACGTGGACCACGGCCTGGCCGCCCTGTCGGCGGCCCTCTAGCCGGTCCTACTGCGTGACGCTGGCCCTGCTGCGGTGCGGGCCGGCGTACCGCCAGAAGAAGTTGAGCAGCACGCCCGCGCGGTTGCGGCCGCCCAGCAGGTACGCCACGTGCACGAAGATCCACACCAGCCACGCCGGCAGGCCGCGCATGGTGAGCCCGTTGGCCAGTTGCAGCACCGCCTCCGCCTTGCCCACGGTCGCCATGATGCCGGGGTCGCGGTAGGAGAACGGCTGCAGCGGCCGGCCCCGCCAGGCCGCCGCGATCTGCTTGCCCACGTGCTTGCCCATCTGGATCGCCGGCTGGGCGAGCTGGGGCAGCACGTCGGGCGGCGCGGCCAGGTCACCGGCCACGAAGATCTCCGGATGGTCCGGCACGTTGAGCGCGTCGGTGAGCGTGACCCGCCCGCCCTTGCCCTGCGGCAGCCCCCACGAGCCCACCTCGGGCGGCGCGGTGACGCCGAGCGCCCACACGGTGACGTCGCTGGGCAGGCGGGTGCCGTCGGCCAGCACGACCGCGTCCGGCTCGACCGAGGCCACGGTGGCGCCGAGCCGCAGGCGCACCCCGCGCCTGCGCAGCGCCTCCGCGGCGGCGTCGCGCAGCCGCGGCTTGTACGGCGCCAGCACGTAATCGAACCGCTCGACCAGCGTCACGCTGGTCTGGTCGTCGCGCAGCTCGGGATGCGTCAGCGGGATCGTGTTGCGGCGCAGCTCGGCCAGCGTGCCGGCCATCTCGACGCCGGTCGCGCCCGCGCCCACCACCACGACGTGCATGCTTTCGCGCCGGCCCGCCGCGGTGTCCTCCAGGTGGTGCTGGAGGCGGCGGCGCAGCACGGCGGCGTCACCGAGCGAGTAGATCGGCAGCGCGTTCTCGTGGGCGCCGGGGACGTTGAGCCAGTTGGTGGTGACGCCGGTGGCCAGCACCAGGTAGTCGTAGTCGAGCGAGGTGCCGTCCTCGAACTCCACCCGCCGGTCATCCGCCAGGATCTTGCTCAGCGAGCCCCGCCTGGCCCGCACGTTCGGCCAGCGGGCGGCGTACGTGCGGGTCGGGTAGGACACGTCGGAGGTGCTCATGCCGGCCGTCGCGACCTGGTAGAGCAGCGGCTGGAAGGTCGCGTACGGGTTGCGGTCGACGAGCGTCACCAGCGCGCCGCTCCTGGCCAGCTCGCGTGTCGCGGCCAGCCCGGCGAAACCCGCGCCCACGACGACGACCCGTGCTCTCTTGCCCATCAGACTCTCCAGAGGGGACCATCGCCTTTAGGCGACGGGGGAATCGGGATCGGGAGGGCCGTCAAGGCCCGAGCGTGCGGTGACCTGTCAGGTTCGCGCATCAGGGATCTCCGTTCGTAGCGCGTTAGATGGATGACACGGTGGTGATGATCGTGTGGCTGGTCAGGTGCGCGCTTCCGCAGGCGCGGCGTACGACCTCGGATACCGCGTGGTGTGGTGCCCGACGTACCGCTGCCCGGCCTTCGGCGGCCGGGTGAAGGACCGCTTCAAGGAGTTGATCCGCGCCGAGGCCGGCGAGCACGGCTGGGAGGTCGTGGCGCTTGGGGTGATGCCCGGCCAGCTGCGCCTGTTCGTCAAACCCTGCCCGACGAATTCGCCGTCGTCCATGGCTGGCCGGTTGAAGGGGTTCACCTCCCACCACCTGCGCGCCGAGTTCGGGCACCTGCGCTCCCGGTTGCCCGCGCTGTGGCCGCGGCCCTGCCGCGTGGCCACGGCCGGCGCGGTGCCGGCCGAGACGGTGCGGCGCTCCATCGAGACGCAGGACGAGCGGCCGTCCACGGGCGGTGGCGGTGCGTAAGTCGTACGGGTTCCTGCTGCGCCCCACCAGCAGGCAGGCCGCCGCGCTGGAGCACCGCCGCACCGCGTACGCCAAGGCGGGGGGTGAGCGTCCGGTACGGTGACCAGTCGGCCGAGTTGAAGCACATCCGCGCCGACGACGCGGGCGGGCAGGGCCGGTGGTCGTTCTCCTCTCAGCAGGCCACGCTGCGGCGGCTGGACAAGGCGTTCCGCGCGTTCTTCGACCGCGTCAAGGCCGGGCGTACGCCGGGCTTCCCCCGGTTCAAGGGGCGGGGCCGGTTCGACAGCGTGGAATGGCCGAAAGACGGTGACTGCTCCCGCTGGTATGTGATCCTGTCGTGCGACGACGTGCCCACCGAGCCGCTGCCCGCCACAGGCGCGACGGCCGGCATCGACATGGGCGTCGCCTCGCTGGTCACCACCAGCGACGGCGCGTCCGGCACGATCGACGCTCCCGGCCGCAACGTCGCGCAGAAGACGGGCCTCAACCGGAGCATCCTGGACGCGGGCTGGGGGGTGTCCCTGCAGATCCTCGCGCACAAGGCTGAAAGCGCCGGTCGAGAGCTGATCGCCGTGAACCCCGCCCACACCTCCCGCACATGCGCCCGATGCGGGCACCGCGCGAAGGACAACCGCCTCACCCAGGCCGCGTTCGCCTGCACGGCGTGCGGGCATGCCGCGCACGCCGACGTGAACGCGGCCGTCAACATCCTCAGGGCAGGGCTTGCCCTTCGCCAGGCTTCGGAAGCGGCTTAGCGAGAAGCCGCTCCCTTCAAGGAGCGGAGGAGTCACGACAAGGTCCTTCCCCCTGAGAAGCGTCATGGATGCCTATGGGCGCGCCAGCTTCTCTTAAACCAAGGGCCGGACAATTCGCAGGTCAGTGCGTCAGACGTGGGAGTAGACCACGATCGACACCGCGATGTACTGCACGAGGTAGGCCGCCACCGTGAACGCGTGGAAGACCTCGTGGAAGCCGAACAAGCGGGGAGCGGGGTCGGGGCGGCGCAGGCCGTACACGACGGCGCCCGCCGAGTAGAAGACGCCGCCGACCGCCACCAGCACGACGGCGGCCACGCCCGCGCCCTCCAGGAGCTGGGGCATCACGAAGACGGCGGTCCAGCCGAGCGCCAGGTAGAGGACGGTGTAGAGCCAGCGGGGGGCGTTCATCCAGAACACCCGGAACAGCACGCCGGCCAGGGCGCCGCCCCAGATCACCGACAACACCGCCACCCGTGGGGTGCCGTCGAGTGCCAGCAGGGCGAACGGGGTGTAGGTGCCGGCGATGATCAGGTAGATGTTCGCGTGGTCGATCCGGCGCAGGAACTCCGCGAGGCGGGGGCCGAGGGTGCTGCGGTGGTAGGTGGCGGAGATGCCGAACAGCAACGCCGAGGTGATCGCGTAGATGGCGGAGGCCAGCCGGGCCTGCAGGGTGGGGCCGAGCGCCACGAGTACGAACCCGGCGACCAGGGTCACGGGCAGCGCTCCGGTGTGCAACCAGCCTCGCAGCCTGGGCTTGGCGGTGATGGTCGTCATGGAACCTACGGTACCGTAGGTTACTAGCCGGAAAGGTGTCGGGACCCGCATAAGAAGGGCGAAACGCTTGAGCTGCTGGGAGCGGCGGGGCGAGGTGCGGAAGGTCGCTGGGAGTGGCGGGCCAGGTGCGGGGAGCCGCTGGGAGCGCCTCACAAGCCGCTGAAGAGGCGGGCGGCGATCGGGACGGCGGCGGAGCGGCCCGAGCCGCCGTGCCGGACGAAGACGCAGAAGGCCAGATCATCGCGGAAGCCGATGAACCAGGCGTGCGACGTGCCGTCCGGGACCTCGGCGGTGCCCGTCTTGCCCGAGACGTCGGTGGGCAGTCCCGCCCCGGAGGCCGTCCCGTGGTCGACCACGGCGGCCATCATGTCGCGCAGCGCCGACACCAGCCGGGAGTCCATCACCACGTCGCCGTGCGGGACGCCGTCGATGCGGCGTACCTGCTCCTTGGACAGCAGCCGCGGCGAGCGCCAGGTGCCGCTCTCGACGGCGGCGGCCAGCGCGGCCATGCACAGTGGCGTGGTGACGACCTCGCCCTGCCCGATGGCGTCGGCGGCGAGCAGGTCGGGGTCGTCGGTCTCCGGCACCGCGCCGCAGCTGCCGCCGATGCCGGTCGCGATGGACCGGCTGAACCCCCACTCCTCGGCGGCGGCGCGCAGGTCCGCGCTGGTCAGCCTGGTCGTCGTCTGCTCGACGAACGTGGTGTTGCAGGAGTGCGCGAACGCGTCGGTGAAGGTGACGACGCCGCGGTCCACCTCGCCGTCGTTGCTGTAGAGGCGGTGGAACGGGATCTGGTACGTCCCGGGGCAGCCGACCTGCGCCTGCGGGTCGAGCCCGCTCTTGAGCAGGGCCGCCGCGGTGATCGTCTTGAACACCGAGCCGGGTGGGAAGACGTCGCGCACGGCGCTGTAGTTGTCCTCCAGGCGGTCGGCCAGCGCCAGGATCTCGCCCGTGCTCGGCCGGATGACGATGATCGTGGAGTCGTCCACGCCGTCCAGCGCCCGCGCGGCCGCCGCCTGCACCGGGCGCGACAGGGTGGTGCGCTCGACCTCGGCCTCGGGCTTGCGGGTGAGCAGCCGCTGGTCGGGGCGTCCCGGCACCTTGGCGACCAGCGCCCAGCCGTGGTTGGCCTGCTCGAACTCGGGCCTGAGCGGTTCGAGATACGCCTCCGCGTAGCTGTCGACCGGGATCTTGTCGCCCTCGCTGGTGACCAGCTCGGCCGGGGAGGCGTCGATCTCGGTCAGCTCCAGC
This sequence comes from Nonomuraea sp. NPDC049421, assembly GCF_040677005.1. Taxonomy (NCBI): domain Bacteria; kingdom Bacillati; phylum Actinomycetota; class Actinomycetes; order Streptosporangiales; family Streptosporangiaceae; genus Nonomuraea; species Nonomuraea sp. NPDC049421. The sequence goes on from NZ_JBFAQA010000006.1 coordinate 146,606, forward strand.
GTGCCGCCGTCCTTGAGCAGCGGGTGCAGCGTCTCGGGGGTCCATAAGACCTTCCACGCGCGGTCGCGTACGGCCAGGCGTAAGACCCCGTCGAACGGCCACTCCCCCAGCTCCGCCAGCACCCGCACCCCCGAGAACGGCATCTCGGCGCTCTCCTCCCCCGTGCCCCGCAGCGCGCCCGGGGTGAGCTGGAGCGACTCGACGCGCAGGTCCTCGCTCAGCTCCCGATGCCGTACGGAGAAGTCGCCGGGAGGCTGGTGGACCAGCCGCGCCATGGCCAGCAGGTCCCCCTTGCCCCAGGCGGCGAAGTACGCGGCGGCCGTCTGAGCAGCGCTGCCTTTGATCCGGTTGGATGCGATGACGGCGAAAGCACCGGCCCCAACTACCGCGACAACGGCGATAACGAGCACAATCAGCCTTCGACGTCGCATACGGTGCTCCCAGGAGGCGATGAGACGTGGCACGTGGACAGCGGGAACCTATGCCCGGCCGTTATCCGGTGACGTTCGGAGAGATCGAGCTGCTCCGAGACCTCGACCGGCAGGACGGCTGGGTGCTGTCCAAGGATGGCGTACCGCAGTCGTATGTTGATCTACAAGACCCGACATTTCTCGAATTTGAGTATGTACGACTCATGGCGGATGTGATCGACCTTTTGCCGGAAGGGCCGCTGAGCTGCGTCCACGTCGGCGGCGGCGCCTGCACGATCCCCCGCTATGTCTCCGCCACCCGGCCCGGCTCCCGCCACATCGTGATCGAGCCCGACGGACTGCTGGTCAACCTCGTACGCGAGCAGCTCGACCTGCGGTCGGTGCCCAAGCTGAAGGTCATCGTCGCGGGCGGGCGCGAGGGTACCGGCAAGGTTTGGGACACCACCGCCGACCTGGTGGTCCTCGACGCGTTCACCGGGGCGACGATGCCGGTCGAGCTGGCCACCGCCGAGTACATGGGCGACATCGCGCGCGTGCTGCGCCCCGGGGGCACATTGCTGATCAACCTGGCCGACGGCAAGGGGCTCGCCTTCGCCAAGCGGCTGCTCGCCACCGTGACCGCCACGTTCCGGCACGTCGCGCTGCTGGCCGAGCCCGGCGTCATGCGGGGGCGGCGGTTCGGGAACCTCATCGTGGCCGCCTCGCGTACCGAACTGCCGACCGACCTGCTCACCCGGCGCGCGGCCGGCGGGCTGACGCAGGCGCGCTGCGTGCACGGCGAGGCGCTGACGAACTTCATCGCCGGCGCCGCCGCCATCAACGACGGTGACCCCGTGCTGGCCCCGGTGCCGCCGCCCGCCGTCTTCGGCTGAAAACCGGTTTCGCGCCTTCGGTGGCCGGGGCGAGACTGGCCGCCATGCATTCTCAGGACGTCCTGCTCATCGGCGGCCGGGCCGGCTCCGGCAAGTCCACCACCGGCTACGAGGTGTCGCGGCTGCTGCGCGCCGCCGACGTGGCCCACTGCCTCATCGAGGGCGACAACCTCTGCGAGGCGCACCCCGCGCCGGACGGCGACCCGCACAGGACCGCGATGACCGAGGCCAACCTGGCCGCCGTCTGGGCGAACTACGCCGCGCTCGGCTACCGCCGGCTCATCTACACCAACACCGTGAGCGTGCTGGAAGCCGACCTCATCACGCGCGCGATGTCCGGCGGCCCCGTCCGGGTCATCGGCGTCATGCTGACCGCCACCGACGCCACCGTCGCCGAACGGCTCGGCGGGCGAGAGCGCGGCTCAGGCTTCGAGGAGGAACTGCACCGCAGCACACGCGGCGCCCGCCTGCTGGAACGGGAGGCAGGCGACTGGGTCGCACGGGTCCGGACGGACTCCCGGAGCGTGGCCGAGATCGCCGAAGAGATCGCGGCGTTCACGGGCTGGCTCAAGGAAACCAACCCTCCAACCTGACCACCAGCCACTCTCGGCCGAGGCCGAGCGCGGAATGGTCGCCACGGGAGGGGTTTCCTCTTCGCGCAAAAAGTGATATCACTTTGCTAGCAAGGTGAAGTCACGTAGAAGGGGACGAGACGATGGCGGAGACATCGGGCGGGGTCGCTCTTGAGGGCACCGTCGTGGAGATGCCGGCCCCGCGCACCAGCGAGCGCCCGGTCAGGGCGGCCAACGGGTTCGTGATGCTGGCGGTCTCGACGCTGGTGTTCCTGGCCGGCGTGGCGCTGCTGGTGGTGGGCATCGCACTGCTCGCCTCGGGGGCCGGGCAGGGCGGGCTGTTCGTGATGATCGCCGGCGTGCTGGTGCTGGCGATCGGGTTCGTGATGTTCTTCGGGCTGACGGCCGTGGCGCCGGGCGAGGCCAGGGTGGTCCAGCTGCTCGGCCGGTACGTCGGCACGCTGCGCACCCCCGGCTTCCAGTGGGTCAACCCGATCACCGCACGCCGGCGGGTCTCCACGAGGATCCGCAACCACGAGACGGACGTGACGAAGGTCAACGACGCCGACGGCAACCCGATCCAGATCGCGACCGTGGTGGTCTGGCAGGTGGAGGACACCGCGCAGGCGGTGTTCGAGGTGGACGACTTCTTGGAGTTCGTGGCCATCCAGGCCGAGACGGCGGTCCGGCACATCGCGGGCAGCTATCCGTACGACGCGCACGGCGACCCGCGGCTTTCGCTGCGTGACAACGCCGACGAGATCAACGAGCAGTTGTCGGCGGAGATCGCGGCGCGGGTGTCGTCGGCCGGCGTCAAGGTCATCGAGTCGCGCATCATCCACCTGGCCTACGCGCCGGAGATCGCCCACGCCATGCTCCGCCGCCAGCAGGCGGGCGCGATCGTGGCGGCCAGGCAGCGGATCGTCGACGGCGCGGTCGGCATGGTCGAGATGGCCCTGGACAAGCTGGCCGAGCACGAGGTGGTCGAGCTGGACGAGGAGCGCAAGGCGGCCATGGTGAGCAACCTGCTCGTGGTGCTGGTCGGCGACCGCGACACCCAGCCCGTCGTCAACGCCGGCACGCTCTACCAGTAACCCGTGGAACGCAAGAAGATCCTGCTCCGGCTCGACCCGGTGGTGCACGACGCGCTCGCCAAGTGGGCCGCCGACGAGCTGCGCAGTACGAACTCCCAGATCGAGTTCCTGCTGCGCAGAGCGCTGGCCGAGGCGGGGCGCCTGCCCGACGGGGTGGGGCGGATGCGCCCGCGCGGGCGCCCGCGCAAGACCCCCGACGGCGAGAGCCGCGATGAGGAGGAACCACCCGATGCAGACGCCGGTGAGGCATCATGAGCCGCTGACCCGCTCAGCTTTCCTGCTGGCCTTCGACCTGCGCAAGGACCGGCTGGTCCAACACGTGGAGCTGGGCCACCTGCTGCGCGCCGCCGCGCTCGCCGAGCTGCTGCTCCAGGGCAGCCTGGCCGATGACGGGGGCAAGGCCAAGGCCGTGCGGCGGCCCGCCGGTCTCGCCCCCGCCTCGCTGCCCGCGGTCGTCTGGGAGGAGATCTCCACCTCGCCGCCGCGCTCCTGGCGGCGCTGGATCCGCAAGGACCACGCGAAAGCGGTCACGCTGGTCCGCGACGAGCTGGCCGCCGCCCGGGTGATCCGCGTGGAGCGGCGGCGGGTGCTGCTGTTCCCGGTGGAGCGGGTCGTGCCGCGCCGTCCGTACGTCTCGCGCCGGCTCGCCGAACGGGTGAGCAGGGCCGTGCGCGGCGGCCGGCCGGTGAGCCGCGTCGAGCCCGACCTCCGAGTGCTCGCCGCGCTGGCGGCGGCGGCCCGCATCAGATCGGTCGTCGGGGACGGCGATCCGCACGACGGCCGCGACCGCGTCGAACAACTCGCCCAGCCCGTCGAACCGATCGCCACCGCCCTCCGCAAGATCATCGACGCCATCAAGAGTTCAGCCGGCGCAGGCTGACCCACCCCACCTCCCCGAAAGGCGCGGCCGCCCCGAGGGGGGCGGCCTCCCGCGCACCTGGCGGAAGGCCGAGCCGCCCCAAGCCGGACGGCCTCACCGCGCAAGGCCGAGCCGCGCCCGACTGGGGCGGCCTCTGCGCGCAGCTCCCGGACCCCGCACGACGACAGCGGCGATCGCCTCCCCGCGTACCTCCAGTGAGCACGACGACACCCCTGAGGGGGAGCCTCATGACCATGTCCACGCAGGTGCCGGCCGTGCCGGCGGGCACTGTTCCCCGGGCGCTGGCGCCCGATCTCGCCAGGGGCGCGATGTTGCTGGCGATCGCGTTCGCGCACGCGCCGCTGTTCATCGACGGCACCAGCAAGAGCCCGCCCCTGGCCGGCGTCATCACCGACGTCTTCCACTTCCTGTTCGTCAACAATCACGCGCGGCCGCTGTTCGCGTTCCTGTTCGGCTACTCGCTGGTCCAGCTGCTCGACCGGCGGCTCGCGCGCGGCGCCGATTGGTTGGGGGCGCGCAAGCTGCTGCGTCGCCGCGGCTGGTGGCTGGTGGTGTTCGGGCTGGCGCACACGGCGCTGCTGGTCCCGATCGACATCCTGGCCGGCTATGGCGTGGCCGCCCTCATCCTGGTCCCCCTGCTGCGCCGCTCGGACAAGGCGCTGCTGTGGACGGCCGGGCTCACGCTGGTGCCCGGCACGCTGCTGATCGGGGCCGCCATGTGGCTGCCGATGTCGCAGGGGCAGCGCACGTACGAGGTGAGCGGCGTGGCCGTCGAGCCGGGCGTCTCCTACGCGGCCGGGATCGTCGAGCGGGTCTCCGTGTGGCCGCTCGCGCTGCTCATCGAGCTGCTCATGGTGGTCCCCGGCGTGGTGCTCGGCATGTGGGCGGCCCGCCGCCGCTTCCTCGACGAGCCGGAGCGGCACCGCCCGTTCCTGGTGCGCGCGGCCGTGCTCACCACCGTCGTGTCGATCGCCGGCTCACTGCCCGCCGCGCTCATGCACGCCGGCGTGTGGGCCGATCCGTCCGGTGCGGCGCTGTGGGCGGCGGTGCTGGCTCAGCCGCTCACCGGGTACGCCGGCGGCATCGGCATGGCGGCGATCGTCGCCCTCATCGCGATCAGGGCGGCGGAGCGGCGCGGCCGGTTCACCACCATGGTCGAGTCGCTCGGCCAGCGCTCGATGAGCATGTACCTGTTCCAGTCGGTCGCGTTCGTCCTGCTCTTCGCCCCGTACGCGCTGGGCCTCCAGGACGACCTGGGCAGGACGGGCGCCACGCTGGCCGGGGCGGCCACCTGGGCGCTGTCGCTGCTGCTGGCCGACGTGATGCGGCGGGCCGGTCACCGGGGCCCGGCCGAGCTGCTGCTGCGCCGCCTGGCCTACCGCTGAGCCGTCAGGGCTCCGGCCCGAGGTAGGCCAGCACCGCGGCCACCCGCCGGTGCACGTCGCCGCTGTTCTCCAGGCCGAGCTTGGTGAAGATGGCGTTGACGTTCTTCTCCACCGACGAGATCGACAGGTGCAGGGCGCGGGCGATGGCGGCGTTCGTCCGGCCGTGGGCCATCTCACGCAGTACGTCCCGCTCCCGCGCGGTCAGCTCCTCCTGCTGGCCGCGCACGTCGCGCCTGGCCAGCAGGCCCTCCACCACCTTGGGGTCGATGACGGAGCCGCCCGCGGCCACCGCCTGGATCGCGCCGAGCAGCTCGTCCAGGTCGCCGACGCGGTCCTTGAGCAGGTACGCGTACCCCTCGGTGCCGTGCTTGAACAGCTCGAAGGCGAACAGGGCGTCCGAGAACTGCGACAGCACCACCACGCCCACCTCGGGGTGCGCGGCGCGGATGCGGTGGGCGGCGTCGATGCCCTCGAAGCCCTGCCGCCACTGCCCGCCGGGCATCCTGATGTCGGTGACGACGACGTGGGGGCGCAGGCGGCGTACGGCGTCGAGCAGCTCGTCGGCGTCACCGACCGCGCCGACGACGCTCACCTCGCCCGACAGCTCGAGCAGCCGCCTGGTGCCCTCGCGGACGAGGTAGTGGTCGTCGGCCACCACCGTGCGGATCTGCTCAGCCATCGACGGGCACCCATGCGTCCATCCGCGTCCCCTTCCCCGGTTCGCTGCCCACGGTCAGTCCGCCGCCGAGCGCGTCGAGGCGGTCGGCGAGGGTGGCGAGCCCTCTGCGGGCCGCCGTACTCGGGTCGAAGCCCGTGCCGTCGTCGGCCACGGTGGCGCGCAGGCGTCCGTCGTCCTGCGACAGGCGCACGTCGATGTGGCCGGGCGCGGCGTGTTTGAGTGCGTTGGTCACGGCCTCGCTGACCGTGAAGTACATGGCGCCCTCGATCTCGTCGGTGAAGCGGCGGGCGCGCAGCGGCGGCGGCGCGCTCACCGTCGTACGGACGGGCAGCCGCGAGCAGCGCTCCTCCACGGCCTCGACCAGCCCGCCCTGGCTGAGGGATGACGGGTGGATGCCGGCGGCCAGCTCGCGCAGGTCGTCGAGCGTCTGGCGGGCCTGCTCGCGCAGATGGGTCAGCATGTCGGGGCCCGCGCCCGTGGCCCTGGCGAGTTCGAGCCCGGCGATGAGGGCGACGAGCTGCTGCTGCACGCCGTCGTGGATGTTGCGCTCGATGCGGCGCCGCTCGGCCTCCTGCGCGTTGACCAGGCGGGTGACGAGCCCGGCGCTCTGGATGGCGAGCCCGGCGGGCACGGCGAGCGCTTCGAGCAGGCGCCGGTCGGTACGCGTGAGCGGCCCGCCGTCCCTGGGCCCGCAGGCGATGCGGCCGAGGCCGCCGGGCACGGGCAGCTCAAGGCCGGGCGGCCCGTCCTCCTCGCCGGCGACCACGCGGGTGCCGTCGGCGAGCGTGACGGCCGCCCACCTGAGGTCGAGCCCCGCGCGGATGGCGGCGGCGAGCCTGCCGAGCTGCTCCACGGGCTCGGAGGTGCCGGCGAGCGCGGTGCCGAGGTCGGACAGCACCTCGTCGGCGGTCGGCCGCAGGTCGAACACGAGGTGCAGGCGCGAGCCCCTGATGCCGACGCGGACGTCGAGCAGCCGGTGCCGGAAGATCGCCACGGTGATCGCGGCGGGCAGCGCCCCGACGATCGCCAGCATCCCGACCATGATGACGGGCCAGGCCTGCTCACGGGCGCCGAGCGAGCCGCCCAGGCCGAAGAAGAGCGCGACCACGCCGGCCAGGGTGGCGGCGGTGCCGCCGACCATCCACGCGTACTGCCCGCGCTCCCCGGGCGCGCTGCGCCGCCAGCGCACCACGAGCCCGCAGAACACCACCACCGCCATGATGACCACGACGAGCTGCCCGGCCGCCTGCACGAGCATGACGGCGAGATCGAGCGGCGTCACGGGGCCGCCCGGCGGGCCGTAGGGGTTCTCGACCATCAGCACGGTGCCGGCGGTGTGCACGACGAGCGCGGCGGCGGAGATCCACGCCACCGGACGCCAGCGCCGCGACGGCAGCCGGCCGTCGGGGAAGAGCAGCGGCACGAAGACCCAGGTCAGCGCGTAGAAGGGGGCGTAGAGGGCGGTGAGCGGGATGACGAGCAGGTCGGGTGCGCCGCGCGCGGCCAGGCCGACGCCGAGCCCGCCCAGCCCGAACAGCAGCGCGGCGGTCAGCAGCAGCGGGCCATAGCGCAGCTCGGGCCGCCGCACGGTCAGCAGCCAGCCCAGCGCGGGCAGCGGCAGCGCGATCACGACGTAGACCCACTGCGTCGCCGGGGCGGGCAGGCCGCTCTCCAGGAGCGCGCCCGTGGTGGCGGTCGCGGCCGCGGTCAGCGCCGTCAGCCCGGCCAGCGGCCTCGTACTCATAGGCTCCCATCGTGGCGAGCGGGCAGGTAGGCGTCTATGTGGTTATCCGCATATTTCGTACGGCCATCCGCACCTGCCATGACGGTGGTTCGCACGGTGGTCCCCGGCCGGGCGACGGCGATCGAATGGTGGACACGTAGCCGACCCCTGAAGGAGGGTGCATGATCACCCGATCGAAGCCCGCCCGGTTCCTCGCCGCCGCCACGCTCGCGGCGACCATGACGGTGACGACGACGGCGGCTTACGGGAGCGCCGCCGTACCCGCCCAGGCCGCCACCACCCCCACCGCGGGCGCCGTCGCTGCGCCGGCGATCCCGGACACGCCGGCGGGCAGGCAGCTCGGCTGGGTGCTGGAGGCGGTGTCCCGCGCGCCGCTCCCCGAGGCCGAGCTGCGCGCGCACTTCGCCGCGGGTTTCCTCGCGAGCATCCCGCCGGCCCAGATCAACCAGGTGATGGCGATGTTCAAGGGCCTGAAGCTGGAGCGGCTGACGTCCGCGCAGGACCGGCAGCTCGCGGCCCGCGCGCTGGTCGGCCGCACCCCGATCGACCTGGCGCTCACCGTCGACGGCGGCGGCCTGATCGACGGGCTGCGGTTCGGCGCGCCCGAGGTGCGCAGCTGGAGCGAGGCGGACCGGCGGCTGCGCGCGATCGCGCCGCGCACCGGCTTCCTGACGGCCGAGCTGACCGCCGGCGGCAGGTGCCGCCCCGTGCACGCCATCGCCGCGGGCAAGCGCCGGCCGCTCGGGTCCATGATCAAGCTGTACGTGCTCGGCACGCTCGCCCAGCAGATCAAGAGCGGCCGGTTCGGCTGGGACACCGAGCTGACGATCACGCCGGAGCTGAAGAGCCTGCCGGGCGGCGAGCTGCACGGGCGGCCCGACGGCAGCAAGGTCACCGTGCTGGAGGCGGCCAAGCTGATGATCTCGATCAGCGACAACACGGCCACCGACCTGCTGATCCACAAGGTGGGGCGCGAGGCGGTCGAGCGGACGCTGCGCTCCTGGGGGGTGCGCGACCGGCGCAACGAGCCGCTGCTGACCACCAGGGACCTGTTCGTGCTCAAGGGCGTGAAGTATCCGCGCCAGGCCAGGAAGTATCTGGCGATGAGCGAGGCGAAGCAGCGCTCCTACCTGGAGAAGGTGGTGGCCGGGCAGGACCTGTCGGCGTTCGAGCTGTACACGGCGCCGCGTGAGCTGGACACCGTGGAGTGGTTCGCCTCGCCCAACGACATCTGCCGGGCCTACACGGAGCTGGTGAAGCTCGGTGACGAGCGCATCGGGCAGGTCATGTCGATCAACGACGCCGGGCTGGGGCTGGACAGGAAGGCGTGGCCGACCGTGTGGTTCAAGGGCGGCTCCGAGCCCGGCCTGTCGGACGTGAGCTTCCTCGCGCGGACGGCCGGCGGGAAGACGTACGTGGTGGTGGCGATGGGGGCCGACGGGAAGTCTCCCATCAGCGAGGCGGCGACGCTCGACCAGATCGCCGTGGCACGCGGCGCCTTCACCCTCGCCAACGGCTCCTGACGCACCCAGAACGGCCGGGCGCCCCGCCTCGGACGAGCGTCGCCGCGGGTTTCCAGCGGCCAGACGCCCGGCTCCGGGCGGGCGCCTGGCTCCGGGTGGTCTTACTTCAGGGTCAGGCAGGCGACGCGGTCACCGGCGGTGCCGACCTGGGGGCCGGACTTCTTGGTGGCCTTGGAGTGGATGACCAGGGAGCCGGGCAGCTTGGCACGTTCCAGCGCCCAGTCGTTGCGGGCGGCCGAGCGGCCCTGGCCCTCCTCGTTGGTGGTGAAGTCGAGCCACACCTCGCTCACCGGGTCGATCTGGCCGGGGTGGTGCTGGTAATGGGGGCCGGCGGCCTCCGGGTCGGCGCCGCACGGCTTGGCGTGCAGGTGGGCGCCGTACGTGCGGCGCGGCCGCAGCCCCTCGACCACGAGCGAGGTGCGGGTCTGCCCACCGGACGACTCGACGGTGACGCTGGCCTGCGCCCCCTGGGGGGCGAGCTTGCGGTCGTAGACGATGGCCGCGGTGTCGTCCTTGGAGAACTCGCCCGCCGCGTTGAGATCGATCGTCTCGTCGGGCGCGGTCTTGGCGTTCTGGACCGGCGCGGACGGCCCCGCGCACGACGTGATGGAAGCCGCCACCGTGGCGGTCGCCGCCAGGCTGAGCAGGAACGCGGACACACGCATGAGACCCCCCATGATCCGAGCCCTTCCGGCACGCGGGCTCCGAGAGGCACCCACTCTAACGAGTGACCGGGCCGCTACGTATCGTCATTTCGCTGCAGCGCCATGTTTTGCCACGATCTCGTCGATGTGTGCCGCCAGTGTGACGTCCTTGTCCGTCAGGCGGCCCGCCGAGTGGGTGGTGAGCGCCAGGTGCAGCGTGCGCCAGCGGATGTCGATGTCGGGGTGATGGTCGAGCTCCTCGGCCCGTACCGCGATCTCGTCCACGATGCGGATCGCGGTCGGGAAGTCGGGCGCGGTGACCGTACGCCTGATCTCCTCGCCCACGCGCTGCCAGGCCGGCACGGTGGCGAGCTTGCTCTCGATGTCCATGACATCACCGTACGGCGGCGCCCCCGTGCGCGTCCGGAGGCGCCGTCGTGGTGTCAGCCGAAGTGCGCTCTGGTCTCCGCGAACGCCTGGTCGGTGCCCTCCAGCGCGGCCGCCACGTCCTCCTCGGTGTGGGCGGCCGACAGGAACCAGTTGTGCCAGGGGTGCAGGTAGACGCCGTGCCGCAGGCAGGCGTCCGTCCAGTGCATGGCCGCCGACAGGTCGGCGTCGCCGTCGAAGCTGAGCCATGGGATCGTCACGGGGCCGGTCTGGTTGATCGTGAACCCGTGGGACTTGGCCTGCGCGTACAGGCCCTCCCTGAGCTGGGTGCCGGCCCGCTCCATCGCGGCGATGCCGTCGGTGTCGCGCAGGGTCTCGATCGTGGCCTTGGCCGCCGCCATCGCCACCGCGGAGAACCAGAACGAGCCGGTCGAGTAGAGCTGCTGCGCCGCGCCGCGCAGCGCGTCGGTGCCGGTGACGGCGGCGATCGGGTAGCCGTTGGCCATCGCCTTCGACCAGGCGGTCAGGTCGGGGCGCACGCCGTACGGCTCCCACGACCCGCGCAGGTCGATGCGGAACCCGGCGCGCACGTCGTCGATGACCAGCGCCGCGCCGATGCGGTCGGCCAGGGCCCGCGCGCCGCGCGCGAAGGCGGGCTCCACCAGCTCCTGGTCCTCGAACGAGTCGTGCTTGAAGGGCGTGACGATGATCGCCGCCACGTCGCCCTCGACGGTGGCGGCGGCGGCCTCCAGCGACTCCAGCGAGTTGTAGGCGAACTCGACGAGGTCGGCCCGCTCGTTGGGGGTGGTGCCGGCGGGCGACGGCGTGCACCAGGGGTCGGCCCCGTGGTACGCCCCGTGCGCCATGAGCACCTTCGTCCTGCCGGTCGCCGCCCGCGCGACCATGAGGGCCTGGGTGGTGGCGTCGGTGCCGTTCTTGGAGAACATCGCCCAGTCGGCGCTGGGGATGGTGTCCACCAGCAGCTCGGCCAGCTCCACCATGATCGCGCCAGGCCCGTTGAGGCAGTCGCCGAGCGCGGCCTGCCGGGCGGCGGCCTCCTCGACGCGCGGGTGGTGGTGGCCCAGTACGACCGGGCCCCAGCTGCACATGAAATCGATGTACTCGCGGCCGTTCGCGTCCCACTGGCGGCAGCCCTGGCCGCGCTCGAAGAACTGCGGGAAGCCGGGGGCGAACAGGGCGGCGTTGAGGTGGCCGTACATGCCGCCCGGGACGACCTTGAGTGCGCGTAGACGAAGCTCTGCGTCGGTCATGGGAGTGAGTCCTTGAGGAGGGAGACGCCCTTTCACAGGAGGGCGAGGGTGGAGTCGAGATCGGTCAGCCCGGCGTCGGAGCCGAGGCCGGTGGCGACGCGGGCGGCCGCGGCGGTGCCCCAGCGGGCGGCGGTCAGGACGTCGCGGTCGTGGAGGAGCCCGGTCAGGAACCCGGCGCAGTACGCGTCACCGCACCCGGTCGTGTCGGCCACCTCCGTCTTGAGCGCCGGCACCCGCTCCTCGCCGTCCGCCGTGACGACGAGGCTGCCCGCCTCCCCCTGCGTGACGAGCACGCCACGGGGGCCGTCGGCGAGCAGCGCTCGCGCGGCGGACGCGACGTCGGATTCGCCGGTCATGAGCAGGGCCTGCGACTCGTTGGGCAGGACGTAGTCCACGTGCGGCAGGAACGCCCTGGCCATGCCCAGCAGGTCGGGCATCTCCGACAGCAGGTCCATCGTGACGATGGTGCCGGCCGCGCGCAGCTCGTCGAGCAGGGCGAAGAAGGCGGGGTCGCCGAGGCCGAACGTGACGTCCATGCCGCCCAGGTGCACCGCCCTGGCGCGGCGCAGCACGGCCACGTCGAGGTCGGCGTAGGCGACGGTGAGGTTGGCGCCCGGCACGTGGAAGCTGGGGCGGCCGCCGTCCGGCCTGATGGGCAGGATCGAGGCCGCCGTGCGCTCCCCTGCCCTGCGGACCAGCGCGGAGGTGTCGACCCCGCGCTTGGCCAGCACCATGAGCAGGAAGTCGGCGAGCTCGTCGTCGCCGACCGCTCCCATGGTGACCACGTCGTTGCCCAGCTTGACCAGATCGACCGCGGTGCCCGCGGCGGCGCCCGCCGCGGTCAGGCGGATCTGGTCGACCAGCACGGTGTCCTGGCCCTCGGGGATGTGATCGACGGGCCTGGCGAGGATGTCGACGATGTGGACGCCGACGGTGACGACGGTCATAGTCTAAATAGACAGACGTCCGAATAAAAAGTCAACGGAGGGGCCGATGCCGAAGATCGTCGATCACGACGAGCGCAGGCGCGAGGTCATGTCAGCGGCGCGCCGGGTGATCGTCAGGGACGGCATCGACGCCGCCACCACCCGCGCCATCGCCAAGGAGGCGGGCTACTCCAACGGGGTCCTCGCCCACTACTTCGCCGACAAGGACGAGATCCTGCTCTCCGCGCTGCGGCAGTCGCACGAGCGCATCCGCGCCCGCCTGACCGCCAAGGTCGAGGGAGCCGCCGGGCCGCTGGCCGCGCTGCGCGAACTGCTCCTGGACAACCTGCCCCTGGACGCCGACCGCGCCCAGGAGACCCGCCTGGAGGTCAGCTTCTGGAGCCGCAGCCTCGCCACCGAGGAGCTGGCCGAGGTCCAGCGCGCAGAGGCGAGCGACCTACGAACCGCCGTCCGCGCCCTCCTCGACCGCGCCCAGGAGGCGGGCGAGCTACGCCACAGCGCCGGCAAGGCGGGCGAGCCGCGCGAAGAGGCCCGGGAGGCGAGTGGGGTGCGCGGCGACCGGATCCTTGCCGGCAGCCCCGATGACCTCGCCGCCCCCAGCACCTCCAAGACCCCCAGCACACCCGACGACCTCGACGACCTCGCTGAGGAGTTGCTGGCGCTGGTCGATGGGCTGAGCCTGCATCTGCTGCTCTATCCCGGGCGGTTGAGCCGGGAGCGGGCCGAGCGGATCATGCTGGGCGCGATCGAGCGCCTGTGATGGACTACATTCCCGGCATATGACCTTTCGCGAGCAATTGTGCGAGTACGGCCGCCGCGCCGTCGAGCTGGGCCTGGTCATCGGGACGTCCGGGAACCTCAGCGTGCGCGAGGGCGACCGGATCGCGGTGACCCCGTCGGGCGTCGCGCTCGACCGGCTGACCCCCGAGATGTGCCCGATCGTGGACCCGGCGGGCCGGCTCGTCGAGGGCGACCTGCAGCCGTCCAGCGAGACCCCCATGCACCTGGCCGTCTACGGGACCACCGACGCGCGGGCCGTGGTGCACACGCACTCGGTCTTCGGCACGGTGGTGGCCACCACGATGACCGAGCTGCCGCCGGTGCACTACAACACGCTGCTGCTCGGCGGGGTGGTCAGGGTGGCGCCGTACGCCACGTACGGCACGCCCGAGCTGGCCGCGAACGTGCGCGCCGCCCTGGAGGGCAGGCGGGCCGCCCTGATGGCCAACCACGGCGGGGTGAGCATCGGGGCGACGCTGGAGGAGGCGTTCGAGGCCACGCGGGTGCTGGAGTGGCTGTGCGAGGTGTACGTGCGCGCGTCCGGCGTCGGCAAGCCGGCCGTCCTGACGGACGAGCAGCTCACCGCCGTCGCCGAACGCGCGCTCAACCCGCCCGAGTTCCCCCGGGCCTGACCGGCGTCACGCCAGCGCGACCTGCTCGGCGAGGCCGAGCGGGAGCCCGCCGGAGCCCGCGATGCGGTCGTGGAACTCCTTCAGGGTGCCGCGGAACGACTCCCGGATGCGGTCGATCTCGATGGCGCCCGTCAGGTAGGAGGGGGCCTGCGTCGGCCAGGCGCAGTAGCGGTTGACCTCGCCCTGCGCGGTGCCGGGCGACAGCGACGACTTGGTCGACATGAACGTCTCCGCGTCCTCGATCGACATGTCCTCGCAGTGCAGCGCGGTGTCCACGATGATGCGGGCGGCACGGAACATCCGGAAGTCGAGGTGCGCGAGCAGGGTGGCCGGGGTGTCGAAGTAGCCGTGCTCCTGCAGCAGCTTCTCGACGTAGAGGGCCCAGCCCTCGGTGAAGTACGGCGTCCTGAAGACCTTCCTGACCGTACGCGGGTTCTCCGCGATGTACGACAGGTGCCAGTGGTGCCCCGGGTACGCCTCGTGCACCGCGATCGACGGCATCTGGGCGTGCGCGTTGGTCCGCAGCCGCTGGCGTACCTGATCGGGGGTGAAGTCGTCCGGCGTGAACGGCACGAAGAAGACGCCCTGCCGCGAGGCGCTGAGCGGCGGCGGCGCCATGTAGTGGGCCACGGACAGCACCGGGCGGTTGTACTCGGCGGACGGCAGCACCAGGCACTCCTCGCCGTCGGCGAAGGTGACCAGATCGTGCTCGCGGACGAACGCCTGGGCGCGCCTGGTCTCGGCCTCGTACTCGGCGCGCATCTCGTCGAGCGTGGCCGGGTGGTCGTCCATGAGGAACTCCATGGCGGCCCGCCAGTCGCGGCTCCCGTTGACCTGGACCGCGACCTCCTGCATGCGGGCGTCCAGCTCGGCCCAGGCGGCCCTGCCCTTCTCGTGCAGCTCGGCGGCGCCGTAGCCGAGCATCTCGCGCTCGCGCAGCAGCGTGGAGTAGAGCCGCTCCCCCATGCGCCAGGTGCCGCCGCACTCGAAGGTCTCGAGGAAGGTGACCAGCTCGTCGAAGGCGCGCGCGGCCGGCTCGGCGGCCTCGGCCAGGCGGGCGCGCAGCCCGGGGTCCTCGACCATGGACGGGATCGTGCGGGTGAGGAAGTTCCGGCCGGTACGCGCCTGCCCGAGCCCCCGCTTGACCAGCAGCGGGGCGGCCAGGTCGGGATCGAGGTTGGCGCGGCAGGCGGCGAGCACGCCGGGCACCTCGGCCAGCCGGGACAGCGCGGCGCTCACCAGCTCGGGCTCGGGCTTGAGCCGGTGCTGGAAGGGGGCGTACAGGGAGGTGAAGATCGTGCCGAGGTAGACGCTCGGGTCGCGGCGCCACTCGGGCCAGGCCGCCTCCGCGATGGCGCCTCTGAGCTGCGACAGGACGAGGTCCCTGTCGATCGCGTCGTCCAGAGTGGGGGCTTCCTGGGCCGAGAGGCGTTCGAGCCAGCGGACCTGCTCGCGCTCGCGGTTGTGCCAGGCGTCGGCGGTCCAGTCGCCGAGTGTGTGGTCGTAGCCGTCGGCTCCCAGCGTGGCGGCGACGATCGGATGGTGGGAAAAGTACCACTTGAGAAACTCGTCCACCGGTGCACCATATCCTGAGCAAATGCCCCTCCAGATCACTGGCGCGCTAGGTGACCCTGACCTGATCCGCCTCCCCTGGGAAGTCCCGCTGCAGGACTGGCCGCAGCACCATCTGGTCGATCTGCCGCGCGGCATCTCGCGGCACGTGGTCCGCTTCGCCCGGCTCTCCGGCAAGGTGTACGCGATCAAGGAGATCAGCGAACGGTACGCCAAGCGGGAGTACCAGCTCCTGTGGGACCTGGCCAGGCTCGACGCGCCCGCCGTCGAACCCGTCGCGTACGTCACCGGCCGCGAGGACGGCCTCGACGCCGCGCTCATCACCCGCCACCTGCAGTTCTCGCTGCCCTACCGCGCGGTCATGTCGGGCACCCTGCGTCCCGACACGCTCACCCGCCTGCTCGACGCGCTGGCCGTGCTGCTGGTGCGGCTGCATCTCAACGGCTTCTACTGGGGTGACTGCTCGCTGTCCAACACACTGTTCAGGCGGGACGCGGGCGCGTTCGCGGCGTACCTGGTGGACGCCGAGACCGGCGAGATGCACCCGATGATCAGCGAGGGCCAGCGGCTCGGCGACATCGACACCGCGCACATGAACATCTTCGGCGAGATGCTCGACCTTGAGGCCGGCGGGCTGCTGCACCCGTCGATCGACCCCATGGAGACCGCCGAGGACATCGTGGCCCGCTACCACCGCCTCTGGAACGAGATCAACGAGAGCGAGATCATCGAGGAGGTCGACTGGCACCGCGTGGAGCAGCGCATCAGGCGGCTCAACCTGCTGGGCTTCGACGTCGCCGAGATGATGGTGCGGCGCAAGGTCGGCACAGGACGGCTCATCGTGCGGCCGAAGGTCGTGGACGCCGGGCACCACCAGCGGCGGCTGCTCAGGCTGACCGGCCTCGACGTCGAGGAGAACCAGGCCAGGCGGCTGCTCAACGACCTCGACGGCTTCCGGGTGGCCAAGGGCCTGCGCCACGAGGACGAGGCCATCGTGGCGCACCGGTGGCTGGCCGAGGTGTTCCAGCCGACGGTCGAGGCGATCCCGGCCGAGCTGCGCGGCAAGCTGGAGCCCGCGCAGCTCTTCCACGAGATCCTGGACCACCGGTGGTACCTGTCGGAGCAGGCGGGCGCCGACGTCGGGCTGGCCAAGGCGGCGGAGTCGTACGTGGACAACATCCTCGTGCACAAGCCCGACGAGCGAGCGCTGCTACCGGAAGACGCTGATCAGTAGGCCCGGTCAGTAGGCCCGGTCAGTAGGCGACGCAGATGCGCTTACGGACGTTGGCGTTCTTCTCCAGCTCGTCGGCGATCGCCACCGCGTAGTCCTCCGCGCTGATGAAGCTGCGGCCCTGCTCGTCGCTGAGCAGGGTGTCGCCGCCCACCCTGAACACGCCGGTGCGCTCCCCCGGCGCGATCTCCGCCGCCGGGGAGACGAACGTCCAGTCGAGGTCGTCGACCTCGCGGTAGAAGCGCAGCAGGGCCCGCCCGGCCAGCGCCTCCTTCTTGTAGAGCTCGGGGAAGTCAGGCGTGTCCACGAGGTCCTGGCCGGGGGCCACCTGGAGGCTGCCGGCGCCGCCGACCACGATCAGCCGGCGCACCCCGGCCGCGCGCAGGCCGTCGACGAGCGCCTTGTTGGCCTCGGTGAACGGCGGCTCGGGCTCGGTGCCGTCGCGCGGCGGGGCGATGGCGGAGACGACGGCGTCGTGGCCGGGGGCCAGGACGGCGGTGTCGCGGACGTCGCCCTTGACGGGGCCGCCGCTGCGGCTGACGCCGGTCACCTCGTGGCCGCGGTCACGGAGCTCGGCGGCGATGCGCTGCCCGACCATGCCGGTCGCGCCAAAGACAAGGATCTTCATACGGCCAAGAGTATCCATCGGGTACTGGTTACTTCATCGTGCTATAAGTACCTCATGGATACTGGCGACGTCTTCGATCCCGACTGCCCGACGCGGGTGGTCCTCGACCGGATCGGCGACAAGTGGTCGGCCCTCGTGGTGCTCTGCCTCATCGGGGGACCGATGCGGTTCACCCAGCTCAGGGCGCGGATCGGCGGGGTCACGCCCAAGGTGCTGACCCAGACGCTGCGCGCGATGGAGCAGGACGGGCTGCTGACGCGCGAGGTGTTCGCGGAGGTGCCGCCGCGCGTCGAGTACACGCTGACCGACCTCGGGCGCTCGCTGCACGGGCCGATCTCGGTGGTGGCCGAGTGGGCGGAGGACAACGTCCACGAGATCATGCGCTGCCGCGAGAAGCACGCGCGGCTCTGATCGGCCCCAGCGAGCCGATCAGAGCCGGAGAATTCAGGACGTGGTCAGCTTGGTGATCTCGGCGACGATGTCGGGCCACAGGGCCTTCGGCAGGTCGTGCCCCATCCCCGGATACGTCACCAGCCGCGCCCCCGGCACCGCCTCCGCCGTCGCCCGGCCGCCGGCCACCGGGATCAGCGGATCGGCCTCGCCGTGGATCACCAGCGTGGGTGCGCCGACGCCCGCCAGCGCCCGCGTACGGTCGCCCGACGCCCTGATGGCCGCGAACTGCCGCGCCGTGCCCGCCGGGTCGAAGCAGCGGTCGTAGGCCAGGCCGGCCCGTTCCCTGATGGCCTCCTCGTCCAGCTCGTAGCCCGGTGAGCCGATCGTCGACCAGGTCACCACCGACTGGTCGAGCACGCCGGCGCGGTCGGCGGGCGGCGGCGTCATGAGCGCGGTCATCGCCTCGGGGGTGGGCGGGGCGACGTCGGGTCCCGGCGTGGACATGATGGAGGTCAGGGTCAGCACCCGCTCGGGGTGCTCGATGGCCAGCGTCTGGGCGATCATGCCGCCCATCGAGGCGCCCACGACGTGCGCGGACGGCCAGCCGATGGCGTCCATGAACGCGGCGGTGTCGGCGGCCATGTCCGTCAGCGAGTACGGCACGGGCGCCCCCGGCTGGGGGACGCCCGCGTCGTGGATGTGCGTGGACAGTCCCGCGTCGCGGTTGTCGAACCGTACGACGTGGTGTCCCTGCTCCGCGAGGAGCCGGCAGAACCCTTCGTCCCACTGGATGAGCTGGGCGCCGAGCCCCATGATCAGGAGGAGCGGCCGCCCTGTGGGTGCGCCGAAGCTGTCATAGGCGATCTCAATGCCGTTTGCGGCTACACGGGTCGTCACGCAGGCCAGAATGACATTCTGGTGCCTGTGGCGTAAAGCCGTCAGCGGGCGGCCGGTACGGCGATGCCGCCGGCCTGGGAGTCCTGCTCCTGGTCGGCGGGCGGGGGCGCCGGGTTCCTGTCACGCCTGGACCAGGCGCCGGTCGAGAACGGGACCGGGTGGTTCTTCTTGCCCACGCCGTCGCCCCACTTGGTGATGACGTAATCGACCTCGATGTGGCCCTGGCCGCCGACGCCGTCCACGCCGAGCGTGCTGGAGTTGAACCTGCCGCCGGTCAGCTCGGCGAACGTCTTGGCGTCGAGGTCGAGCATGATGCCGCGGTTGGAGGGCTCGCCCGGCCCGCGGTCACCGACGAAGAAGGGCGCCTTCTTGCCCTTGTAGACCACGTAACCCTCGGTCATCAGCGGCCAGCTCGGGCTGGCGGCCAGACCCTTCTGCATGGGCTTGCCGCTGGCCGGCAGCCCGGTGTCACCGGCCCGGCCGGAGGCGTCGTCCCAGAAGTACGAGGCCGTGGTCGAGCCCTTGAGCAGGATCTTCTTGTCTTTGTCGGGGGTGTCGGCGTGCGCAGCGGTACTGGCGCAGGTCAGCATGCCGACGCAGCAGGCGGTCAGCGTGGCGAGGGAACGCAGGCTGAAACGGGCAGACATGAAGCAGCAAAACCCTTCACGAGGGGACGGGGGAGTTGCGCTCGGGCGCGAGGGGATGAGGGCGCGGCGGGGCGGGGGACCCCGCAGCGCTACGCGGAGCGCAAATGACGAGCCTGGGGAAGGGGGCCGCTCAGCGGGCGGCCGTCAAAGAGCGGTCTGGGGGTACGACGCGCTGGAACATGTAATACGTGATCCTCTCCATCACGCCTACCGGGTTAGCTGACGGGTTCGGGCGGTGGAGTTGCCCTACCGGCCGCGCGGGCCGGATTCACCCCGAATGCGGGTGGTTCCCCGGTTCCCGAATGGTTCGGGATTCGGCGCCAGCCGGTCGTCCGTCTTGGGTAAGGACTAGGTCACCGGCTGGTAATGGCGAACACTCTAACGACGGGATCGGACACCCGCAAACGTTTCACCACGAATCGGACAAAGATCTACCTTCAGCGGGAATGCATACAAAAAGGGGGCACGGCATGCCGTGCCCCCTGAGGATTCAGTCCTCAGCCGCCGCTCTTGCGCCTGAATGATCTCTTATTGGCAGCCGGACCGTGCGCCCCGTGGATCTTCGATGGGTCGACGCCCCTGCCACCCGCGCCCGCGCCCGCCTGCTGGCTGCGCTTGCGCTCCAGCGCTTCGCGGAACTTGCGCTTCATCTCGTCCTCGGGAGTTTCGCTGACTTCCGGCTCCGGTGTATCCGCCATGAGGACCTCCATGGTGTTGGGGACACTCAAAGCTTCGCACGCCCCCGCTCATGACGCGAAACCGGCCTCCACCGTGTCTTCAGGCCGCCGCGGCGGCCGGTCCGCCGGCTCCGCCGGGTCCGCGAGCCGCCTGTCGGGCAGCGCCACCAGCGCGACCAGGGCGATCACCGCGCCCGCCCCCCCGAGCGACGGCACGACCAGCGCGGCGGCGGAGGCGTGCGCGGCGGCGGCGCCCGCCCCGGGTACGCTCCCGGCGAACTCCGCCGTGTAGAGCGTGCCGCCGACGGCCAGCGCCACCGAGCCGCCGATCTGCCGGAAGAAGGCCAGGTTCGCCGAGGCGACGCCGAGGTGGCGCGGCTCCACCGACTGCTGCGCGGCCACCGTCAGCCCGGACAGCATCGGCCCCATGCCGAGCCCCAGCGGCAGCATCCACAGCGCGACCGCGAGGCCGGGGCTGTCCACCGCCAGGTTGAGGCAGAGCAGCGCGCCCGCGACCAGCAGGAACGGCGAGACGAGCAGCCACGGCTTGTACCGCCCGGTCCGCGACATCAGCGCGCCCATGAGCACGCTGCCGGCGACCATGCCCAGCGTCAGCGGGTAGATCCGCAGCCCCGACTCGGTGGCGGCCACGCCCAGCGCCTCCTGGAAGTAGCGGGGCAGGAAGACGACGCCCGCGTACATGCAGAAGGCCGTGACGAACGAGGTGAGGTTGACCAGCGTGTACGACCGGTTGGCGAACAGCTCCATCGGCATGATCGGGCCGGCCGCGCGCCGCTCGACCGCCACGAAGACGGCCAGCAGCACCAGCGCCAGCAGGATCGGCCCCGCCACGGCCGCGTCGGTCCAGGTGTGGCCGTCGAGCCCCTTCTCGGTCAGGCCGAGCAGCAGGGACGTAACGGCCACGGTGAAGACCGCGATGCCGGCGTAGTCGGGCCGGCCGCCGCCGGTGCCGGGCCGGCGCGGCAGCCGCAGCACGATGATCGCGATCAGCACGAGGCCGATCGGCACGTTCACGTAGAACGCCCAGCGCCAGCTCGCATGGTCGGTGAACAACCCGCCCAGGAACGGCCCCGCCAGGAACGACAGCCCCATCACGCCCCCGAGCGCCCCCTGCACGCGGGCCCCGCCCGAGCGGGGCGGGAACATCTCCATGACCAGCGCGATCGACAGCGGCAGCAGCGCGCCCGCGCCGAGCCCCTGGAGGGCGCGGAAGGCGATGAGCTGCGTCATGTCCTGCGCCGCTCCGGACAGCGCCGAGCCGATGAGGAACACCACCATGCCGATCAGCAGCAGCGGCTTCCTGCCGTGCTGGTCGGACAGCCGCCCATAGAGCGGCACGGTGACCGTGGAGGTCAGCAGGTAGGCGGTCACCGCCCACGTGTAGAGCGGGCCGCCGCCCAGCTCCGCCACGATGCGTGGCAGCGCGGTGCCCACGATCGTCTGGTCGAGCATCGCCAGGAACATGCCGCCGAGCACGGCGAGCAGAACGGCGACGTCACCCTCTTTGTCAGCTCTCACAGGTGAAGATTGATATGTAACTTTTGACATGTCAAGTCTTCGATATGCTGGCCGCCATGTCCCTACGGATCGCGCTGCTCGGGCTGCTCTCGGCCGTGGGCCCGGCCAGCGGCTACGACCTGGCCAAGACGTTCGACCACTCGCTCAACCACGTCTGGCAGGCCGGGCACACGCAGATCTATCCCGAGCTGGTGAAGATGACCGCCGACGGGCTCGTGGAGGTCGAGTCGGAGGGCGCGAGGGGCCGCAAGATCTACCGCATCACGCCCGACGGCCGCCGCGAGCTGCGCGGGTGGATGGAGGAGCACGACGCCGCGATGACCGTACGCAGCGAGGTCGCGCTCCAGGCGTTCCTGCTGCACCTGGTGGACGGCGACCAGGCCGTCGCCGTGGTCGAGCGCATCAGGGCCCGCTACGTGGCGCGGCTGGAGAAGCTGGAGTCGTTGCGGCCCGGCGAGTTCGGCCACCACGCCCACACCCTCGGCCTCGCCATGGCCCGCGCCGGCCTCCAGTGGGCCGACGACACCCTCGCCGAGCTCAGGAGTCCTGTCACCTGATCCAGCCGCGCCTGGCGGCCATGACGCCCCCGTCGTGGACGTCATCCGCATCGGCTACTTGTGTCAGGCGGTGAAGGCCAGGAGGCGGAAGATCGGGTCGGGGGCTCCGGACGTGCCCTGGCCGTGGCCGGTGAAGCGGGTCTCGCCGCACAGCCGCAGCCCGTTCCGGGCCGCCGCCTCGATCACCGTGGCGGCCCGGTCGGCGGGCTGCCGGTCAGCTTTCACGCTCGCGTCGTGGGCGGCGTGTTTGTCGACGGTGGTGACGTACACGCCGCCGGGGCGCAGGACGCGGGCGGCCTCGGCGATCACGGGGCGGGCGTCGTCGAGCAGGTGCAGCAGCCAGATCGTGGTGACCGCGGCCACCGACCGATCCCGTACGGGCAGCAGGCGGCCGTCGCCGAGCACCACGGGCACCCGGCCGGCGGCGAGGCGGGCCATCCCGGCGGAGGCGTCCACCCCGAGCACCCGCAGCCCGTCCCCGGCCAGCTCGCGCGTCACCAGGCCGGTGCCGCAGGCGACGTCGAGCAGGGTGCCGCCGTCGGGCAACACGCCGGGCAACAAGCCGGACAACACGCCGGGCGACGAGCCGGGCAACAACTCCCGCACCGCCCGCGCGGCCGCCTGTGCGCGGGGCAGGCCGCCGCGCGTCTCGTCGTAGCGGGCGGCTTCCCTGTCGTAGTCGAGCACGCGTCCAGTATCGCGGCGCTAACGCCGGTTCGGTAAAAATGCCCGGTTCTCTTCCTGGTGTTGCGTTGGAGTAGCTCAGGAAATATGTCCGACGATGAGCGTTTTCGGTCGTGATTTGGCGATGGACCTCGGAGCCGCAAGCACGCGCATCTACGCCAAACGCAGGGGCATCGTGCTCGATGAGCCCTCGGCGGTGATGTGCGACGGCCGCACCGGGAAGGTCATCGGCTACGGCGCGGAAGCCGCCGCCCTCGGGGGCGGCGGCCGTACGTGCTGGCCGGTACGCGGCGGGCTGCCCGCCGACACCGAGTTGGCCCGGCGCATGATCCGGCACTTCCTGCGCAAGGTGCACTGGCACCCCTACTCCCGCCCGCGCGTCGTCCTGGCGCTGCCCGGCGACTCGACGCCGATCGACCGGGCGGCGCTGCGCGACATCGCGTACGAGGCGGAGGCCAGGATCGCCCGGCTGGTGCCGCACGCGGTGGCGGCGGCGCTCGGCGCGGGCCTGGAGCTGTCGGACTGCACGGGGCACATGGTGATCGACATCGGCCGCGACAGCGCACGCATCGCCGTGCTGTCGGGCGAGTCGGTGGTGGCGTCGGGCTCGGTCCCGTACGGGGGGCTGGCGATCAACAGGGCGATCGCCAGGTTCGTCGAGCGGGAGCACGGCCTGCTGCTCGACGACGACGAGGCGGAGTCGGCCAAGCGCCGGTCCTCGGGCACGAACCCCGAGGTCACCGTGCGGGCCAGGGACCCGGATACCGGGCGCGAGCACGACCTCGTGCTGCCCGTACAGAAGATCTTCGAGGCCACCGAGCCGTCGTTCGAGTCGATCGCGCGCACGGCGGTGGAGACCGTCGAGCGCTGCCCGCCCGAGCTGGCCGCCGACCTCGGCGTGCGCGGCGCGGTCGTGGTGGGCGGCGGCGCGCTGCTGCGCGGCCTCGGCCGGTGCCTGCGCGGAGCCCTGTGCATGCCGGTACGCCGCGCGGACCGCCCGCTGGAGGCCGTGGCGCTCGGGCTGGGCCGGTGCGTGGACGAGCTGGGGCTGATCGGGAGGTTCCGCAGCCGCAGGTGAGCGACCCCCGTTTCCGACAGGAGGCAGGCCATGACCGTCCGCGGCATCGATCACATCGGCGTCACCGTGCCCGACCTGGAAGCGGCCACCGCGTTCTTCGTCCGCGCGTTCGGCGCCGAGGTGCTCTTCGACACCCTTCCGCGCGAGCGGGGACCCAAGGGCGGCTGGGCGACCGAGCGGCGCCTGGGCGTGCCGCAGGGCACGGCCGAGGTGGCGGTCCGCATGCTGCGCCTGCCGGACGGGCCCGGCATCGAGCTGTTCGAGTTCAGCGGGCCCCGGCAGGGCGGGCCCGTGGTGCCGTGTGACCTGGGGTGGCAGCACGTCGCGGTGTACGTGGACGACCTGGACGAGGCGCTGCGGCTGGTCACCGAGGCGGGCGGGACTGCGCTGTCGGAGCCGGTGCCGTTGCCGGGTCCCGAGGCGGGCCCGCACAACCGGTTCGTCTATTGCCGGACGCCTTGGGGCGCGACGGTGGAGCTGGTCACGTATCCGGATCCGCAGGCGTACGAGAAGGAGACGGACCTGCGCCGCTGGCGCCCTTAGCGCTCGTCGATGATCTCTCCCTCCTCACTCGTAGGGTCTTTGACCAGCGCGAACGCCGGTCCCGCCGCGGGCAGGTCGTGGGCGACCGCGACCACCGCCTCCAGGGCGGCCTGGGACTCCCAGACCCAGGAGTCGACCCAGGTGCGCTCGTCCGGCCGGATGAGCCTGGTCTCGGACAGGCCGGGGAAGCGGGTGCGTACGGCGCTGATGAGGTCGGCGCGCCTGGCGAGGATCTGGTCGGCGTCGGCGGGGTCGGCGGTGAAGCGGACGATGCGGAGCACGGACATGGTTGGAGTCCTTCGCTAGAGTTGACTTCTAGTTACTAGACTAGAGTTAAACTTCAGCGAATGAGCGATGTCAAGAGGGTGGGCAAACGTGCCCAGAAGGCCAGAGAGACCAGGGCGCGCATCTTGCGGGCCGCCGGCGAGCTGTTCGTCCAGGACGGCTACGGCGCCACCAACCTGCAGGACGTCGCCACCAGGGCGGAGGTGGCCGTCCAGACCATCTACTTCGTCTTCGGCAACAAGCGCACGCTGCTCAAAGAGCTGGTCGACGTCACGATCGCGGGCGACGACGAGCCGGTGGCGACCATGGACAGGCCCTGGTTCAAGGAGGCGCTGGCCGCCCCGACGGCCGCCGGGCACCTGCGGGCGCTCGTCCACGGGTCGTCTGCCGTGCTGGCCAGGGTCGCGCCGATCATGAAGGTGCTCGACACCGCTGTCGCCATGGACCCCGAGGTCGCGGCGGAGTGGACGCAGGACACCGACCCCCGCCACGTCGTGCACACCGCCGCCGCGCGGAGCCTGATGGCCAAGCCGGGCGCCCGCGCCGACGTGCCGCCCGAGCAGGCCGCCGACGTGCTGTACGGGCTGCTCAGCCCCGAGCTCTACCTGCTGCTCGCGGGGGCGCGGGGCTGGCCGCACGAGCGGTTCGAGGAGTGGGTGCACGACACGCTGGCGGCCCAGCTCCTCGACCGCTGAAACCCCCTCGATCGGCGCGAGGTCGCCGCCCAGCCCGCGTCACGGAGTCGCCAGGGCCTCCGTCGGGGACAGGCGGGAGGCGCGTACGGCCGGGTAGAGGCCGGCGGCGGCGCCGATGGCGAGGGTGGCGGCCAGCCCGCCCGCCGTCGCCCAGGCGGGCACGACCGACGGCCAGCCGCTGTAGAGCGCGTACGCCGTCGTCACCCCCGTCCCGAGCAGCACGCCGCCGATCCCGCCCAGCGCCGACAGCAGCAGCGACTCGGCCAGGAACTGGGTGCGGACCTGCCCCCTGGTCGCGCCGAGCGAGCGGCGCAGCCCGATCTCGGCCCGGCGTTCCAGCACGGAGATGACCATCGTGTTGGCCACGCCGACCCCGCCCACGAGCAGCGCCACCGCCCCGACGCCCAGCAGCAGCCCGGCGAACGCCTGGCTGGTCGCCTGCTTGGCGGCGAGCGCGTCGGACGGGCGGGAGACGTCCACCTCGTTGGGCGCCTGCGGGTTGGCGGTGGCGCCGAGCACCTCGCGTACGGCCTCCAGCCGCGCCTCGTCGGAGCGGGTGTAGAGCGTGGTCGGATGCCCGTCGAAGCCCAGCCGCCCCTCGGCCACCGGCCACCCGACCAGCACGCCGCTGTCGAGGTCGGGGGCCAGCGCCACCGGCTCCAGCACCCCGACCACGGTGAACCTGACGCCGCCGACCACGATCTGGGTGTCCTGGCCGGGCGCGCCGATGCCGAGCCGCCGCGCGGCGTCCGCGCCGACGACGGCGGCCGGGTAGCGCTCGGTGGCCGCGTTCAGCCAGGTGCCGCCGCTCAGCGTGGCGCCGATGGTGGCGGGGAGGTCGAGGCGGGCGGCGTACGTGCTGAGGCCGCCGGTCTGCGCCTCGGGGATGCGCTCCGAGCGGTAGACCTTGGCCTCGGCGACCTTCCCGACCGACGACACCGCCCGTACGGGGCCGATGCGTTCGATCATCGCCTCGGCGTCCATCGGCAGCTGCGCGGCCTGCCCCATGAGCGTGGTCCCCGAGGTGACGGTGAGCAGGTTCGTGCCCAGCGCGGAGAGCTGGCGGTCCAGCTCGGCGCCCGACGAGGACGAGAGCCCGACCACGCCGACCATGGCGGCGATGCCGATGGCGATGCCCAGCGCGGACAGGAACGCCCGCAGCGGCCTGGTCCGCAGCCCGATCGCGCCGACCCGCAGCACGTCGCGGGCCCGCATCCGGGCCGGGACGGGCCGGGGACGCACCTCCATGAGCGTCATCACGCCCCGCCCTTCCACAGCCGCACGGGTTCCTGCGCCGAGTCGGAGACGATCTCCCCGTCGCGCATGCGCACCTGACGGGGCAGCCCGTCCGCGATCTCCCGGTCGTGGGTGATGATCACGATGGTGGTGCCGGCCGCGTTCAGCTCGCGCAGCAGCTCCATGACGCCCGCGCCGGAGACCGAGTCGAGCGCCCCGGTCGGCTCGTCGGCCAGCAGCAGCGGCGGGTCGCCCGCCACCGCCCTGGCGATCGCCACCCGCTGCCGCTCGCCGCCGGACAGCTCGTGCGGCTCGTGGTCCACGCGGTGCCCGAGCCCGACCCGTTCCAGCGCCTCGGCCGCGCGGCGGCGCCGCTCGGAACGGCTCATGCCGGTGTAGACGAGGCCGTCGGCCACGTTGTCCAGCGCGGGGACCCGCGGCGCGAGGTGGAAGGACTGGAAGACGAAGCCGATCGTGGTGGCGCGCAGCGCGGAGAGCTCGTTGTCCGTCAGCGCCGAGACGTCGTGGCCGTCGATGTGCACACTGCCCGTGGTCGGCCGGTCGAGGGTGCCGATGACGTTGAGCATCGTCGACTTGCCCGACCCCGACGGACCGGCGATGGCGACCAGCTCGCCGTGGCCGATCCGCAGCGACACCTCCCGCAGCGCCGCCACCCCTCCGGGATACGTCCTGGACACGCCGGTGAGAGCGATCATCTCGTACGTCACTTCGGCATCCCCACGGTCATGCCCTCCGTCAGCCCGTCGCCGGACACCTCGACCTTGCCCCCGGCGAACAGGCCGGTCTCGACCGCGACGTACCGGGACCTGCCGCCCTCGACGACCTCCAGGCCGTACCCGCCCTCCTGGAGCGCGACGAGTGCCGCGACCGGCACGGCGAGCACGTTCTCGCGCTTGGACGCGGTGAACGTGACGTCCACCGCGGCCTTGTCCAGCCCGCGCGCCGCCTTGGCGTCGCCGATCGACACCAGCGCCTCGACCCGGGTCTCCGGGTCCTGGTTCTGGCTCTCGGCCGGCACGATGACGGTGGCCACCTCGGTCACCTTGCCCTTGACGCTCTCGCCGTCCGGCAGCGTGACCTGGACCTTCGCGCCCTTCTTCGCCAGCCGCTGGTCGTCCGAGCCGAGCTGCACGGTGATGACCTTCGAGGTGCCCGTGTACGCGAGCACCTGCTGCCCCGGCTGCGCCGGCCCGCCCTCCTCGGCCTGCAGGCTCTCCACGCGCACCTTGCCGGGAGCGAACACCACCCGGCCCAGCTCCACCACGCCGGTCTCCGGCAGGCCGCGGTCGTCCTGCCACTCCATGACCGCCTGGGCGGTGTCCCAGGTGAACTCGTCGTCCACGGTGAAGCCGTCGTAGCCGAGCTTGCCGAGGTTGCGTTCCAGGCTCTCGACGTCCTTGCCGGTCATCCCGGTCTTCAGGTCGCGGTAGGCGGGGGTGCCGCCGTACATGAGGGTGACCGGCTCGTCGTCCACGCGGTAGAGCGACTTGCCGCGGCTGATCGTCGCGCCGCTCTCCGGCAACCAGGTGATCGTGCCGGGCCTGCGGGCCACGGCCGTGGTGACCGGGCCGTAGCCGAGCTCGCCGTCGGCGTCCGTGGTGTCGTTGAGCGTCTGCCTGGTGACGGTCGCGGTGGCCGGTGGCAGGGCGCTCGCCGAGCCGGCCGGGCTCGCGCCGCCCGCCAGCAGGCCCGCGCCGTTGACGGCGACCAGGGTGCCGCCCGCGACCGCCGCCACGGTCAGCAGCGCGGCCACCAGCCCGCCGCGCCGCCGCCGCTTCCTGGGCGGCTTCATCAGGAGTCTCCCAGGCCGGCCTCGCCGGCCTCCCTCTGGCACGTCTTCCTGGCGGACTCGAAGTCGGGGTCGCCGCCGACCTCCGGGGTGATCCGCATCATGCCGCCCTCGGGGTCGGGGTAGCTCTCGACGCCGTTGTCCCGCATGCACTGGGCGAGCTTGCGCAGGCTCTCGGCGGCCTTGCCGTCGCCGCCGCGCACCGCCTCGCCGCTCGGCGCGTACTGCTTGCACGCCTCCTGGGCGGCCTCCACCTTCTCCTGCGGGGTGTTCTTGTCGAACCGCATCGTGAACCGGCCGTTCTCGGGGTCGGGCACGTCGATGCCGTTCTCGCGCATGCACTGGGCGAACTTGAGCGCCTTGTCCTTCCTGTCCTCGCTCGGCTGCGCGCTCGCGGTGGCCTGGGTGCCGGTTCCGGACACCGAGGCCACGTCGGACCCGGCCTCACCGCCGGAACCGCACGCCGCCAGCAGGACCGCCATGAGCAGCGCGGCCCCGACGGCGGGCGCGGTGCGTCTTCTTCCTCGCATGAAGCTCTCCTTCGTGGCACGAACGTCGTACGAAGCCAGATGCAACAGTCCGGGCTGTTTCCTCCGCGTTTCCACCGGCGGCTTACCTGGAGCGAACGCCGCATCGGCCACACTCGGCTCTGTCAGCGAACGAAGGGGGCCTGAGTAACGCCATGCGGGTGCTGGTGGTGGAGGACGAGCCGCTGCTCGCCGACGCGATCGCCGAGTGGCTGCGTGAGGAGACGCACGCGGTCGACCTCGCGCACGACGGCGCGGCCGCGCTCGAGCGGATCGCGGTGAACGACTACGACGTGGTCGTGCTGGACCGGGACCTGCCCCGCGTGCACGGGGACGAGGTGTGCAGGGAGATGGTTGCCGCCGCGTGCGCCGCGCGGGTGCTGATGCTCACCGCCGCCGCGCAACTGGACGACCGGGTGAGCGGGCTGTCGATGGGCGCCGACGACTACCTGACCAAGCCGTTCGCGTTCCAGGAGCTGGCCGCCCGGGTGCTGGCGCTGGGCCGGCGCTCGCGCCCCGCCGTGCCGCCGGTGCTGCGGCGGGCCGGGATCACGCTGGATCCGGCGCGCAGGGAGGTGTTCAGGAACGGGCGGTTCGTGCCGCTGTCGAAGAAGGAGTTCGCGGTGCTGACCGAGCTGATGCGGGCGGACGGCTGCGTCGTCTCGGCCGAGCAGCTCCTGGAGAAGGCGTGGGACGAGAACGCCGACCCGTTCACCGGCGCGGTCCGCCTGACGATACTCAAGCTGCGCCGCAAGCTGGGCGACCCGCCGGTCGTGGAGACCGTGCCCGGGGTCGGATACCGCGTCCCATGAGCCTCCCGGTGCCGGCCCGCCTGCTGCGCAGACCGCGGCCCACGCTGCGGCTGCGGCTCACGCTCGTGTACGGCGCCCTGTTCCTGCTGGCCGGGCTGACCCTGCTCGCGGTCACGTACCTGCTGTTCGACCAGCAGCTCAAGGGCATCTTCGACAGCCAGTACGCTCCCGAGCCAGGCCGGCACAAGCAGCTCATCCTCACCAGGAACGGCGTCACGATCCAGGGCGAGGCGGCCCTGGAGTGGCTGCGCGACCAGCAGGCCGGGGTGCGCGACGCCGCCGTCACCTCGCTCATCACCCAGGGCGTGGTCGCGCTGCTGGTGGTCGGAGCCGCCGCCGTGGCGCTCGGCTGGGTGGTCGCGGGCCGCGTGCTGGCCCCGCTGAACCTGGTCACCGACACCGCCCGCAGGATCGCCGCCGCCCCCATGGCCGAGCGCGGCCTGTCCGAGCGCATCGCGCTGCGCGGGCCGGACGACGAGGTCAAGGACCTGGCCGACACGTTCGACACCATGGTGGAGCGGCTCGACCGCTCGTTCGACGGGCAGCGCAGGTTCGTCGCCAACGCCTCGCACGAGCTGCGCACGCCGCTGACGCTCAACCGGGCGCTGGTGGAGCTGGCCATGCACCGCCGTACGGCGTCGTCCGACGTCAAGGAGCTGGGCGAGAGCCTGCTGGAGATCAACGCCCGCCACGAGCGGCTGATCAGCGGGCTGCTCCTGCTGGCGCGCACGGAGCAGGAGCTGGCCGACCGGGCGCCCGTGGACCTGGCGGACGTGGTCACGCACGTGATCGAGCAGAATGCCGGCGCCGCCGACGCTGCCGGGGTGAAGCTGGACGAGGCAACCGGCCCCGCCCCCACCACCGGCGACGCGTTGCTGCTCGAACGCCTCGTGCACAACCTGGTGGAGAACGGCGTCCGCTACAACGTGACCGACGGCGGCGGCTGGGTGCGGGTGACGAGCAGGACGGTCTCCCGGGAGACGGTCGAGGTGGAGGTCGCCAACACCGGGCCCGCCGTGCCGCCGTACGACGTGCCGCTGCTGTTCAAGCCGTTCCACCGGCTCGGGGACGAGCGGGCGGTCACGGGGACGAGCGCCGGGCTGGGGCTGTCGATCGTCCGGTCGGTGGCGGTGGCACACGGCGGGGACGTACGGGCGAGTCCCCGCGACGGCGGCGGCCTGGTCGTGGTCGTCTCACTCCCCCGCGCCCGTTGAGCGGCGGGCCAGCAGGTCCTCCAGGCTGGTCGCCGGATGCCCGGTCAGGGCCGGTACGTCGCCGCTGACCCCTTCGAGCTCGCCGGCCGCGATCGCGAGGTAGGTGGACACCCACGCCTCCACCTGCCAGGCGGGCGCGTCGTAGACCGCGCGGGACGCGTACGCCTCCTCGGCCGTCTCCGGACGGTAGGTGATCGTGCGGCCGGTCGCCCTGGTCAGCGTGGCGGCCACCTCGTCGAGGGTGAGCGCCTCGGGTCCTGTGAGGTCGTACGTCGCGCCCTCGTGCTCCTGCGGCCGCAGCAGCACGGTCACCGCCGCCTCGGCGATGTCGTCCTGCGCCACCGCCGCCACCCGCCCCTGCCCCGCCGGGCCCCTGATGACGTCGTCGTCCCCGGCCAGGGCGAGCAGGAAGTCGGCGTAGAGGTCGTCGCGCAGGAAGGTGAAGGGCAGGCCGCTGTCGCGGATGTACTGCTCGGTCGCCCAGTGGTCGCGGGCCAGTGTGAACGTGGCGTCGGGGGCGGCGCCGTAGAAGGAGACGTAGACGAGGTGGGACACGCCGGCGTCACGGGCGGCGTTCACGAACGTACGGTGCTGGGCCAGGCGGTCCTCGCTCTCCCCCGCCGACACGAACAGCACGGTCGAGGCCCCGTCGAGCGCGCCGCGCATGGCGGCCGGGTCGCCGTAGGAGGCCGAGACGGCTACGGCGCCCTCGTACGCGGGGGCGCGCTCGGCGGCGTGCCGCGAGACCAGCCGCTGCCGGACTCCCCTGGCGGCGAGCAGCCGCGCGATCCTGCCGCCGAGCTGCCCGGTGGCGCCGGTGGTGACGATGAACGACATACCGGCACCCTAACGACGCCCCCGCGCGCCGCTCACTCGGCTCCGGCGATCACCGCCACCGCCTCGACCTCCACGAGCTGGTCGCTGTAGCCCAGGACGGTGACGCCGAGCAGCGTGCTCGGGGGCTCGTGGTCGCCCATGTACTCCCTGTAGATCTGCCAGGCCGTCACCAGGTCTTTCTGGGAGGTGCCGGCGACGTAGACGGTCGTCTTGACGACGTCGGTCAGCTTGGCGCCGGCGCCTTCGAGCGCGGTGACGAGGTTGCGCATCACCTGGTGGGTCTGGCCGGCGTAGTCGCCGACGGCCACCGTGGCGCCGTCGGTGTCGAGCGGGCAGGCGCCGGCCACCCAGATGGAGCGCAGCGGCGCGTCCACGGTGGCCGCGTACGCGTATTCGACCTGCTGGGCCAGCTGGTCGTTGCGGATGAGTCGAACACCTGGTGTCATGGGTGTTTTCCTACCATTCGGCGGGATGACGGCGCATCTCGATTGCGGTTGGATGACCGTGTCACCCGAGCATGCCCGGGTCGCGTCCTTTCTCGGGTGACTCGTCCGTCCCAAGGAGAGCCTGTCGTGCGTGTCGTGCCGGTCGTCTTATCCGCCGCCGTGGTGTTCTCGTGCCTGCCCGTACCGGCCGCCCAGGCCGCCGCAGCGATGAACGCCACAGTGCCGTACGTGTGCACGGTCGTCGCCACGGGCGCCAAGCAGGACGTCTCCATCGACGTGGAGCTCACCGTGCCCGCCCAGGCGCAGCCCAACGAGGAGCTGACGATCGGCTGGACCGGCGCGTACACCACCGGCT
The DNA here is from genome assembly GCF_040677005.1 of Nonomuraea sp. NPDC049421. Taxonomy (NCBI): domain Bacteria; kingdom Bacillati; phylum Actinomycetota; class Actinomycetes; order Streptosporangiales; family Streptosporangiaceae; genus Nonomuraea; species Nonomuraea sp. NPDC049421. The sequence continues at coordinate 179,110 of NZ_JBFAQA010000006.1, forward strand.
CCGAGCTGCTCGCCCCCGCCACCGGGCTGGAGGGCGACATCAAGATGTACGCCTACGCCGGCATCAGCGGCATCCCGAACTTCACCTCGGCCACCGGCGTCGCCGAGATCGGCACGGTCATCCCCGACGAGCCCATCCCGCTGCCCACGACGACGGTCGACCTCAAGACGACCCCCAAGAACACCGGCACCGGCCAGGTGCACGCCGCCTCCGTCAACTTCGGCCTGCGCCCCACGGAACCGCTGATCGAGTGCGAGGTCGAGGACACCAGCGGCCGGACCGACTACCCCATCACCGTCGGCACGGCCGGCCAGGACGACGACGACACCACCCCCACCCCCGACGACTCGGACAGCACCACCCCCACCGATCAGGAGACCGAAGAGGACACGTCGGGGACCACCACCGAGGAGACGCCGGAAGAGGCGCCCTCGGGCGGCGTGGACACGGGCGCCGGCGGTCTCGCGGGCCCGGACGGCCGGGCGCTGATGGGCATCGGCCTGGTGATCCTGCTGGCCGCGCTCACCGGCCTGCGCCTGCGCCGCCCCCGCCGTTCCTGAAGCTCCCGAGGCGGGCGCGTTCGTGACCACGCTGTGGTCAAACCATTGAACTGTGGCCCGCACGACGCTACCGTTCACCCTCAGGGACTTCTTGCTGTTAGTAATATTGTATCGATTGAGGTCTGCCCATGCTCAGCAGAGCGATGATCCCCCTCCTCGCGGCCTTACTGACGGCCGCCACGACCACCGCCCCCGCCACGGCCGCCCCGGTCAGGCACATCGTGTACGTCGCCAAGAACGGCAGCGACGACGCCAAGGGCACCGCGAAGGACCCGTTCGCCACCATCGAACGCGCCCGCGACGCCCTGGCCGGCAGGACCAGCCGCCGCGAGCCCGGCATCGTCTACATCCGCGAGGGCGTCTACCAGAGCGCGACGACGATCGAGGTGAAGGGCGCCGAGCACTCGTACGTCACCTATGCCGCCTACCCGGGCGAGCAGGTCGAGCTGGCCGGCGTCACGACCCTGGCGCCGGAGAAGTTCCGCCGGCTGAGCGACCTGCCGGCGGACGACGCGAAGTGGTCGTCGAAGGCCCGCGTCCCCGCCGAGACCGCCCCGAACGTCTGGGTCTACGACCTCGGCGCCGAGGGCATCCCCACGGGCACGCTCCACAAGAACGGCTTCAACTGGAAGCCGCAGCCCTATGCCCCCGAGCTCATCACCGACGACGCCACCCAGACCCTGGCGCAGTACCCCAACGGCGACGCCAAGCTCACCAGGGATCACCTGACCGTCAAGGAGGCACCGAAGGGGGCGCGCGACTACTTCTCCGACAAGACGGCCGACGGCACGACGCTGCCGTACGAGGAGATGCTGGAGCTCCCCGGTCCCGTCTACACGGTCAAGGACGCGGAGCTGGCGGCCAGGTACGAGAAGTGGGCGAAGCCGGCGGGCACCGACACCCCGGACGAGACGGCGTACGAGACAGATGGCTGGTTGTCCGGATATTTCGGCAACAACTACGCCAACGACCGACTCCGCATCGAGACCGCCGGCGGCGGCGACCTCACCACCCACTACCCCACCATGTACGTCGCCACCGACAAGTGGACCTCGTTCGTGGCCCAGAACGTGCTGAGCGAGCTGGACACCGAGGGCGAGTATTACATCGACCGCCGGCAGGACCACGACACGCTCTACTACTACCCGCCGGGCGGCACGGTCGAGGGCAAGGAGATCAGCCTCACCTCGTTCGACGCCCCGTTCTTCCAGCTGGAGAACGTCACCGGCGTGACGCTCAAGGACCTGCGCCTGAACGGCACCACGGGCTCGGGCGTGCGCCTGCTGGACGCCGAGTCGTGCACGATCGACGGCCTGGAGATCCTCAACGTCAGCATGGACGCGGTGCAGATCGGCGAGGCCAACGACGCGATCACGGCCATCGCCGAGTACCGCACGAGCAGGGGCGGCCACCGCAACAGGGTGGTCCACAGCAGGCTGCACGACCTGGGCGGCGGCGGGGTCTTCACCGCGGGCGGCGACCGCGACTCGCTGGAGCGCGGCGACCACGTGGTGGAGCACAACGAGATCTACGACTTCTCGAAGCTGGCCACGTACACGCCGGCGGGCTACATGTACGGGGTCGGGAACACGTTCCGGTACAACGACGTGCACGACGCGCCGCACATGGCGATCCAGATCATGGGCAACGACATGGAGGTCACGCACAACAGGTTCGAGCGGCTGGTCACGCACGCCTCCGACCAGGGCGTGATCTACGCGGGCCGCGACTACACGTATCTGGGCAACGTGGTGGCGTACAACCTGTTCAAGGACGTCGGCGCGGACGGCAACCAGGCCGTCTACATGGACGACGGCATGTCGGGCATGGTCGTGCACCACAACGTCTTCGACAACGTCCAGCACGGGCTGTTCTACCAGTCGGGCCACAGCAACGTGGCGCGCGACAACGTGTTCACGAACGTGAGGTACATCGGGCACGACAAGCTCTACCACGAGGGCGGCAAGCGGCTGCCGGTGGCCAACGCCAAGGTCGTGATCGAGCGCTTCAACGACATGCTGAAGGCCGGCGACGGCACCGGGTTCACCAACACCAGGCAGAACGTCGAGACGTGGTACCGCCACTACGCGAAGCAGTACCCGAACATCCGCGACTGGTACGTGCCGTCCGACGCCCAGGGCGAGCCGTGCACCGCGGTCGGCGACACGGAGTGCACCGACGAGCAGGTGTGGAGCGACCCGGACTCGCTGTACGTGCCGGCGCACAACGTGCTGACGCGGTCGGTCAGCATCGCGACCGGCGGCTTCGCCTACACCGACGACGCCGACGGGCTGAGCGTGAAGACGTTCAACCCGGACTTCGACTCCTTCAACGCCGAGCTGGCCACCCCGGCGGAGGCGGGCTTCGACGCGGCGACGGGCCGCTTCGACGCGCGGGCGACGCCGCTGAACCGGACGGAGGGCTTCGGACCCGCGTGGGTGCGCGAGTGGAACCGCACCTTCAGCCTGGACGGGATCGGCCCCCGGGCGGCCCGATGAGGGTGGGGGGCCCGTGAAAACCACTTCGGGCACTCACCGCGACTGCGGTGAGTGCCCGATCTGGTGCGCCGCCAGGGACTCGAACCCCGGACCCGCTGATTAAGAGTCAGCTGCTCTGACCAACTGAGCTAGCGGCGCCCGGCACGAAGGAATATACCGGTGATCCGGATCCTGGTCGAATCGGAATCCGCGGGACAGGAACGCTAGAATAAAGTTCGGTACTTCGGCTCCGGCAGACAGGATCCTTGATGTTCGACTCCCCCGCCGACGTGACGGAGCGGCTCGCCGCCGTGGACTATCTCTCCGACGACGCCATCTCCACCTCGGTGTTCCTGGCCGCCGCGCTGGGCAAGCCGCTGCTGGTCGAAGGACCCGCAGGAGTGGGCAAGACGCAGCTGGCCAAGGCCGTCGCCCAGGCCACCGGCGCCGGCCTCATCAGGCTGCAGTGCTACGAGGGCCTCGACGAGGCCAGAGCCCTGTACGAGTGGAACTACAAGAAGCAGCTCCTGCGCATCCAGGCCACCAGCGACGACGACGACATCTTCACCGAGGAGTTCCTGCTGGAGCGCCCCCTGCTCAAGGCGGTCAGGGCGCAGGAGCCGACCGTGCTGCTCATCGACGAGACCGACAAGGCCGACGTCGAGGTCGAGGGGCTGCTGCTGGAGCTGCTGTCCGACTTCCAGGTGACGATCCCCGAGCTGGGCACCATCGCCGCCACCCGCCGCCCGTACGTCGTGCTCACCTCCAACGCCACCCGCGAGCTGTCGGAGGCGCTCAAGCGGCGCTGCCTCTACCTGCACATCGAGTACCCGACGCCCGAGCGCGAGCGCGACATCGTGCTGGCCCAGGTGCCGGGCCTGCGCGCCGACCTGGCCGAGCAGCTCGCGCGGACGGTCGCCACGCTGCGGGCGCTGGAGCTGAAGAAGGCGCCGTCGGTGGCCGAGACCGTCGACTGGGCCAACACGCTGCTGGCGCTCGGCCGCGACGAGCTGGACGAGGCCACCGTGGCGGGCACGCTCGGCGTGGTGCTCAAGCACGCCTCCGACCACGCGCGGGCGGCCAAGGAGCTGGGGCTGCCCGATGCCTGAGCCGACGTCGCTGGTCGATCGGCACGTCGGCTTCGTGCACGCGCTGCGCGAGGCCGGGCTGCCGGTGTCGGTCGCCGAGGGGCTCGACGCGGCCGACGCGCTGCGGGTGATCGAGCTGGCCGACCGGGAGTCGCTGCGCGCCGCGTACGCCGCCACGCTGGTCAAGAAGCCCGCCTACCGGCCGGGATTCGACGTGCTGTTCGACCTGTGGTTCCCGGCGTCCACGTCGGGGCTGCGGGCGCAGAGCCGTACCGACTTCGAGACGGCCGACGTCAAGGAGCTGCGCGCGCACCTGGCGGAGCTGCTGAGCGGCTCGACCGACCAGGAGATGCGCGCGTTCGCCGAGGCCATGGTGGCGCGGTTCGGCCGGCAGGAGGCCGCTCCCGGGCGGCAGAACTGGTTCTCCTACAGCGTGCTGCGCGCCCTGTCGCCCGAGACGCTGATGGCCGGCATCCTGCGCGCCGTGCTCCAGGGGCAGGAGCGCGGCGGGCTGGCGGAGAAGACCGTGCGGCAGCGGGTCACGTCCAACGTCAGGCGCTTCGAGGAGGCGGTGGCCACCGACGTGCGCCGCCGCATCGCCGAGGACTCGGGGATCGAGCGCATCGCCCGCTCGGCCGTGCGCCCGCCGCTCGACCAGATCGACTTCCTCCGCATCACCAGGGCCGACCTGGCCAGACTGCGCAGGGAGGTGCATCCGCTGGCCCGCCGGCTGGCCGCCCGGCTGACGATCAGGCAGCGCAGGGGCAAGCGCGGCAGGCTCGACTTCCGCAGGACCATGCGGGCCTCGCTGCAGAGCGGCGGCGTGCCGCTCACCACCCACTTCAGGCCGCCCCGCCCGCACAAGCCCGAGCTGGTCGTGCTCTGCGACACCAGCGACTCGGTCTCGTCGTTCGCGCACTTCACGCTGCTGCTCACGTACGCGCTGCGCGAGCAGTTCACGAAGGTGCGGGCGTTCGGGTTCGTGGACACCGTGGATGAGATCACCCGGTTCTTCCAGCCGGGCTCCGACGTGGTGGAGGCCATGGCCAGGCTGGCGGACGAGGCCGACATGGTGCGGTTCGGGCGGACCAACTACGGGCACGCGCTGGAGCGTTTCGCCGAACGCTACGGCGACGCCATCGGGCCGAAGACGTCGCTGCTGATCCTCGGCGACGCCCGCTCCAACTACCAGCCGCCCGCCCTCGACACGCTCAAGTCGCTGGTGTCGCGGTGCAGGCACGCGTACTGGCTGAATCCGGAGCCCACGCAGCAGTGGGACACGGGTGACTCGGTGGCGGGCGAGTACGGCACGGTCGTGCCCATGCACGAGTGCCGCAACGTCGCCCAGCTCACCGCGTTCATCGAGACTCTGGCGTAGACCAGGTCAGACGCGCTGCAGCTCGCGGGCCGCCGTGCGGGAGAGCAGCTCGATCTGCGACGGGCTGAGCACGTCGCGGTCGGCGGCCTTGATGAGCTTGGCCATCGCGCGCGGCTTGGCCAGCGTCAGGCCCTCGGCCACGACGACGCCGCTCTTGGGCAGCAGGCCGCAGTGGACCGCGAGCATCGGCGTGATGCGCACCTGGACGCCGGTCTCGCGGGTCAGCAGCTCGGCGAACGCCTCGGCCTGCTCGACCAGCGGCTTGGCGGTCTTGCTGCCGTACTTCTCGCCGAAGAACAGCCGGCCCGCGTAGCAGGCGATCTCGGTGTCGGGGCTCCACGACTCGTTGTCGATGATCCAGACACCGCCCGGACCGATCACGAGGTGGTCGATGGAGGCCTGGCCGCGGATCGCCCGGCCGTCGAGCACGTGGTAGCTCTGGCGGCTGAGCGAGCGGCGCAGCAGGCGCCCCGTGATGAGCTCGCCCCTCTTGGCGCCGCGCCACACCGCGGTCTTGTGGAAGGAGTACCAGTCGAGCAACCAGTCACCGGCGAACGTGAGCGCTCCGAGCAGCAGGCCGGTGATCGCGGATCCGCCCGCGAGCCCGAACCTGATCCCCAGGGCGATGCCGACGACGAAACCCACAGCGGCCTTGGCGTACCTGTACCTGCGCCGGTTCGGCGCGTCCTCGCGCCAGAATTTCTCGTACCACCACTGCGGGGATGAGCCTGTGTACTTCTCGTTGGGCTGCACGTAGATAGAGCCACCGGGCACGGCAAACTCCCCGAATGTAGATGTTGTGCAGGATCTGCCACGCCGAAGATCCCTCGCCGGTCAAGGGATACCCGTTCCCCAACCAAGGCGAGCCTAAGGTGACGGAATTAGTACCCGCAAGGCCATCAACCGACCAGTCGGTATGCTAGGCCGGTGACCAAGGGGGACCGAGTGAAAGACGAACCGGTCAGGCAGCGCCTGCTCGCCGAGGCGACCCGGCTGTTCGCCGAGCGCGGCTTCGAGAGCACCTCGGTGCAGGAGATCGTGGTCGCGGCGGGCGTGACCAAGGGCGCGATGTACCACTACTTCGACTCCAAGGACGATCTCCTCCACGAGATCTACGCCCGGGTGCTGCGCATGCAGATGGACCGGCTCGCCCAGATCGCCGACGGGCCGGGCACGATCAGGCAGCGCCTCCACCGGGCCGCGGCCGACGTCGTGGAGACGACGGCCGCCAACCTCGACGACTCGAAGATCTTCTTCAGGTCGATCCACCTGCTCGCCCCCGAGACGCAGAAGACCGTGCGCGCCGAGCGCCGCCGCTACCACGAGCGCTTCCGCGCGCTCGTGGCCGACGGGCAGCGCACCGGCGTCTTCAGCGACCGGGTGCCGGCCGAGCTGGTCGTCGACTACTTCTTCGGCTCGGTGCACCACCTGGGCACGTGGTTCAGCACGCGGGGGCCGCTCACCGGCGCCCAGGTGGGCAAGCACTTCGCCGACCTGCTGCTCGCCTCACTCGGGGCCGGGGACGTCGACGAGTGAGGCCAGCGCCTCCCGGTGGTCGCCCGGCGTGCCGAGCGCGACCTCGGTGGCCTTGGCGCGCTTGAGATAGAGATGCACGGGGTGCTCCCAGGTCATCCCGATCCCGCCATGCAGCTGCAGGGCCTCCTCGGCCGCGTGCACGGCGACGCCCGCGTTCCACGACTGGGCCACCGCCACGGAGATCGACGAGGCGTCCGCGACCGCGTTCCTGGCCGCCGCCCTGGCCCTGACGACGTCCAGCCAGAGGTCCGCGAGGCGGTGCTTGAGCGCCTGGAACGAGCCGACCGGGCGGGCGAACTGGTGGCGCTCCTTGACGTACGCGAGCGTCGTCTGCAGGCACCACTCGGCCACCCCGAGCTGTTCCGAGGCGAGCAGCCCGGCTCCGAACCGCAGCACCGCGGCCAGGTCGCAGGCCCCGACCCGGCGGGCCCTGGTCCTGGTGAACGTCACCGTGGCCACCGGCCTGGTCAGGTCGAGCGACGACGCGACGCGCACCACGCCCGCCTCGATCGCGTCGCCCTCGACCGCGTACAGGTCGCCGTCCACCGGCACCAGCAGCACGTCCGCCACCTCGGCTCCGGCCACGCCTGTCACCGAGCCGGACAGCCGCCCTTCGCCGTCCACCCGCACCGACGCGCCCCGGTCAGGCCGGTACGCCGACGCCGCGAACGACACCACCAGCGCCGCCGTCCTGCGCCCCTCGGCCAGCTCGCCGAGCAGCGCGTCGCGGGTCGGCAGCAGCGCCCGCGTGGCCAGCACCGAGCTGGTGAAGAACGGCACCGGCGCGACCGCCCTGCCCAGCTCCTCCAGCACCACGGCCGCCTCGCTGGCCGACGCGCCCGCCCCGCCCAGCTCCTCGGGCACCAGCAGGCCGGCCACCCCGATCTCGCCGGCCAGCGTCTTCCACAGCTCCAGGTCGTACAGCTGCGACTCGACGCGCTGCAGCACCGCGGACGGCGGGCAGCGGTCGGCCAGCAGCCCGCGTACGGCGGCGCGCAGCTCCTCTTCGACCTCGGAGTACAGCAGGCTCATCGCGGCAGGTCCTTCCACGGCACGTCCTTGTCGACACGGGGCTCCGACGGCAGGCCGAGCACCCGCTCGGAGATGATGTTGCGCAGGATCTCGGAGGTGCCGCCCTCGATCGAGTTGCCCTTGGCCCGCAGATAGCGGTAGCCGGGGCCGCGGCCGTAGAAGTCGACCTCCTCCGAGCGGCGGAACGTCCAGTCGTCGTAGCCCAGCTCGCGCCTGAACTCCATCTCCAGCCCGGTCAGCGCCTGGTTGAGCCGGGCGAAGGAGAGCTTCATGCCCGAGCCCTCGGGCCCCGGCTGGCCGGCGGCGAGCTGCTCGCGCAGGCGCGCGCCCGACAGGCGGGTCACCTCGGCCTCCACCCACAGCGACAGCAGCCGCTGGTGCAGGTCGTGGGTGCGCAGCTCGGGCTGCTCGCGCCAGGAGGCCAGCACGGACGCCATGACGCCGCCGCCGCGCCGGGTGGGCGCGCCGCCGATGGCCACGCGCTCGTTCATCAGCGTGGTCTGGGCGACCCGCCAGCCGTCGCCGACCGCGCCGAGCCGCAGGTCGTCGGAGAGCCGCACGCCGGTCAGGAACACCTCGTTGAACTCGGCCTCGCCGGTGATCTGGCGCAGCGGCCGCACCTCCACGCCCGGCGCGTGCATGTCGCACACGAAGTACGTCAGCCCGCGATGCTTGGGCACCTCCGGGTCGGTACGGGCGACGAGGATCGCCCACCGCGCGTGGTGGGCGCCCGACGTCCACACCTTCTGCCCGTCGACCACCCATTCGCCGCCGTCCCTGACCGCCCTGGTGGCCAGCGTGGCGAGGTCGGACCCGGCGCCCGGCTCGCTGAAGAGCTGGCACCAGATCTCCTCGCCGGTCCACAGCGGCCTGAGGAAGCGGCGCTTCTGCTCATCGGTGCCGAACGCCAGGATCGTCGGCGCCGCCATGCCCAGCCCGATGGCCTGCAGCCCGGCGTTGAGCTGCGGGGTGTCGGCGAGTTCCCTGTCCACGACCTGCTGCAGCTCACGTGGCGCGCCGAGCCCGCCGAGCCCTTCAGGGAACCACACCCAGGCCAGCCCGGCGTCGAACCGGGCGCGCAGGAACTCAAGGCGGTCCCCGCTCGGTTCGTGCTCGCCGAGGAACGCGGCCACGCGCTCCTTGATCTGCGCCTCGTTCACATGTACCTCTTCAGCTCGCGATAGGCCAGGGACCGCTTGTGCACCTCGTCGGGGCCGTCGGCCAGGCGCAGCGTACGGGCGTGCGCCCAGAGCCCGGCCAGGGGGAAGTCCTGGGAGACGCCGCCGGCGCCGTGGACCTGGACGGCCTTGTCGAGGATCCACTCCACCGTGATCGGGGTGGAGATCTTGATGGCCTGGATCTCGGTGTGGGCGCCCTGGTTGCCCACCGTGTCCATGAGCCAGGCCGTCTTGAGCACGAGCAGGCGGGCCTGCTCGATCTTCACGCGGGACTCGGCGATCCAGTCCTGGACGACGCCCTGCTGCGCGACGGGCTTGCCGAACGTGGTCCGCGACAGCGCCCGCCGGCACATCAGCTCGACCGCGCGCTCGGCCATGCCGATCAGCCGCATGCAGTGGTGGATGCGGCCGGGGCCGAGCCGCGCCTGCGCGATGGCGAAGCCGCCGCCCTCCTCGCCGATGAGGTTCGCGGCGGGCACGCGGACGTCCTCGAAGACGACCTCGGCGTGGCCGCCGTGGTCGGCGTCGGTGTAGCCGAAGACGTGCATGCCGCGCTTGACCTGGACGCCGGGCGTGTCACGCGGCACGAGGATCATGCTCTGCCTGCGGTGCTTGGGCGCCTCGGGGTTCGTCTGGCCCATGACGATGAAGATCTTGCAGTTGGGGTTCATCGCGCCGGAGATGAACCACTTACGGCCGTTGATGACGTACTCGTCACCGTCGCGCACGATGGAGGTCGCGATGTTCGTGGCGTCGGAGGAGGCCACGTCGGGCTCGGTCATGGCGAAGGCCGAGCGGATCTCGCCGTCGAGCAGGGGCTGCAGCCACTCCTTGCGCTGCCACTCGCTGCCGAACATGGACAGGACTTCCATGTTGCCCGTGTCGGGGGCCGCGCAGTTGGTGGCGACGGGGGCCAGGGCCGGGCTCCTGCCCATGATCTCCGCCAGCGGGGCGTACTGCAGGTTCGTCAGTCCGGCGCCGTGCTCGCCGGGCAGGAACAGGTTCCACAGGCCGCGCTTCCTGGCCTCGTCCTTCAGGTCCTCGATCAGCGGCGGCGGGCTCCAGCCGCTGGTCTGCGCCTGTTCCTCGAAGGCCGGCTCTGCGGGGTAGACGCATTCGTCCATGAAGCGGAGCAGTCGCTCGCGCAGGTCCTCGGTGACGGTGTCGAAGGCGAAGTCCATGACGCGACCCTACCGACCGGCCGGTATGCGTGTCGACAGGTGGTTTCCCGTAATTACCCCCAGGTGGCCATCTACCTGCACGTTCTCATGCCCCTACAGTGGCCGCCATGACCGCGAAGCTGCCCACCCCCACCGTGCTCGAGAACGACGTCGTCCGGCTTGAGCCGCTCACCATGGACCACGTGCCCGACCTGTTCGCCGCGGGGGGCGGCGACGAGGAGGTCTGGCGCTGGTTGCCGGCCGCCGCGCCGCAGACCGAGGAGGAGCTGGGCAAGGTCGCGCGCATGCTGATCGACGACGACAAGCACGTGCCGTTCGCCGTGGTGGTGAAGGCGAGCGGGCGGGCCGTGGGCTGGACGACGTACGCCGACGTGCCGGGCTTCGAGGCCAGCGTGGAGATCGGCTGGACGTGGTACGGCCGCGCGTCCTGGCGTACGGCGGTCAACACCGCGTGCAAGCTGCTGCTCGTGGACCACGCCTTCGAGCTGGGCCACAACAGGGTGCTGCTCAAGACCGACAACCGCAACGAACGCTCCCAGAACGCGATCAGGCGCATCGGCGGCGTGCACGAGGGCACCCTGCGCCGGCACCGCCGCAGGCCCGACGGCTCCTGGCGCGACACCGTCTTCTTCGGCATCCTCGACGACGAGTGGCCGCCGCACCGCGACCGCCTCCGCGCCCGTCTGGCGGCCTCCTAACCGAGCATGCCAGTGAGCAGCTCGCGGACGAGCTGTTCGAGCTCCTCCCGCGTGGGCACCGCGCCGGCGCCCGCGATCGCGTCGAACAGCAGGCCCTCGGCGAAGGCCACCATCGCGCGCCCGTGCCGCACCGGGTCGCGGGAGCCCAGGGCGGCCAGCATGGCCACGGCGGGATCGCGGAAGCGGCGGCCCGCCCGGTCGTAGATCGCGCGCAACTCGGGCCGCCTGGTGGCCTCCAGCGCCAGCTCGTAGCGGGCCAGCGTGCGGGCGCTGTCGGAGAGCTGGATGTGCAGCACCTCGGCCAGCCGGGCGGGCAGCCTTTCCGGGTCGTAGTCGCCCTCATAGGCACCCGACAGCGCCTTCTCCTCCCGCTCGGTGAGCCTGGCCAGGGTCAGCTCCAGCAGCGCCGCCCTGGTGCGGGCCAGGTTGGAGGTGGAGCCCGGCGGCAGGCCGGCGGCCTCGTCCACGGCCCGGTGGGTCAGGCCGCGCATGCCCCGCTCGGCGAGCAGCGCGATGGCCGTGTCGGCGACGACGTCTGAGCGCTTCACGGAAGCCGATACTACTGCGGTAGTGAGACCACACTACGGGCGTAGTACGGTTCAACTACGGACGTAGTGATCGGAGGAGGCGCGGATGGCCAGGGCTGTGGTGATCGGTGGCGGGATCGGCGGGCTGAGCGCGGGAGTCGCGCTGCTGCGCAAGGGGTGGGACGTGACCGTGCTGGAGCGGGCGCCCGCCGTCGAGCCCGTCGGCTCGGGCCTGGCGATCGCCGCCAACGCGCTGAAGGCGCTCGACGTCGTCGGTCTCGGCGACAGGATCCGCGCCCTGGCCCACGCGCAGGGGCCGATGGGCCTGCGCAGGGCCGACGGGCGCTGGCTGGCGCGGGCCACGGAGGAGGAGGCGGACGACGCGTACGGCGACTCGGTGGTGGTGATGCTGCGGGCCACGCTGCTCGACGTGCTCACCGGCGCCCTCGCCGAGACCGGAGGGCCCGGCCGCCTGCGCCTCGACACGACGGTCACGGAGGTGGACGCCGAGCGCGGCGTCGTACGGACGCAGGCGGGTGACCTGGAGGCCGACCTGGTGGTGGCCGCCGACGGCATCCACTCGGCCACCCGCCGCGACCTCTTCCCCGGCCACCCCGGCCCGGTCTACGCGGGCGTGACCGCCTGGCGCGGCCTCATCCCGCTCGCCGATTTGGAGGAGAGCCAGGACCCCCGCGCTCCCTCACGCTCGCCCGAGACGGGGAGCCGGGACGGTCGCGACGCCTTGCGGATGCCGAGGTCGGAGAGCTGGGGGCGGGGCACCGTGTTCGGCATCCACCAGCTGGCCGGAGACCTCGTCTACGTCTACGCCACCGACGTCGCGCCGCCCGGCGGCACGGCCGCGGACGAGCGGGAAGAGCTGCTGCGCAGGTTCGGCGACTGGCACGAGCCCATCCCGGCGCTGCTGCGGGCCGCCGACCCGGCGCGGATCATCCGCAACGACGTCCACTACCACGCCACGCCGCTGCCCGCCTTCCACCGGGGCAGGGTGGCGCTGGTCGGCGACGCGGCCCACGCGATGACGCCCAACCTCGGGCAGGGCGCCTGCCAGGCGATCGAGGACGCGGTCGTGCTGGCCCACCTGGCCGATCCCGGCGCCTCGGGCGGCGGCCTGGCCGCCTACAGCGCGGCGCGGACGCAGCGGACGGCGCGGGTCGTCCGGCGGTCGATGACGTTGTGCCGGCTGACCAAGTGGCGCAACCCGGCGGCCGTGTGGCTACGGGACGCCGGGGTGGCGGCGGCGAGCCGGCTCAGCCCAGATCTGATGTTGCGGTCGATGGACGAGGTGCTGCGCTGGCGTCCACCGGCGCAGGCGTGACCGCCTGCTCGGCGGGAGGCGGGGCGGCGGCCGGCTTGGCGGTGTGGTCGGGGGCCAGCCGGCCCAGCGTGATCGTGCCGCCGATGGTCAGCGCGGCGGCCAGCAGGGCCGGCACCGCCGTGCTGGGCGAGGTGGGCAGCGGCTCGCCCAGCAGGATCGCCCCGGCGAGCACGGACGTGATGGGGTCGATGACCTGGACGCCGGCGTAGGCGATGCCGAAGTAGCCGACCGCGTACGAGCGTTGCAGCAGCACCACGGCGCAGATCAGCAGCACCGGCACGGCCAGGCTGAACCAGTGGATCAGCCGGCCCCAGTCGCCCTGCATCCCGCCGCCGACCACCCGGACGAACGTGGACACGCTGGCCGTCATGACGCCCGCCCCCACCGACAGCAGCAGCGCCTTGTTCGCCCCGTGCACCCGCCGGGCGAACAGCTGGCTGACCAGCGTGACGGCGCCGATCACGGCGATGAAGGCGAGCGCGGTGCCGTCGCCCAGCCGGGGCGTCACGTCGTGCGCGGGCACCAGCAGCATGAGCCAGAGCAGGCCGACGGCGACGGCGATCGAGCCGAAGATCTCGGCGCGGTACGGCCGCCGCCCGTACATGAACGCGGCCAGCGGCACGGCGAAGACCAGCGTGGCCACGCTGATCGGCTGGACGGCGACCAGGGGCGCGAAGCTGAGCGCGACGGCGTGCAGGCAGGCGCCCGTGAAGGAGATGACGCCGCCCACCCACCAGCGGGGTCGCCGCACCAGGCTGAGCGAGGCGCCTTCGGCCACGACCTCGTACTGCTGCAGCGCGGCGCCCAGCGCGTAGCCCAGCGCCCCCGCCAGCGCGATCAGCATGCCGACCCAGGTCATCGCGGCCCGCGCAGAAGCAGGGATCCTCTCAGGAGCATTGCCCCAGCTTATGAGGCCGAGCGAGGGGGAGAATCATCCTTTGGTCGGAAAAGTCCATACAAACCCGTCTCGGCCTGCACGAACTTGTGGCTCATCCTTGGGTCCCGCCTGGACGCCGGCCGCCCCCTTTTGCCCCGTTACGCCGGCTGCGGGCAGACGCAGAACAGGTGGCCCTGCGGGTCCTGCAGCACCACCCACCGGGTGCCCTCCTCGGTGACGCCCGGCTGGAACTCAGGCCTGGTCGCCCCCAGCTTCAGGTAGTCCTCGACCGCCTGCGCCACGTCCGGCACCCGGAAGTCGAGGTGGAACTGCTTGTCGGGGCTGGGCCACGTGACCGGCTTGCGGTCGGCCACCCGGCCGAAGTAGATCGAGACCGTGCCGTCGGTGATGGCGGCGTACTCGTCCTCCGCGTAGGTGATCTCCATGCCGGTCACCTGGTGGTAGAACTCGGCCAGCGCCTTGGGGTCGGCGCAGTCGAGGCTGAAGGCCAGAAGGTTCGCTTTCGTCGTCATGGCGACCAGCGTTCCAGCCATACCTGCCATCTCCTGTCAGGTACGTACGCGCTACCCGCAACTTCCCTCTTGTCGGGCAACGCGCTAACTACCGGTCGGTACTCGTGTAAACCCGTAAGAATGCCTTTGCTGTCCTTTAACCATTCCGCAAGCTGATGCCGCCACCCTCTCCCCATCAGAAAGGAGACGCCGTGCGTACCAGGCCAGAACGGCTCTACGAGATCGACGGGCTCCGGCTGCTTGCGGCACTGTGCGTCGTGCTGTTCCACTACGTGTTCTCCGGCTGGGCCGGCGGCAAGACCACTGTGACGTTCGTCACCGAGAGCGCCTGGGCCAAGTACGGCTACCTCGGCGTCGACCTGTTCTTCTTGATCAGCGGGTTCGTCGTGCTGATGAGCGCGTGGGGAAGGACGCCACGGCAGTTCGTGGTCTCGCGGGTGGTGCGGCTCTATCCGGCCTATTGGGTGGGCATCGCGGTCACGGCGACCGTCACCGTGCTGCTCGGGTGGGGCCTGTTCCAGGTGTCGGTGCCGCAGGTGCTGGCCAACCTGACGATGTTCCAGTCGGTGCCGAACATCGAGAACGTGGACGTCGTCTATTGGACCCTCTGGGCCGAGATGCGCTTCTACATCCTCATGCTGATCGCCACCGTCATCGGGATCACCCGCGGGCGGATCATGGCGGGGCTGTGGGGGTGGCTCGCCTTGACGTTCCTCGTCGAGCTGGGCGTGCTGCCGGGCATCGCCGACCTGGTCGTCCAATCGGAGTTCTCGCACTACTTCATCGCCGGCATGGCGCTGTTCATGCTCTACCGGTTCGGGCTCGACTGGCAGATCGCGCTGCTGGTGCCCATCTGCCTGGGCAACGCCGTCTACCGGGCCATCGGGTACGCCGAGGCCGTCGGCGAGCGGTATCACGTCACGTACTCGCCGGTCGTCATCACCGCCGTCGTCGTGCTCATCTTCCTCGTGATGACGTTCATCGCGCTGCGGGTCACCAGGGCGCTCGCCCGGCCATGGCTGGTGACGGCGGGGGCGCTGACGTATCCGCTGTACCTGCTGCACGCACACGTCGGGTTCATCCTGTTCGCCAGGCTCGAAGGGGCGTTCAACAAGTACGTGCTGCTCGCCGGGATGATCGTGGTCATGCTGGTGGCCGCGTACGCGGTGCACCGGTTCGTGGAACGGCCGCTCGCGCCCGTGCTCAAGCGGCTGCTGTCCAAGCGGGAGCCTCCGGCGCACGCCGCGGTCCCGGCCGGCAGCCCCACAGGGTGAGTCGACTCTGCCGACAACCCGTTGTCAGGGCGGGCGCGGAGATCCCCGGGCCGGATACGATCCGCGTCACCGAAGCGGCGCCGCCGAACGGCGAGAGGGGGCCGGATGAGTCTCGGCGAACACGAGTGGGCCCCGCCCGGCGTCGACCCGGAGCGGCCCACGGTCGCCCGCGTCCACGACGCCCTGCTCGGCGGCACCGAGAACTTCGCCTCCGACCGCGCCGTCGCCCGCAAGCTCAAGGACGTCGTGCCCGAGGTGGTGAACCTGGTGTGGTGCGACCGTGCCTTCGTCGGCCGGGTCGTCGACTACCTCGTCCGTGAGGCCGGCATCCGGCAGATCATCGACCTCGGCGCCGGGCTGCCCACGGTCGAGAACACCCACGAGGTCGCCCAGTTCGCCGACCCCACCTGCCGGGTCGTCTACGTCGACAACGACCCCATGGTCGAGCCGCACGCCAAGGCCATCCTCGGCGGCAACCCGAACGCCGACGCCATCACCGCCGACCTGCGTGACGTGGACGCCGTGCTCGGGCACCCCGTGCTGCGCCGCCTCATCGACCTGTCCCAGCCCACCGCCGTCCTCGTCATCGGCGTGCTGCACCTGCTCGCCGACCACGAGGACCCGCACGGCGTCGTCCGCAGGTACGTCGCCGCGCTCCCGCCCGGCGGTCACCTGGCCGCCTCAGGGTTCCTCGCCTCCGGCAACCCCAAGGCCAAGGCGCTGGAGGTGATGCTCCAGGCCACCATGGGCACGGGTCACTTCCGCGACCGCGCCGCCATCACCCGCTTCTTCGACGGCCTGGTGCCGGTCGAGCCCGGGGTCGTGCACTTCCCCGAATGGCACCCCGACGAGCGACTCCCCGGCCCCCTCGCCCCCTGGGAGGAGCTCCTGCTGGGCGGCGTCGCCCGCAAGCCCCACCCCTGACCGGCTATCGTGAGGCGCATGCATCGGCGCTTCATCTGTTCTCCGCCCCCCGCCCGCTAGCGGGCGGCATCCTCTGAAGCTCGCCGGGTCACACTGATCCGGGGGTGGTCGCTGCCCGCACACCGGGCCCTGATCGACCTTCACCTCCGGAGAACCCTTCAGATGACGCATGTCTCCGCCCGGCTGGGCGCCCTTTACGTGTCCGTGGCCGCGACCGCCTGGGGCACCGGCGGCGCCGCCGGGTCGCTGCTCTTCCAGACCGGCGGGCTGGGCCCCGTCGGCGTGTCCCTGTGGCGGTACGTGATCGGCGCCGCCTTCCTCGTCCTGCTCAGCCGCCCGGCGGGCCGCCCGGCGCTCACGGGCCGCACGCTGGTGGTCGGCGCCGGGATGGCCGTCTACCAGACCGCCTACTTCGCCGCCATCGCCCACTCCGGCGTCGCGGTGGCGACCGTCGTGACGATGGGCGCCACCCCGCTCTTCACCGCGCTGGGCAGCCGCTTCCTGCTCAAGGAGCGCCTCGGCCGTACGGCGCTGCTCGCCCTGGCGGCGGCACTGGCCGGCCTCGTCCTGCTCACCGGCGAGTCGGCCCTGAGCACCCAGGAAGCGGGCGCACAGGGGGCGGGCACCCCGGTGCTCGGAGTGCTGCTCGCGCTGACCTCCGCCGCCGGGTACGCCGGGGTGACGCTGGTGTCCAGGCGGCACCGCGACGACGGCGGCCCCGAGGCGGCGGCGATCGGCGGGTTCGTCGTGGCCGCGCTGTGCCTGGCGCCGTTCGCGCTGGCCGAGGGCGTGCTGCCCGAGGTGAGCTGGACGTCGGCGACGCTGCTCGTGTATCTGGGCGCGGTGCCGACGGCGCTGGCGTACGGGCTGTTCTTCCGCGCGCTGACCGCCCTGCGCGCCACCACCGTGTCGATCATCTCGCTCGGCGAGGCGGTCGGCGCGGCACTGCTGGGGGTGGCGCTGTTCGGCGAGCGGCTCACCCCCTTGGCCTGGGCGGGGTGCGTGCTGCTGCTCGCCGCGGTGGCCGTGCTCGCCGCACGAGCCGATGCGCCGTGATGTGACGGCGCAGGCGGCCGGATGAGTTAAGGTCCGGTACGGCGGCGCTTGCCGGATCGTCGCTCCGTTCCCCCACAGCGGCAGGGGGAACGGTGTCGGCGTGGCGCGCGTTGGAGGAACTGTGGCCTCGTTCAAGGGAATACTGAGGAACCTCCTGGACCGACCGGGAGGCGTCCCCCTCGCGCCCTACCAGAAGATCGTCAAGGCGGCCGAGTCGCGGGCCGACCGGGTGCGCGGTCTCGACGAGCTGCCGGCGCCCGACAAGAGCGACCTCATGAGCGACCTCGCGGAGTTCTGCGCGGTGGCCCGCGAGGCCGCCGACCGCACGCTCGGCCTGCGCCCTTATGACGTGCAGCTGCTCGGCACGCTGGCGTTGCTCGACGGCAAGGTGGCCGAGATGGCCACCGGTGAGGGCAAGACGCTGTCGGGCGCGATGGCCGCGGCGGGTTACGCGTTGCAGGGCAAGCGCGTCCACGTGATCTCCGTCAACGACTACCTCGCCCGGCGCGACGCCGAGTGGATGCGGCCGTTCTACGAGGCGCTGGGCGTGAGCGTGGGCTGGATCGACCAGAACTCCTCGTTCGAGGAGCGGCGCGAGGCGTACGCGAAGGACGTCACGTACGGGCCGGTCAGCGAGATCGGCTTCGACGTGCTGCGCGACCGGCTGCGCACCGACGCGGGCGAGCTGATCGTGCCCGCGCCCGAGGTGGCGCTGATCGACGAGGCCGACTCCGTGCTGGTCGACGAGGCCAGGGTGCCGCTGGTGATGGCCGGGGCCTCCGAGGTGGGCAACGCGGTGCCGGAGATGGCGGCGCTGGTCAGGCAGCTCGTCCGCGGCTACCACTACGAGATCGACGAGCAGGCCCGCAACGTCTATCTGACGCCCAAGGGCGCCGACAGCGTCGAGAACATCCTCGGCGTCGACCTCTACGACGAGCACGAGCCCGGCACGCTCATCGAGCTCAACCTGGCGCTGCACGCCCACGCGCTGCTGACCCGCGACGTCGACTACATCGTGCGCGACGGCAAGGTGCAGCTCATCAACCCCTCGCGCGGCCGGGTGGCGCTGCTGCAGCGCTGGCCCGACGGGCTGCAGGCGGCGGTCGAGGCCAAGGAGGCGCTGCCGCCGAGCGAGAAGGGCGAGATCCTCGACTCGATCACCGTCCAGGGGCTGATCCGGCGCTACCCACACATCTGCGGCATGACGGGCACGGCGGTGGCGGTCAGCGAGCAGCTCGGCGAGTTCTACGGGCTGAAGGTCGCGGTCATCCCGTCCAACCGGCCGTGCGTACGCGTCGACGAGCCCGACCGCATCTACCCGACGGTGCCCGACAAGGACGCGGCGCTGGTCGAGGAGATCCAGGCGGTCCACGAGACCGGCCGGCCGATCCTCATCGGCACGCTCGACGTCGCCGAGTCGGAGAACCTCGCCAAGCTGCTGCAGCGGCGCGGCCTGGAGCCGGTCGTGCTCAACGCCAAGAACGACGCGGAGGAGGCGGCGATCATCGCGCGGGCGGGCGAGCGCGGCGCGATCACCGTCTCCACCCAGATGGCCGGGCGCGGCACCGACATCAGGCTCGGCGACGGCGTCGCGGAGCTGGGCGGCCTCTACGTCATCGGCTCCGGCCGCCACGCCAGCAGCCGGCTGGACGACCAGTTGCGCGGGCGGGCCGGGCGGCAGGGCGACCCCGGCGGCTCGGTGTTCTTCGTCAGCATGAAGGACGACCTGATCACCCAGTTCGTGCCCGACGAGCGGCCGCCGGCCGCCGACCCCGACGGCATCGTCAGGCACCGTCGCGGGGCGTACCTCGTGGGTCACGCGCAGCGCGTCGCCGAGGGCGTCAACCTGGAGATCCACCGCAACACGTGGCGCTTCACACGGCTGCTGGAGCACCAGCGCGAGCTGATCCTGGAGTGGCGCGACAAGGTGCTCCACGGCGACGCCGCCGCCAAGGCGCTGGCCGAGGCCGACTCCGAGCGGTGGGCCGAGCTGCCCGAGGACACCCGCGACGAGACGGCGCGGCAGATCGTGCTGCACGCCATCGACCAGTGCTGGACCGAGCACCTGGCGTTCCTGACCGACCTGCGTGAGGGCATCCACCTGCGGGCGCTGGGCCGGATGAGCCCGATCGACGAGTTCCACCGCGAGGCGGTGGCCGAGTACAAAGCGCTGATGGCCGAGGTGGAGAAGCGCTCGCTGGCCTCGTTCGAGGCGCCCGAGCCCGATCTGAAGCGGCCGACGGCGACGTGGACCTACCTCGTGCAGGACAACCCGTTCGGCACCGAGTGGGACCGCATCCTCAAGCGGGTGACGGCCGCGACCCGCAGGGGCTGATCGCTAGGGCCAGGTGGGGTCGCCCGACGGCACCACGGGCCCGTCGAGCACGCCCAGGCGTTCCAGCAGGGTGATGAACGTGGTCGCGTACGGCGAGGTCGCCGTGACGGCGGCCACCCGCGGCCAGTCCACCTGCTCGCGCAGCGCGCGCACCTGCGCCAGCAGCGCGCCGTAGTCGCAGGCGTGCTCCGACAGCGGCAGCAGCCACGAGATCACCAGGTCGGTGGCCTGCAGCACGGGGACGATCACCGCCGACGCCTTCAGCGGCTCGGCCCGGTCGAGCAGCTCGTCGGTGATCGCCATGTCGGAGACCCGGAAGATCAGGTCCACCAGCCGCCCCTCGTCGTACGCCTTGACGAGCCAGTCCTCCGGCGGCTTGGCGGTCTGGAAGCCGATGCCGCGCAGCGCCTCCAGCGCGGCGGGCACGTCGTGCTCGGTGAGCACGAAGTCCACGTCGTGGAGCGAGGGGGCGGCGCCGCGCGCGTAGGCGGCACAGCCGCCGGCCAGCGCGAACTTCACTCCGGCGTCCTTCAGCCCCGTGCTGGCTCGCTTGAGCGTGTCGAGGATCGCGTCGGTGACCGCGTGGCCGTGGCTGCTCATGCCGATCGGCTACCCAAACGATCGTCAACTAGGCGTTGGAAATGAGGCCGTCAGGGTAGCCCGATTCGCTATGACCGACATCCTGGAAAAGACCGAACGGACCTACGCGAACGGGCACGATCGGCCGCTTGCGCGCTACGCCGGGCTGCTCGGCGCGTACGGCGGGACGGTCGGCGTGGCCGCGGCCGCGGTGGCGCTCGCGGGGCGGCGGGTGCCCGAGCAGGTCGGGGTGCTCGACATCCTGCTCATGGCGGCCTGCACGCACAAGGTGTCCAGGCGGCTGGCGAAGGACCCCGTCACGAGCCCGCTGCGGGCCCCGTTCACCCAGTACGAGGGCCAGGGCGGCCCCTCGGAGGTGCAGGAGAAGCCGCGCGGTGCGATCGGCGAGCTGCTGGCCTGCCCGTTCTGCCTCGCGCAGTGGGTGGCCACCGGCTACGCGGCCGGCCTCGTGCTGGCGCCCCGGGCGACCCGGCTGGTGGGCGCGACCATGACCGCCGTCGCCATCTCGGACTGGCTGCAGTTCGCGTACGCGAAACTGATGAAGACCGCCGAGTGACCCATATTTTCCCCTGCGTCCGCCCGGAGTGAGAAAAATGTTAATGAGGGCTCGGCCAGGGCAGTAGCAGACCCATGGCTACATTGCTCTGGATCATCGCCGTCATTCTCGTCATCGCCGGGATCTACGTGCTCCTGGCTCGGCGCGACATCCTCTGGGGGATCGTGCTCATCGTCCTCGGATTCCTGGTCGGGCCCGGCGGGGTCAGCATCTTCAATGTCTAGGGGAACCGTTTCTCCGGTTCCCTGTCCGCCGCCCATGAAAAGAAAAACGCTCCCCGCCGACGGGGAGCGTTTTTTCTCGCGCTATGCGTGCGCGTCGCGCTATGCGTGCACGTCCTCGCAACTGATGCAGTAGACACAGTAGGCCCGGCCGAGCACCGGCAGCGCCACGTTGCGCACCCGGATGCCGCCCGGCGTCATGCCCTTCTCGCTGCCCTTGTGCGCGTGGCCGTGCAGGACGAGGTCGGCGCCGGCCGTGTCGACCGCCTCGGCCAGCAGGTAGCTGCCGAGGAACGGGTAGATCTCCGGCGGCTCGCCCTCCAGCGTCTCCTTGATCGGCGAGTAGTGGGAGAGCACGACGCGGTAGTCGGCGGTCATCTCCTTGAGCGCCATCTTCCACGACTCGGCGATGTGGCGGGTGTGGGAGACGAAGTTCTTGATCTCGCGCTCGCCGAACTCGCTGGCGCACTTGCCCGCGAACCCGCCGCCGAACCCCTTGCCGCCGACGACGCCCAGCTTCGTCTCGCCGCACTGCAGCACCACGCCGTCGTCGTCGAGCACGATGACGCCCGCGTCGCGCAGCTCGTCGGCGATCTCGCGCTCCAGGTCGGAGTGGTAGTCGTGGTTGCCGAGCACCGCGACCGTCGGGATGGGCAGGTCGCGCAGCTCGTCGGCCACGATCCGCCCTTCCTCCAGGGTGCCGTGCCTGGTCAGGTCGCCCGCGAGCATGAACACGTCGGCGCGGTCCTCGATGTCGTGCAGCCGCTTCCTGTACTGGCCTCTGACGTCCTCGCCCAGGTGGATGTCACCCACCGCGGCTATGCGCAGGTCAGTCAAGACGCTCATCCTCCCCTGGCTCGCCGGCCTCGACGACGTTGATCTCGTTGTGCAGGTGCAGGTCGGGCGCGACCTCGTGGGCCACCTGCCCGAGCCGGTCGCGCTGCTCGCACCCGCTCACCTGACCGCGCAGGAAGAGCTGGTCGCCTCGGATGTCGACGCGGATTCCCAGCTCGGTCGTACGACCGTCCTCGGCCAGCGCCTGCTGGACACGGGCCGCGACGTACTGCGGAGCTTCCATCGCTCGTCCTCCTTCTCTGTCGCCGCATGCCCGAGCGTCAATCGCTCAAACAGTACGAATTAGGTCGATAACTGCCCGTTCCACCGGGCCTGCCGTGGCGAGCTGGCCGAAGTCGGCGTCCGCGCCCAGCTCGGTCAGGGCCGCGCCGATCGTCCTGTCCTGCTCGTACGCCTCGATCACCCGCGGGTCCACGTACGACGCCCTGGCCACGGTGGGCGTGTTGCCCAGGTACTCGGACACCTCGCGCATCACCCGCGTGACGGCCCGCTTCTTGCGCGTGACCCCCTCGCGCCCGGCCGGCCGCGACACCGCCAGCCCCACCGCCGCCAGCACGGTGGCGTGCCAGGTGCGGAAGTCCTTGGCGGTGACCTCGTACCCGATGGTCTCGCGCAGGTACTCGTTGATGTCCTCGCTCTTGATGTCGCCCCAGCCGTCCGCGCGCCGGTAGCGCAGCAGCTCGCCCTCCACCCGCAGCGCCTTCAGCGAGCGCAGCACCTTGCACGCGCCGGGGTCGGCCACCTCGACCTCGCGCAGGATGTCGCCCTTGGCCTGGTAGGCGCAGACGACGATGCCGCGCGAGATGGTGACGTGCTCCATCCTCAGCGTGGCCAGGCCGTAGGTGTCGTAGCTCTCGCCGCCGATGCGGAAGAAGCCGATGTCGAGCAGCCGGGCGGCGGCGGCCAGCACCCGTTGCCGGGTCAGCCCGCGCCCCTGGAGCTGCTCGTCCACGATCTTCCTGAACGCCGGCAGCCGCTCGGCCACCTCCAGCACCCGGTCGAACTTCGCCCGGTCCTGCTGCTCGCGCCACACGTCGTGGTAGCGGTACTGCCGCCGCCCCGCCGCGTCAGTGCCCACGGCCTGCAGGTGCCCGTCGGGCGAGGCGCAGATCCACACGTCCTGCCAGGCCGGCGGGATGGCCAGCGTCTTGATGCGGGCGAGCACCTCGGGGTCGCGCACCGGCCGCCCGTCGCAGTCGAGATAGCGGAACCCGCGGCCGCACCTGCGCCGGGTGAAGCCCGGCTCGTTCTGGTCGCTCGGGCGCAGCTCGACGTCAGGCCCGCCGGAGAACGCCGCCGCCAGGGTTTCGGCGTCGGGTGGCTGCGTGCGGGGAGCTGTCTCGGGCACGCGATGCGGCTACCCCCGACGTTAGGCGACAAACAGCACGGGCAGGTGAGCCGCATGTCTGACAACGGAGAGTGGCACGAGGAACGGGACAGCAGAGGTCATGCCATGGTGCCCGCCACCCCCCGCGACGTGGTGCACATCAGAGTGGTGTCCTTCATGCTGGTGTTCCTCTTCGCGTTCACGGTGCTCGGGATCATGACGCGGGCGTGGGTGCTGGCCGCCATCGCGGTGGTGCTGGCGGTGGTCGCGGTGATCGACCTTCTGCTGGCCGTACGCCGGCAGAAGCAACGTGCAGGACACGACGGAGAGGCGGGCTGATCCTGACATGGCACCACTTCGAGGGCGGGTTGTCGTGGTGACGGGCGCGAGCGGCGGTGTGGGGCGGGCGGTCGTCCGCGAGCTGGGCGCTCAGGGAGCCAAGGTGGCCCTGATCGCCCGCGGCACCACCGGGCTGGGCGCGGCGGCCGTGGACGTCGGCACCGAGGGCGGCACGGCCCAGGTCTACGAGGCCGACGTGGCGGACTACGAGCAGGTACGGCAGGCGGCCGAGCGGATCGAGAAGGAGCTCGGCCCGATCAACGTCTGGATCAACACCGCTTTCTCCTCCGTTTTCGCGAAATTCGCCGACATCTCCCCGGAGGAGTTCGAACGCACCACCGCCGTGACGTACCTCGGCTACGTCTGGGGCACCAAGGTGGCGCTCGACCTGATGCGCCCCCGCAACGCCGGCGCGATCGTCCAGGCCGGCTCGGCCCTGGCGCACCGCGGCATCCCCCTGCAGTCGGCCTACTGCGGCGCGAAGCACGCCATCAAGGGCTTCACCGAGTCGGTGCGCACCGAGCTGATGGCCGACGGCAGCGACGTCAAGATCACTCTGGTGCAGCTGCCCGCGCTCAATACGCCGCAGTTCCAGTGGGTGCTGTCCAAGCTGCGCAAGCACCCCCAGCCCGTACCCCCGATCTACCAGCCCGAGGTGGCCGCGCGGGCCATCGTGTACGCGGCCGAGCACCCCGAACGCAAGGAGTACTGGGTCGGCACCAGCACGGTCGCCACCCTCCTCGCGCAGAAGGTCGCCCCCGCCCTGGTGGACCGCTACCTCGCACGGACCGGCGTCGAGTCGCAGCAGACCGAGGAGGAGGCGCCCAGCGGCGTGTCCAACCTGTGGGAGCCCGCCGACGAGGACACCGACTACGGCGCGCACGGCACGTTCGACCGCCGCTCGCACAAGCGCAGCCCCCAGCTCTGGCTCGCCCAGCGCCGCGGGCCCGTGCTCCTCGCGCTGGCCGGCGGTGGCGCCGCCGCGGCCGCGTACGCGGCGCTGCGCCGGGCGGGACGGCTCTAGAGCGCTCGGGGCGGGAGCCGACTTAAGCGCTCCCGCCCGGGTAGGCGGGGCGAAAACACCGTCTACGAGGAGGCTCCATCGTGCCTGAGCGCGATCTTCAGTATCTGGCCGGGCTCGCGGCGCAACTGCGCGTCGACTCCGTACGCGCCGCCGCCGCGGCCGGCTCCGGCCACCCCACCTCGTCGATGTCGGCCGCCGACCTGATGGCCGTGCTGTTCGCCTGTCACCTGCGCTACGACTTCGACCGGCCGGACAACCCGGCCAACGACCACCTGATCTTCTCCAAGGGACACGCCTCTCCCCTGCTCTACTCCCTCTACAAGGCCGCCGGCGCGATCACCGACGAGGAGCTGCTGACGTTCCGCAAGCGGGACAGCCGCCTGGAGGGGCACCCGACCCCGCGCCTGCCCTGGGTGGACGTCGCCACCGGCTCGCTCGGCCAGGGCCTGCCCGTCGGCGTCGGCGTGGCGATGGCCGCGCGGCTGGAACGCCTGCCGTACCGGGTGTGGGTCCTGTGCGGCGACAGCGAGCTGGCCGAGGGCTCCATCTGGGAGGCCGCCGAGCACGCGGGCAGCGAGGGCCTCGCCAACCTCACCGTCATCGTGGACGTCAACCGCCTCGGCCAGCGCGGGCCCACCCGGCACGGCTGGGACACCGGCGCGTACGCCCGCAGGTTCGGCGCGTTCGGCTGGCACACGATCGAGATCGACGGCCACGACCCCGGGCAGATCGACTTCGCGTTCACCGACGCCTCCAACACCCGGCGCCGGCCGACCGTGATCCTCGCCAAGACCCGCAAGGGCGAGGGCGTGCTGGAGGTCGAGAACCGCGAGGGCGCCCACGGCAAGGCTCTGAAGGACCCGGACAAGGCCGTGGCGGAGCTGGGCGGCGTGCGGGACGTGCGCGTCGAGGTGCACGCGCCGGACGCGGCGGCGGCGCCGTTCCGCTTCGACGCGGGCGAGCCGGAGCCGCCCGCGTGGCCGGTGGGCGAGCAGGTCGCGACGCGGGCCGCGTACGGGGAGGCGCTGGCGGCGCTCGGCGCGGCCAGGGGCGACGTGGTGGCGCTGGACGGCGAGGTCGCCGACTCCACCAAGACCGAGACGTTCGCCGAGGCGTTCCCCGAGCGCTTCTTCGAGATGTACATCGCCGAACAGCAGCTCGTCGCCGCCGCCGTCGGGCTGCAGGTGCGCGGGTGGAAGCCGTACGCGGCCACCTTCGCGGCGTTCCTGACCAGGGCGCACGACTTCATCAGGATGGCCGGGGTGAGCGGGTCGTCCATCCGGCTCGTCGGCTCGCACGCCGGCGTGGCGATCGGCGAGGACGGCCCGTCCCAGATGGGCCTGGAGGACCTCGCCATGCTGCGCACCGTGCACGGCAGCACCGTGCTCTACCCCTGCGACGCCAACCAGACGGCGGCCCTGCTGGCCGAGATGGCCGACCTGGACGGCGTGTCCTACCTGCGCACGACGCGCGGCGCCACGCCGGTGATCTACCCGCCGGGCGAGCGCTTCCCCGTGGGCGGCTCGCGCGTGCTGCGGCACTCACCCGGCGACCGGGCCACGATCGTGGCGGCCGGGGTGACCGTGCACGAGGCGCTCGCGGCGGCCGACGACCTGCGCGAGGCCGGCGTCCCGGTCGGCGTCATCGACCTGTACTCCATCAAGCCCGTGGACACCGCCGCCCTCATCGAGGCGGCCACCACCACGGGGAACCTCATCACGGTCGAGGACCACCGGATCGAGGGCGGTCTCGGCGACGCCGTCACGGACGCGGTGAGCGAGCTGGGACCGCGCGTCATCAAGCTGGCCGTCACCGGCCTGCCCGGCTCGGCGACCCCGCAGGAGCAGCTCGCCGACGCCGGCATCGACCGCCAAGCCATCGCCGACGCCGTCAAGCGCCTGCTGTGAGCCGGCCGTGCGGGTGCGGGAGGCTTCCCTGCGGTGGGTCTGGGGCGGGTGTCACCACCCGCCCCGCTCGCTGCCCCGGCACGCGGCTGGACGGGATGGGTGGGGGCATGCGAAAGGGCCGGCGGTTCGCGGCGGTGGGTGACCGCCGCTCCTCGTCGGCCCTCTCGTCGGGCCTCTCGTCTGACGGGCCCGGCCCGGGGGCGGGATGCTCGTACGGGGGACGCTCAGCGGGACTTCGCCGTGGCCTTCCTGTTGGCCTTCTTGATGGCCGTGACGAGCTCCTGCTTGGTCATCTTCGACCGGCCGCGCACGCCCAGCTTGGCGGCCAGGCTCTGCAGGTGCTCCTTGCTGGCGTTGGCGTCCACGCCCTCGGCCGTACGCCCGGAGCGGTCGGTCGCGCCCTTGTCGGAAGGGCCCTTCTTGTCCTTCGGCTCCCAGTGGTCGCCGACCTTCTCGAAGGAGTGCTTGAGTGCGGCGAACGCCGTCATGTGGGCGCGGCGCCCCTCGCCGTACTCCTTGACGGCCGAGTCGTGCGCCTTGATCCACGTGTTCTGCGCCTTCTTGGGAGAACGCTTGACGGTCGACGGCAGCTCTTCGACACCTGGCATGTCGCTTCACCTCCTACAGCGGTGAGGTCAGAGGGGCGGTTCGTCGTAGTGGCGGCGGTCCTCGTACACGGTGGTACGACGGGCCTGGGGCTCCTCGTAGATCTCGTGGCGGTGCACCGGCTCGTCGATCGGCCCGACCGCCCGCCGCGCGACCCTGATCCGGTAGAGACCGAACCCGAGCCCGACCAGGCCACCGAGCATGAGCACGACGCCCACTACGTTGATGTCGAGGCCGGCGAGGTCGAACTCGACGGCCCAGGTGAGGATCGCACCGAGCATGATGAGGATGATGCTTCCGGCGATGGTCATCAGATTTACCTCCTTGACACGAAGGAACCTCTATCCACATGTCGAAAAACAAACACGTCGTGATGATCGGGCTCATGGGCTCGGGCAAGTCGACCTCGGGGCGGCTGATCGCTGAGGCGCTCGGGCTCCCGCTGTCCGACAGCGACCAGTACCTCCTTGACGAGCACGGCGCCACCTCCGCGCCGATCGCGGCCCGCGAGGGCAAGGAGGCCTTGCACAGATACGAGGCCCAGCACGTGCTGGACGAGCTGGCCGGGCCGCCCAAGGTGATCGCGGCGGCGGCCAGCACGCTGGAGGTCCCCGAGGTGCGGGCGGCGCTGCGCCGGGCGTTCGTGGTCTGGGTGGACGCCGACGACGCGGTGCTGCGCGAACGCATGCACACCAGCGACCACCGCCCCGACTACGACCCCGCCGCCATGCGGGCCCGCCGCGAGCGGTACTTCCGTGAGGTGGCCGACCTGGTCTGCGACGTCGGCGTGATGGCCCCCGAGCAGGTGCGCGACGCCGTACTGAGCAAAATGGGCTTGCCCGGCGATGATCGCGGCTGATAGCCAACGAGGATGTTCGCTGAGAAACCCACGCTGAGTGGCGAGCGCGTGACGCTGTGCCCCGTCGGGCCCGAGCACGCCGAGGGCCTGTTCGAGCTGGTGTCCGACCCGGAGGTGCGCCGGCTCACCGGCTCGCACGCCCGCGCCGACCTGGAGAGCCTGCGCACCTGGTACGCCACCCGCGCCGGCCACTCCGACCGGCTCGACCTCGCGATCACGGCGGACGGCGCGTTCGTCGGCGAGGTGGTGATCAACCAGCTCGACACCGACAACCTGTCCTGCAACCTGCGCATCGCGCTGGTCGGCGCGCGCGCCTTCGGCAGGGGCTACGGCAGCGAGGCCATCGAGCTGGTGCTCGGCCACGTCTTCCGCACCACGCCGCTGCACCGGGTGCGGCTGGAGGTCTACGCCTTCAACGAGCGGGCCAGGCACGTCTACGAGAAGGCCGGGTTCGTCGCCGAGGGCGTCGAGCGGGACGCGCTGCTGTGGGAGGGCGAATGGCACGACGTCGTGGTGATGGCCGTCCTGCGGCCCGAGTGGCAGGCGCGAACGGGAACCCTGGCATAATGATCATGACGCATGGGTCCCCCGAGGCGCGCGGGGGACCTGTGGCGTCTTCGAGGCAACCAATGGGCGGTGTCGTGCATCTAAGCATCAGTGACGATGCGCTTGGTGCCCGGTGACCCCGAGAGGCTTGGCGGCTACTGGTTGGCCGCCAGGCTCGGCGCGGGCGGGCGCGGTGTCGTCTACGACGCCTACGACGACGAAGGTCGCCGCTACGCCGTCACCGTCCCCCTGGGCGAGGTCGGTCAGCGCTACGAGCAGGTGACCTGCCGCCATCTCGCGCGGGTGGTGGCCGTCGGGGCCGACGCCGGCGTCCCCTACGTCGTCAGCGAATACGTCGGCGGGCCCGACCTGCGCCAGGCCGTGGGGCTGCACGGCGGCCCCTACTCAGGTGACGAGCTGGTCGCGCTGGCCGCGGCTTTGGCGACGGCGCTGCGGTCACTGCACGCGGCCGGGCTGACCCACTCCGGGCTCAACCCCGAGTGCGTGCTGCTGGCCGACGACGGTCCCCGGGTCATCGAGCTGGGGCTGGCCGGCGCGCGTACGGCCGATGGCGCGTGCCCGTACCAGGCGCCCGAGGTGCTGACCGGGCAGGAGGCCGGGGCCGCCGCCGACGTCTTCGCGTGGGGCGCCGTCGTGCTGTTCGCGGCCACCGGCGACGACCCGTTCGGCGGCGACAGCCCCGGCGCCGTCATGCACCGGCTGCTGACCGTCGACCCCGACCTGAGCTGCCTGCCCGAGCCGCTGGCCGGGCTCGTCGAGCGGGCGCTGGCCAAGAGCCCCGCCGACCGGCCCGCCGCGGCCGAGCTGCTCATCGAGAGCGCGAGCGAGCTGCGCCCGCCCGACGCGTACGTGCGCACGCCGTCGCTCGGGGAGGCGGCCGAGCAGGCGTACCTGTCGCTCACGCCCCGCCAGCAGGAGGAGGTGCCCGGGCTGCTGCTGCGGCTGCTCGACGGTGACCGGCCGCACGACGAGGGCGACGTGCTCGCCCCGCTCATGGCGGCCGGCCTGCTCGTACGGCGCAGCATCCGCGTACCGTCCGCCGAGACCTCCATCGGCAAGCTCGTCGCCGTCAGCGACGACAAAGTCGCCCCCGCCAGCGCCGCCCTCTACCGCGCCTGGCCCCGGCTGCGCGGCTGGGTCGCCGACGAGCGCGACGGCATGGCCGTGCACCGGCACCTGCGCCGGTCCGCCCGGCAGTGGTCGGAGCACCGGCGCGGGCGCGGCCACCTGCTGCGCGGCGACGAGCTCGCCACCGCGCTCGGCTGGGCCGCGGCCAAGCGCCGGCACGTCCGGCTCAACCAGCTCGAACGCGACTTCATCAGCGACAGCGTGGCCCTCGCCAAGCAGCGCAGGAAGCTCCTCGTGCCCGCCCTGTCGGCCGTCGCCGCCGTGGTCGCGGTCGCGGTCACCATGACCGTGGTGACCGTCCAGGGGCAGAACGACCTGCGCGGACGCCTCCTCGACGCCGGCGCGCGAGCCGTCGCCGCGCGGGCCGAGGCGCTGCGCACCACCGACCCGCGGGCCGCGATGCGGCTCAGCGTGGCCGCCTGGCGGATGTCGCCGGTCTTCGAGGCGCGGGCCGCCCTGCAGTCCTCGCTCGTACAGCCCGAGCTGGGCGTCTTCACCGACCCCGGGGCCGACGGGCGGGCCCACTACCTGCTGCGCGGTGACGAGCTGGTCCGGTGGGACGCCGCGGCCGTGACCGTGTACGACGTGACCGGCGGGCGGGAGGTGGCGTCGTACCCGCTGCCGCCGGGGAGCATCGGGCTGAGCGGCGACGGGCGGTTCGCCGAGGGCGCCTCGGGGCCCGTCGAGGTGGCGACCGGGCAGGCGCCCGCCGACGGGGTCTTCACGATCAGCCGGGGCAACCGCACGCGGGTCTACCGGGGGACGCGGGTGCTGTTCGACGTGATCGACCGCAAGGTGGCGTTGTCGCCCGACGGCACCAGGGCCGCGCTGTCCGGGCTGGACGGGCGGGTCGAGCTGTGGGAGCTGGCGCCGCGGCGGGTGCGTACCGGGGTGGTGAAGGTCGAGCCCCTCACCGGCTCCGTGGCCGCCGCCCCCGCCCTCGCCTTCAGCCCGGACGGCGCCACGCTCGCGGTCGCGGGCCGCGACGGCGTCACGCTGGTGGGCGCCGGCGCCCGGCGCACCGGCGCCCCGGAAACCCTCGCCACCCACCACCCGGACCTCCCCGCCCCCACCACACCCCCCTCCCCCGGCCCCGGCCTCCTCGCCCTCCCCTCCACCCCCACCACCCCCGCCCAACCCTTCACCGCCGCAATCCCGCCGTCCCCCGGCCCGACCGGCTCACCACCCTCCCCCGGCGTGGCCGCCGCCCCTGCGTCGCCAGGCCCGGCCGCCGCCCCTGCGTCCCCCGGCACGGCTGCCGCCCCTGCGTCGCCTGGCCCGGCCGGGGCGCCGGCCACGCCCGGCTCGGGTCCTTCCCGGCAGGCCGAGACGTTCGGCTTCGCGCCGCAGCCCCGCGCGTCGGCCCTCCCGTCGCGCGCCGAGGCCACGCCCCCCAAGCCCGCCGCCTCGGGGACGCGCGCAGGCACTTCCGGTCGTCCGCAGGCCGCGTCCCCGTCCCCGTCCCCGTCCCGCACACCGGACCCCCGAGCCACGGCCGGCCCGACCCCCACCAAGACCCCCGCCTCCAAGGGCACCGCCACGGCGGATCCCGGCGGCAAGGAAGCGCGGGACGGCCGCGCGGGCGCGCCGAATCAGGACGCCGCCCGCGACACGGACGCCGCCCGCAACACCGACTCCGCCCGCGACGCCGAGGCGACGCACGGCGCCAAGGATGAGCGCGAGGCCAAGACCGCGAGCGACGCCGAGGCCACCACGCCCAGCACCCCCAACGCC
Source organism: Nonomuraea sp. NPDC049421 (assembly GCF_040677005.1). Taxonomy (NCBI): domain Bacteria; kingdom Bacillati; phylum Actinomycetota; class Actinomycetes; order Streptosporangiales; family Streptosporangiaceae; genus Nonomuraea; species Nonomuraea sp. NPDC049421. Next base: position 210,823 of record NZ_JBFAQA010000006.1, read on the forward strand.
AGGGCCCCGCGCAACGCCGAAAGCGGGAGCGACGCCGACGCCGCGCCCGCCATCCCCGATACCCCCAGCACCCCCAACGTCAGGGTCGCGCGCGATGCCGAGGCGGCGGTGGCGCGGGATGGGCGTGCGGGGGTGGATCCGGAGGCCGGGCGTGACGCCGGCGCTGCCCGCAGGATCAAGGCTGAGGTGGCGCGGGTGGTGGCGCAGGCGGTGCGGGCTAAGAGGGTGCGGGTGAAGAGGGGGGATCCGGGTTCCGGGGCGGAGAGGGCCTGGGGGGTGGAGGTCGTGGACGGGCTGGAGGTGACGCCTGCCACGGCGGCGGGGCCGCTGGTGTTCAGTCCCGACGGTCGGCTGCTGGCGTTGCCCGGTGACGGTGAGGTGCGCGTCTGGAACGTGGCCGAGCGTCGCCTGGCCGGCTCCTACCCGCTCAAGGACCCGGGCCGAGGGCTGGCGTTCTCGCCGGATGGCCACACCCTGCGTTACCTGAGCGGCATCGGCTCGGTCGTCTCGCTCGACGTCTCCGGCCTGCCGGCCCCGGCGGGCGAGGGCCAGGTGGCGGCGTTCTCGGGCAACGGGCGGGTCGCGGCCAAGGAGGTGGGCGACGCGATCGAGCTGACCGACGCCGAGAGCCGCAGGACGCTGGGCCGCATCGCCGCAGCGGGCGACCTGGCGTTCGACGCGACCGGGCGGCTGCTGGCCGTGGCGGGCGACCCGGTGACGGTGTGGGAGGTGGCGAGCGGCCGGCAGGTGACGTCGATCGCGGCGGGCGGCGACGTACCGGCCGTGGCGCTCTCCCCCGACGGCGGCACGCTGGCGACGGCGCGCGGCACCCTCCTGGAGACGTGGGACGTGCGCTCGGGCCGCCGGATCAAGGCGTACGAGGGCGTCGGCGACCTGGCGCTGGCCTTCAGCCCCGACGGCATGACGCTGGCCGCGGGCACCCGCCTGCTCGACCTGCGCACCGGCCAGGTGACCCCGCTCGACCTGGCGGCCAGGGCCAGCGGGGGCGCGGCGGCGACGGCGCTGGCGTTCTCGCCGGACGGCGACCGGCTGGCGTTCGGGCTGGAGGGCGGCCGGGTGCTGCTGTGGGGCGTGCGCGAGCGGGCCCCCATCGGCACGATCAGGAGCGGCAGCGGCCCCGTGGACGAGGTGCGGTTCTCGCCGGACGGTGGCCTGATGGCGATCGACGCAGGCCGTACGTCGCTGTGGGACGTCAGGACGCTGCGCGAGGTCGGCCAGGCCGGGTCGTGGGCGGCGGGCCCGGCGTTCAGCCAGGACGGCACCCGGCTGCGCGGCGTGGCGCTGGACGGCTCCGTACGCGAGTTCCCCGTCGATCCCGCGCTGACGGCGCAGGCGGTGTGCGAGCGGGCGGGCGGTTCGCTGACCAGGGAGGAGTGGGCCCGGCTCATCCCGGAGGCCGACTACCGCGAGGTCTGCTGACCACCACGCCCGGTCAGGCGCCACCGCGCCCGGTCAGGCGCCGCCGCGCCCGGTCAGGCGCCGCCGCGGAGGGCCCGCGCGAGCGCCTATTCGTTGCGGATCAGTTTGAGCACCTTGCCCTGAGGGCTCGCCACGAGGTAACCGGTGCGGTGGTAGTCGTCGCTGACGTAGACGAGCAGCACCGGATTGACCGAGGTGAAGGCGTAGTCCGTGTCGACGATGATGTAGCGCGAGGTCGGCTTGGGCACGCCGAGGTCCTTGTCGGCCTGCTTGAACAGGGCGGGCAGCCGGTCCCAGTTGAAGGTGTCGAGGTCGGCCAGCGGGGTTCTGACCTGGCCGCCGATGCGGGGCTCGTCGACCTGGCCGTCACGGTAGTCGTAGGTGTTGTAGACCTTTTTGTCGCGCTTGAGCGGCACGTCCAGGCTGGCGTGCGTCTCGTGCACGGACATCCCGACGACCTTGCTGGTGCCGGTGGCCGGCTTGACCACGCGAAGCATGGCGCGGATGCCGTCGGGGGTCAGCAGCTTCTCGCGTACCGGCTGCTTGGTGCTCGGCGTGAGGCTCGGGATGGTCACGCGGGGGATGGTCGGCGTCCTGGACGGCGTGGCGGTCATGGCCAGGTGGCTCGGCTCGGGGTCGGGCACGGTCTCGTCGGGCGTGCTCGGCAGCAGCCGCCACACCAGCACGCCGGCCACGACGACGGCCGAGAGCGACACGGCCACGGCCGCTCCCCTGCCGCCACGCCTGGGCCGGGGGTTGAGCGTGTCGGCCTGCGGCACCGGCCCGCCGCTCCAGGGCTGCGGGTATCCGGGCGGCACGGTGTGCGAAGGACCCGGAGGCGGCGGTGCCTGCATCACCGGCGGGGGCGGAGGCGCGGCGTTCGGGTCCATCGCCACGGCGAGCATGCGGTCGAGCGTCTCGGCGTCCGGCCTGGCGGCGGGGTCGCGGGCGAGCAGCGCGGTCAGTACGGGCGTCAGCGCCCCGGCCCGTACGGGCGGCGGCACCTCCTGGTTGAGCACCGCCGCCAGCGTGGCCAGCGCCGTGTTCCTGCGCAGCGGGTGGCGGCCCTCGACGGCGACGTACAGCATCATGCCGAGCGACCACAGGTCGGAGGCGGGGTCGCCCTCGACGCCGTTGATGCGCTCGGGGGCCATGTACTCGGGCGAGCCGATGAACGCGCCCGTGGACGTCAGGCTGGTGGACTCGCGCATGGCCGCGATGCCGAAGTCGGTGAGCACCGACCGGCCGTCGGCGTGCAGCAGCACGTTGGCGGGTTTGACGTCGCGGTGGTGGATGCCGACCGCGTGGGCCGCGCGTAAGGCCGACAGCACCTCGCGGCCGGTCCGCGCCGCCTCCGCCGGGTGCACGGGCCCGCTCTGGATGCGGTCCTGGAGCGAGCCGCCGGTGACCAGCTCCATGACGATCCACGGGTAGCCCTGCTCGCCGGGGTCCACGATGTGGTGGATGGTCACCACGTGCGGGTGGTTGAGCTGGGCCAGGGCCCGCGCCTCGCGCAGCACCCTGGCGCGCAGCTCGCGGGCGTGGGTCGGGTCCTGCTCGTCGATCGTGGGGTCGGGCGGGCGTACCTCTTTGAGCGCGACCTCGCGGTGCAGGGCGACGTCCAAGGCCCGCCAGACCAGGCCCATGCCGCCGCCGCCGAGGCGCTCCACCAGCTCGAAGCGGCCGTCGATCACCCGTTTCTGCATGCGCAGCAGATTAGGGCCGTGGGCCCGCCGCCGTCATCAGGCGCTGGTCGCGAGCTCCTCGGCCGCCACGCCGTGCGCGAACGGCAGCCCGCGCGCGTACCTCGCGACCTCGTCCACGGCCAGGTCGGCGATGCGGGCCAGCTCGCCGCCGAGCGAGCCGGCGACGTGCGGGGTGAGCAGCACGTTCGGCAGGTCGTACAGGGGTGAGCCGGGCGGCAGCGGGTCGGGGTCCGTGACGTCGAGCACGGCGTACAGGCGGCCGGAGGTCAGCTCGGCGATGAGCGCGTCCTGGTCGACGAGCGCGCCCCTCGCGGTGTTGATGAGTGTGGCGCCGTCACGCATGCTCGCCAGGCGGGCCGCGCTGACGAGGTGGCGGGTCTCGGGCAGGTCGGGCGCGTGCACGGTGACCACGTCGGAGCGCTCGAACAGCTCGTCGAACCCGACGTGCGCGACGCCGAGGTCCTCGCTCAGGTACGGGTCCGCGACCAGCACGTCCAGCGCGAACGGCCGCAGCAGCTCGATCACCCGCCGCCCGATCCTGGACGCCCCCACGACGCCCACCGTGCGCCGGTAGTTGCCGAACCCGGGGAACATCGCGTCCAGGTCGGGCCGCTCCTGCCGCTCCCGGTAGAGCCTGGCGCTGTCGAGCACTCGCTTGCCCGCGAACAGGATCGCGGCCAGCGTGTACTCGGCGACCGGCTCCGCGTTGGCCGCCGCCGCCGACGACACCAGCAGTCCGCGCTCCCAGCACGCCTCGGTGACGTGGTGCTTGACGGACCCGGCGGCGTGCACGATCGCGCGCAGCCTGGGCGCCGCGTCCAGCACCTCGGCCGTGATCGGCGGGCACCACCAGCTCGTGAGCAGCACCTCGGCCTCGGCCAGCGCGAAGGCCACGGCGGGGTCGGCGAAGTCGGTGGCGACCAGGCCGGGGTCGATGTCGGCGACGGCGAGCAGCCGGTCGCGGACGGGACCGGTGATGAGCCGGGCGGCGGTGTCGGCGCCCATCGCGAGCAGGGTCTTCGGCCGGGATTCCGTCATTCGTGCTCCCCGATGCGCTGCGGTCGCTCTTGATCATAACGAGGGCGATTTCGACGGTTTGTCCGGGGTCATTCGCGAAGGTCGCTCAGGCGGCCGATCAGCGCCGTACGTGAGGTGATGCCGAGCTTGGTGTAGATGTGGCTCAGGTGGTATTCGACGGTCTTGACGCTCAGGACCAGCTTGCGCGCCGCCTGCCGGTTGGTCAGGCCCCTGCTGATCAGCACCGCCACCGTGTGCTCCTGCGGCGTCAGCCCCAGCCGGGCGGTGTCCTGCGGGCGCAGCACCGCACGCCCGCTCGCGGCCAGCTCCAGGTCGCACTGCTCCAGGTACGGCAGCGCGCCCGCTCCCACTCGCCGCGCGCGGCCGGCATCAGCGCCGCCATCGCGTGCGCCAAGCTCGCCGGCCACGCCTGCCCGAAGTCGTCGGCCGTCGAGGCGCCCAGCTCGGCGTGCGCCACCGCCTCCTCCCAGCGCCCCAGCCGGTACTCGGCCTGCGCCAGCGTGACGGCCACCAGGATCTGGAACGCCGCCGACCGATCCCCGCTCACTGGCGTTCATAGCGTCCAACGTGGACGAATGCCCCTCACCTTCCGGGGGACCGCCGACCACAAGGGAGTGGTACGAGTCTCTTAAGAATGACGCACAAGCGCGTACCATCGGGCGTGAGGAGACCACATGCCGGCGGCCTCGCCGGCGTCGCTGGGGCTATTGCGGCCCGGGACCGGCCGCAATAGCCCCTACCTTGTCACCATGCATCCCCTCGTCACCCCGCGGGCGCAACCGGGCCACGCTCGCCATGCAGCATCTGCTGCGCCGCACCGGCGACTCCGTCATCGAGGTCACCGAGCGCATGACGCGCACCGCGTTCGGGCGCCGGCTGCCCGGCGTCGATCTCGACGAGCTGGCCGCGGTGGGGCGGGCGCTGCTGGAGGAGCGGCCGATGACGTTCGCCGAGCTGGGTAAGGCACTGGCCGAGCGGCGGCCGCAGGCCGACCCCCGCGCGCTCGGCCAGACGGTACGCGGCCCGCTGCCCTCGGACAGCCCCTCCAGGAGTTAAAGGAGTGCGCCGGCGCGGCGGAGCCGCCGTTCGCGGAAGGCGAGCAGCGGGGGCAGGCCGATCCGCAGCGCCACGTACGCGGTGACCGCGATCGCCTCCCAGAACGCGGCCGACCCGACCTGCCCGGCCAGCAGCCGCTCGATGCCCCACTGGGCCAGCGACACCATGAGGGGCAGCATGACGGTGAGGAAGAGCCAGACCATGACCGCCATGCCCGCCACGTACAGGAGCGCGAACCAGCGGGCCATGTCGCGGTCGCGCGCTCCTGACGCGGCGAGCTCGGCGGCCTCCGCCTCGGTGAGGCGGAAGATCCGGTTCTTCACGGTCAGCCAGGTCGTCCGGTAGAGGTTGTGGCAGCGCAGCGCGTTGGCGAGCAGCGCGTACGAGTCGCTGCGCAGCGGCAGCGCGGCCCACTGCCACACGATGGCGACGACCCTGAACAGGATGACGGCGGCGAGCACATCGTCCGGCAGGCCGGGCGGGACGATCATCCGCAGGCCCAGCGCGACGGCGACGACCACCACCTCGACGGCCATCCCGGCGAGATAGACGCCGTGCCGGCGGTCACGCGGCACCGCGACGATCTGGGTCAGGTCGGTCTCGTAGACGATGTACATGCCCCGGTAGCTGACGCGGAACGTGGCGGGCACCCCGACGGCCCGCCCGGCGAGCCAGTGCCATGCCTCGTGCAGCGCGCCGAACGCGATCCCCAGCACGAGCCAGCCGAGCACGGACAGGCCCATGCTGGGCAGGAACCACGCGTCCTGCCAGGAGGGCCGCAGGTCGGGGCGGGCCACGAGGACGGCGAGCGCGAAGACCAGCGCCGCCGCGTACACCGACCAGCCGGTACGCCCGAACAGGCGGGCGGCGGCCTGGGGGCTGATGCCCTCGATCCACCTGATCCGGCGGCCGCGTTCCGCGGTGTCGTCGTCGTCCTGAGCGGCGGCCGGGTCGAGGAGGCCCGCTGCGGTGAGCCCCTCGATGAAGTCGCCGCCGTCGACCTGCTCGCCGGCCTTCTCGCTCGCCCGCTCGGTGGCCTCGGTGACCGAGCCCGTCTCCTGCAGGGTGGTGATGAAGATCGCACCGGGCTCCGGCACCGCGACGAAAACTCCCAGGTCCGGCCGGCCCAGCACCCAGGCCTCGCCGTCGAAGGTGACGGTCAGCCGCGCGGCTCGCTCGCGCAGGCCGGCGTCCGTGGCCGCGGTCATCGGTCTTCACCACCTCAGAACGTGAGTGAGGGGCCGCGCCGCACACCGGAGAGTGGCGCGGCCCCGATACTTCAGCTGTCGGAACCCGGGTCCGCGTCGACGGTCAGACGGGTGTTCTCGATGCGCACGATCTCGATCTTCATGGGTCACCTCCCTCCGCACACTTCACAGCCGGGATCGCGGGTCCATTCGGTGCGGCTGGTGGCGCACCCGCCCGCGAAGTCGATGATGAGCGGCCGGCCCGCGTAGGCCGGCGGCTCGAAACCGGTGAGGTAGCGCAGGACCTCGAACGCCCCGTACGCGCCGAGCAGCCCGGCGACGGGCCCGATGCCGCGGTTCGGGCGGGGCCCGTCCCGGTAGAGGCGGATCGCGGCGAGGTCGGGCGTGTCGGGGTCGGCGCTCGGCGGCACGCAGGCCCGGCAGGCGCTGACGCCCGGCTGGACGGACCACACGGTCCCCGAGGTCACCCACATGCCGCCCCGCACGAACGGCACCCCGTGCCGCACGCAGGCCGCGTTCACCCACAGGTCGATCTGGGTCGGCCGGTCGATGCCGGAGGCCACCACGTCGGGGCGGGTGCGGCCGACGAGCTCGTCGAGCTGCTCGGGGCTCTCCACGCCCATGTCGACGGTCTCGACCTCGATGGAGGGGTCGAACGCGCGGACCCAGTCGGCGGCGCGCTCCACCTTGCGCGCGCCGACGTCGTCCCACCGGTAGAGGTACTGGCGGGCGAAGTTGCGCGGGTCCACGGTGTCGCGGTCGAGCAGGGTCATCCTGCCGACGCCGAGCCCGGCGAGGTGGGGGATGGTGTTGGAGTTGAGGCCGCCGGTGCCGAGCACCAGCACGTGCGACTCGCGCAGCCGGCGCAGCACGTCCTCGCGGCTGCGGTCCAGGGTGCCGAACGACTCGAAGAAGGCCAGGTTGCTGAAGTGGCGCTCGGCGTCTTCCTGGCCGAGCAGGCCGAGGTGGTCGCCGTCCTCGAGCAGCCGCTCCGCGTCCAGGGCCTTGACGGCGGCGGAGACGTCGGAGACCGGCAGGGACAGCTCGGCGGCGAGTTCCCCGACCGTCCTGCCGCCCTCTTCCAGGAGGTCGAGGAGCTTCTCCACCGTCCCCTCAGGGTCGGTGAGGACCAGCCGGTCGCGGGGGTCGTACACGAGCCTGAGCTCGTGCCCGACGCGCTCGCGGGCGAGGGTCTTCAGTCGCGGCCTCATCGGTTCTACAGCGCCCAATCTTGACGGGAGTGCTGGACGCACTTTGACAGCCGGCCGCATGGAGGCTGTATGGACGCCGCATGGATCCCGCAACGAACGGCGGTGGGTCCGATTGATCCCTCAATGGGCACTGCACTAGCGTCTGCGGTTGTGCGTAAGGCTGTCCGCGTCCTCCTCCTCGGTCCCCTGGAGACCGTCGTGGACGGCGAGGCGGTGCGCCTGACCGGCAGGCAGCGCGCGTTGCTCGCCGCCCTGCTGCTCGACGCCGGGTGCGTGGTCTCGGTGGAGCGGCTGGCCGAGCGGCTCTGGGGCGCCGACCCGCCGCCGTCGGCGGCGCCCCGGGTGCGGGCGCTGGTCACGGAGCTGCGCAGGGCGCTCGGCGAGGCGATCGTCACCAGGAGTCCCGGCTACCTGATCCCCGAGGGCGCCGTCGAGGTGGACGCCGACGCGTTCGGCGCCCTGGTCGGGCAGGCGGGCGGCGCGGCGCCCGAGGACGCCGTCGCCGCGTACGACAGGGCGCTCGATCTGTGGCGCGGCGACCCGTACCCGGATCTGGGCGGGCCCGTCGCGGCGGCGGAGCGGCACCGGCTCGACGAGCTGCGCATCCAGGCGATCGAGGGCCGCGCGCGGGCCCAGCTGGAGCTGGGCCGCCATCAGGCGGTCGTGGCCGGGCTGAGCAGGCTGGTGGCCGAGCAGCCGCTGCGGGAGCGGCCGTACGGGCTGCTCATGCTGGCGCTGCACCGCGACGGACGCCTGCCCGAGGCGCTGCGCGTCTACCGGGAGTTCCGCGACCGGCTCGTCCGCGAGGTCGGTGTGGAACCGGGCAAGGACCTGCAGGCGCTGCACCAGCGCCTGCTGGCCGAGACCTCCCAGGCCGAGCCGCCGGGAGAGCCGCCGGGAGAGCCGCCAGGAGAGCAGGCGGACGAGCCAATAGCGCCGGTCCCCCGCCAGCTCCCGCCCGTCACCGGCCACTTCGTCGGCCGCGAGGCGGAGCTGCGGCGCATGGACGACGGCCGGGTGACGCTCGTGGCCGGGCCGGCGGGCGTCGGCAAGACGGCGCTGGCGCTGCGGTGGGCGCACCGGCGGGCGGACCGGTTCCCCGGTGGGCAGCTCTTCCTCGACCTGCGGGGCTTCGACCGGCGTGCGCCGATGACGCCCGCCGAGGCGCTGCCGCTGCTGCTGCAGGGGCTGGGGCAGGCGGCCAAGGACATCCCCGTCGAGCTGGACGCGCAGGTCGCGCTCTACCGCTCGCTGCTCGCGGGCCGGCGGGTGCTGCTGGTGCTGGACGACGTCGCAGAGCCCGACCAGGTACGCCCGCTGCTGCCCGGCGACCCCGGCTGCCGCGTCGTCATCACCAGCAGGAACCGGCTGGGCGGCCTGGTCGCCCTGGACGGCGTCGAACGCGTCACGCTCGGCGTGCTGGAGCAGGACGAGGCGCTGCGGCTGATCTCGGCGGGCGTCGGCGAGGAGCGGCTGTCGCGCGAGTCGGAGGCGTCGCGGGAGCTGGTCGCGCTCTGCGGCCGCCTGCCGCTCGCGCTGTCCATCGCCATGTCCTGGATCGGCGACCACGAGCACCGCAGGATCGGCGACTACGTGCGCGAGCTCGCCGACCGGGGGCGGCTGGTGCGCCTGCGGGTGGACGGCGACGAGAGCGTGGCGGTGCGGGCGGCGCTCGATCTGTCGTACCGGGCGCTGCCCTCGCCGGCGCGGCGGGTGTTCCGCCTGCTCGGCCTGGCGCAGGGGGCCGGCGTGTCGGCCGCGGCGGTCGCCGCCCTGGCCGACACCACGCCTGAGCAGGCGGCGGTGCTGCTCGGCACGGCGGCGCGCATCCACCTGATCGAGGAGGTCGGCCCCGACCGTTTCGCCGCGCACGACCTGGTGTGGGAGTACGCGGCCCAGCTCGGCCTCGCCGAGGACTCCGCCGCCGACCGGGAGGCCGCTCTCCGGCGCCTGTACGACCACTACCTGCGCACCGCCGCGGGCGCGCTCACGGCGGCCGGTTTCGAGGTACCGGAGACCCCAGGCGAACCCGTGGCCTTCACCGGGCGGGAGGAGGCGCTCGCCTGGCTGGACGTCGAGTGGGACAACCTGGCCGGGGTGATCGCCTCCGGCACGCCGCCGTACGCCTGGCTGCTGGTCGAGGCGCTGACCGACGTGCTGCTGCAGTACCGGCGCAGCCGCGTGGAGTGGCTGCGTCTGGCCGAGACCGCGCTCGCCGCCGCGGAACGCGCCGGCGACCTGCGCGGACAGGCGGCGATGTGCCACTCGATCGGCCGGGCCCGCCTGCTCGTCGCCGACCTCAAGGGCGCGCTCGGCTACCTCGGGCGGGCACAGGAGCTGTGCCGCCGCACGGACTGGCCGCAGCAGGAGGCGGCGGTGCTGCAGGCCCTCGGCGTGGCGCGCAAGCAGCTCGGCGAGCCGCGCCGGGCCATCCCGCTCTACCGGCGGGCCGCGAAGATCAACCGCTCGCTCGGCCTGGTACGCGGCGAGGCGCGGGTGCTCAACAACCTGGCCTCCGCCCACCTCAAGCTCGCCCACCTCGACCAGGCGGAGGAGTCGCTGCTGGCCTGCCTCGCGCTCACGGGCCGGCCCGAGGACACACATCTGCGGACGCTGACGCTGGTCAACCTGGCGCTCGTCCGGCAGCGGCAGGCCAGGTTCGCCGACGCGCTCGGCCACCTGGACGAGGCGCTGGCCCTGGCCCAGGGGGCGGGCCTGCTCTACGCCGAGGCGGTCACGTACGAGACGTACGGCTGGGTGCACCGCGACGCCGGCGACCACGTACGCGCGATCGACGCCTTCGCCCGCGCGCTCGGCCTCGCGCACGAGGTCGAGAACCGGCGCTGCCAGATCGCCTCGCTCGCCGGCACCGCCGCCGCCGAGACCGGGCTCGGCCGGGTGGAGGCCGCGCTGGCGCGTCTCGACACGGCGGCCAGGCTCGCCGAGGACACCGGCATGGACCTCGACCAGGTGCTGCTGGAACGCGCGGAGGTCCGGCTGCGCCAGGGCAGGCACGCCGACGCCATGCTGGACGCGGGTCACGCGCTGGAGCTGGCGCGCACCGCCAACCCGCTCGACCTGCCCCGGGCGCACATCCTGCGCGCCGCCGGCCACCTGGCGTCCGGCGACACCGAGTCGTGCGTACGTGAGTGCGAGCGGGCGCTGCGGCACGCCCGCAGGTCGGGACAGCCGCTGCAGCACGCCCGCGCCCTGACCACGCTCGGGAACGCCCGCAGCAGGGCGGGCGACGACGGCCGGGCGGCCCGCCTGTGGGCCCAGGCCCACGCCCTGTTCACCGGCATCGGCGTGCCGGAGCAGCAGGAGACCGCGGCGCTCCTCGCCGGTCTCTGAGGAATCCTCGCCTCCCGTGGTAATCGAGAGACCGCCGCCGGGACTACTGGGTGTGGACGATCCCAAAGAGCGATTCACCGCGCTGTACGACCGGTACTACCGGAACGTGCTGGGCTACGTGCTGCTCCGCGTCGAGCAGGCCGTGGCGGAGGACGTGTGCAGCGAGACGTTCCTCGTGGCCTGGCGGCGGCTCGACGAACCGCCCGAGCAGGTGCTGCCCTGGCTGCTAGGCGTCGCCCGCAACAAACTCGCCAAGCAACGTCAGGTACGGCACCGGCGGCAGGACCTGGTCGAGCGGATCGCCGCGCTGACCAGCGAGCACGAGCACCTCGCCTGGGACGTCGCCGAGCACGTGGTGGACCGTGAGCAGGCGGTCTCCGCCCTGCGCGCCCTTCCGGAGAAGGACGTGGAGGCGATGATCCTGGCCACCTGGTACGGCCTGACGCCCGACCAGGCAGCGACCGTCATGGGCTGCTCGGCGCGGACGTTCAACGTCCGGCTGCACCGGGCGCGCAAGCGGCTCAGCGGCACCCTCAGCCGCCAGGCCGCCCGGTCACCGGCACGACCGCCGCGCAGCCGATTCGCCGAGGAGAGCTGACGTGCGCAAGACCACCCACAGGGGGAGAACATGACCGATCGTACGTTCGCCCGGCTCAAGCCCGACAAGCTCGACGAACTCGCCGAGGACAGCTACGAGCGGCGCCGCGGCGCGGACCTGGCCCGCGCGTTCGCCGACGACCGGCGCCCGGCCCGCCGTCCCGTGTTCCTGCTGGCGGCCGGCGCGATCGCCGCGGGCGCCGCCGTCGCCGCCACCGGCGTGCTCGTCACCCCGCCCCCGGCCGCCCCGCCCGCGAGCACCCCGGCCGCCCGGCAGGTCCCGTCCGGCGACCCTGGGGCGTCGCCGGCCACCAGGATCGACGCCCGCGCCTTCCTGCTCGCCGCCGCCGACACCGCGCTGCGCGAGCGGCCCACGTCCGGCGCCTACTGGTACGTCCGCCAGCGCACGACCTCCCCCACCGGCTACTGGCCCAAGGAGTTCTGGGACGGGGTGAGCAAGCTCCAGCGCCAGGAGCAGGCCGAGATCGACAGGACCGGCGCCGAGGACGACGAGCTGATCGCGATCAACGAGAAGTACAACAAGAAACTGGCGGACCTGCGCGAGCGCGTCTACCCCGACGGCCCCCCGTTCAAGGCGTACGTCGTCGAGTCCGAGGAGCGCTGGCGGCCCAAGAAGGCGGGCGGCACCCACCGCACCAGGCGCACCGACCGCGAGGTCGTCTTCCCCACGCCGGAGGACGAGGCCGCCTGGCGCAAGGAGGGCTCGCCCAAGCTCTTGCAAGAGCGCCCCGAGAACGTCGACGACACCCTGCCCAGGCCGCTGTCCATCGAGAACATGGACATCACCATGCAGAACGTCGGCGACCTGCCACGGTCGAAGAAGGCGCTGGCCGCCCGGCTGAAGGCGCAGTTCAAGCGCCTGCCCGAGGACGGCAAGGAGTTCGACCTCTACCTGTGGCAGACCACCGTCGACCTGATGACCGCCCCCACCACCCCCGGCACCCGCGCCGCGATCTTCCGCATCCTCGCCGACCAGCCGGGCATCCGCTCGGACGGCGAGGTCAAGGACGCCGCCGGCCGCGCGGGCGTCGGCCTGGAGGTGGACAGCGACGACGGCTACGAGTTCCGGCTGGTCGTGGACGAGGACACGGCGAAGCTGCTGGAGTACTCGGTGGCAGAGCGGGGCGAGGACACCACGAAGGTGACCTTCGAGGAGTCCGGCTGGACCGGCGAACTGGGCGAACGCCCCCAGGGTTGACCCCTCGGAACCGGGCAGGCGCGCCCCGCTAGGGTGGGGGCGCGCCGACGCGGGCGCTGGTTCGAGGAAGGGCTGGGGAGCACGATCCGATGACTGAGCTGGTGACCTTCGGTGAGACCATGGCGCTGTTCGCGGCGCGCCGCACGGGGCCGCTGCGCTTCGCCCGCGACTTCGACCTCGGCCTGGGCGGCGCGGAGTCGAACGTCGCGATCGGCGTGTCCCGGCTCGGTCACGCGGCCACGTGGGTGGGCCGGGTGGGCGCCGACGAGTTCGGCGACCTGATCAGGTTCACGCTCGCCGGCGAGGGCGTCGATGTGCGGGCGATCCCCGACCCCGACGCGCCCACCGGGCTGATGATCAAGGGCAGGCGCACCGCCGACCTCATCGACGTGCGCTACTACCGCAGGGACAGCGCGGGCTCGCGGCTGCGCGCCGATGACCTCGACCCCGCCCTCATCAGGTCGGCCAGGATCCTGCACGTCTCCGCGATCACGCCTGCCCTTTCGGCGTCGGCGCGCGAGGCCGTACGCCACGCCATGGCCGTCGCCAGAGACGCCGGGGTGCCGATCTCGCTGGACGTCAACTACCGGCGCGCGCTGTGGAGCCCCGAGGAGGCCGGGGCGTGGCTGCGCGAGGTGATCGGCGAGGTGGACGTGCTGTTCGCCACCGAGGCTGAGGGCCGGCTGATCGCCGACGTCGAGGGCGCCGATGAGCTGGCCGCCGAGCTGGCCGGCCGGGGGCCGAAGCACGTGCTGATCAAGTTCGGCGCCGAAGGGGCCATGGAGCTGTCCGGCGGGGCGGTGCTGCGGGCGGAGCCGTACCAGGTGACCGAGGTCGACTCGGTCGGCGCGGGCGACGCGTTCGCGGCGGGCTGGCTGGCCGACTGGCTGGCCGGGGCCAAGCCCGCCGACCGGCTGGCCACGGCGTGCGCGGCGGGGGCGTTCGCGGTCACCTCGCAGGGCGACTGGGAGAGCCTGCCCCGCCGGTCCGACCTCGACCTGCTCCGCAAGCCGGCCGACGGTGTGAGTCGTTAGCGCGTACGTGACCAAGCCTTAACATGTGGGGCATGAGACGCCCCCTCGGAGACCTCGAGTCCACGATCATGGACAGGATGTGGGCCCACCGCAGGCCCGCCTCCGTCCGCGACGTGCTCGAAGACCTCCGCAAGGAGCGCGAGATCGCCTACACCACGGTCATGACCGTGATGGACAAGCTGCACACCAAGGGCCTGCTGCGGCGCGAGCCGGTCGGGCGGGCCTACGTGTACGAGCCCATCGCCACCAAAGAGGCCTACACCGCCGAGCTGATGCGCCACGCGCTGGCGGCCAGCGGCAACCAGGCCGCCACGCTGGTCCACTTCCTCGAACGGCTCACTCCCGAGGAGGCGACCGCGCTGGAGACCGCGCTCCAGGTCGTGCCGCCCGGCAGCCGCCGCGCCTAGCCGTTCCTCCCCCTGTTTTCGTCCCTGCCTCGCGGGCAGGCGGACAGGACGACGCAACGGGGAAGGAAACGGCACGATGACCGACGTTTCGGGCCAAGGCTCACAGCCGGAAGACCAGCGCCCCATCCTCACCAACCGGCAGGGGCACCCGGTCTACGACAACCAGAACCAGCGGACGGTCGGCCCGCGCGGCCCGGCGACGCTGGAGAACTACCAGTTCCTGGAGAAGATCAGCCACTTCGACCGCGAACGCATCCCCGAGCGCGTCGTCCACGCGAGGGGCACGCTCAGCTACGGCTACTTCGAGTCGTACGGCAAGCTCGGCGACGAGCCCATCGCCCGCTACACCAGGGCCAAGCTCTTCCAGGAAGAAGGCAAGCGCACCGACGTGGCCGTGCGCTTCTCCACGGTGATCGGCGGCCGCGACTCGGCCGAGACGGCCCGCGACCCGCGCGGCTTCGCCGTCAAGTTCTACACCGAGGACGGCAACTGGGACCTCGTGGGCAACAACCTGGCCGTCTTCTTCATCAGGGACGCCATCAAGTTCCCCGACGTGATCCACGCGCTCAAACCGGATCCCGTGACGTTCCGCCAGGACCCGAACCGGATCTTCGACTTCATGTCGCAGACGCCGGAGAGCCTGCACATGCTGGTCAACCTGTTCAGCCCGCGCGGCATCCCGGCCGGCTACCGGCACATGCAGGGCTTCGGGGTCAACACCTACAAGTGGGTCAACGCGGCGGGCGAGTCGCGGCTGGTCAAGTACCACTGGATGCCCAAGCAGGGCGTACGCAGCATGACCGAGGCCGACGCCGCCGCCGTCCAGGCGCACGACCTCGGCCACGCCACCAAGGACCTGCACGACGCGATCGAGCGCGGCGAGTTCCCCGAGTGGGAGCTGCTCGTGCAGATCATGACCGACGACGAGCATTCCGAGCTGGACTTCGACCCGCTCGACGACACGAAGGTCTGGCCGGAGAACGAGTTCCCCGCGCTGCCGGTCGGCCGGATGGTGCTGAACCGCAACGTGGACAACCAGTTCGCCGAGAACGAGCAGTCCGCGTTCGGCACCGGCGTGCTGGTGGACGGCCTCGACTTCTCCGACGACAAGATGCTCATCGGCCGGACGTTCTCCTACAGCGACACCCAGCGTTACCGGGTCGGGCCGAACTACCTGCAGCTCCCGGTCAACCAGACCAGGGCCGAGTGCCGGACCAACCAGCGCGACGGCCAGATGACGTACTTCGTGGACACCGGCGGCGAGGACCCGCACATCAACTACGAGCCGTCACTGCGCGACGGGCTGCGCGAGGCGCACTATCCGCACCCCGACGAGGTGGGCCCGGTCATCTCCGGCCGGCTGACCCGCAAGCGGATCCCGCGTACCAACGACTACACGCAGGCCGGGCAGCGGTATCTGCTGATGGAGGAGTGGGAGCGCGACGACCTCGTCCGCAACTTCGTCACCAACCTCAAGCAGTGCGACCGCGCCATCCAGGAGCGCATGGTCTGGCACTTCCTGCTCGCCGAGGACGACCTCGGCCTGCGCGTCGGCGAGGGCCTCGGCATCACGCCGGACGACGTGGCCCACCTGGAGCCGCTGCAGAGCCAGGACCTCACCGACGAGGACCGCAACCGGCTCACCAAGCTGGGCAGGAACGGCCCCCGCGACGTCGAGAACCTGAAGATGACCCACTGCGTGCCCGACGAGCGGGCGGTGCACGCGGAGTCGTAGCTCACCGGTGCGAGCGGGCCCTCGACGCGGGGCCCGCTTCCCGTGCGTCAGGCCGGCCAGCGCTCCACCCGCCGCCATCGCCCGCGCCAGTCGCCGAACCACTGCGCGAACCACGGATGCGCCCCCGCCAGCGGCATGACGTACGCCACCGTCTCCAGGTAGTAGCGCCGCTGGAACCGCCACGGCATCCGCTGCAGTTCCTGCACGTTGCTCACCCGGTCGGCAAGCTTGACCAGCACGGCCTTGGGCGGCGCCTTCACCAGCGAGGCGAGATGGTCCGCCTTCGCCCCGCCCGGCGGCTTCGTCACCCACCGCACCAGCGCCCCCACCTCGGGCCCGAACCTGCGCGCCACCTCCGCCTCGGTGCAGGCCGTGTCCTCCAGGACGTCGTGCAGCACGATCGACACCAGCACGTCCCTGTCGCTCAGCCCCGCGCCGCGCACCGCCACCTCCAGCGCCTCCAGCAGATGCTCGAGGTACGGCCGTCCCGTGGGACGCTGCTGGACCCCGTGCCGGCGCCGGGCGAAGGCGACCGCGTCACGCAGGGCGTCCACGGTGCGCTCCGGGAGCGCCGCGGCCAGCGGGCCCTCCGCGTGCGCCCAGGACGGCCAGCTCGTGAAGATCTCCATCCCGCTCCTTCGTCTGTGATCGTGCCGCGAGCGTGTCCTAGGCTGAGAATATGGCCGAGATCGCGGTGCCCGACGGGCAGTGGACGTTCAATGGCGAATTACTGCGGATCGTCCCCGGCAGCGACAAACGCGTCGATGAGCTGCGCAGGACGCTCGGTGAGGTCGAGGTGCCGCTGGAGGCCATCGCGGGGGCGGCGTTCGAGCCCGGGCGCAAGGGCGGCCACCTCCGGCTGCGGCTGCGCAAGGGGGCCGACGCGCTGTCCGACGTGGTGGCGGGGGCGCTGGCGGCGCCGGCCGATCCGTACCGGCTGGCCGTGCCCAAGGCGCGGGCCGGGGCGGCCGAATACTTCGCCGACGAGGTCCGCGACACCCTGCGGGTCTTCGAGACGCCCAGCGGCCCCTGCGACGACTACCTCCTGCGCGTCCCCGACGTCCCCATCACCGCCACGGCCGGCGACGGCCAGGTGTTCTTCGACGGCGAGCGCATCCGCCTCGAGTGGACCGGCTGGGCCGGCAGCGACAAGGAGAAGATGGGCACGCAGGAGTTCCCGCTGACCGACGTGGCGGGCGTGGAGTGGAAGCCGCAGTCCGGCATGGGCTACGGCACGCTGCGCTTCCGGGTCAAGGGCGGCGGGCCCTCCCTGCCGCCGCAGAAGGACCCGCGCTGTGTGGCGTGGAGCGTGCAGCGCTTCGGCGGCACCACCGCGCTGGTGGCCGCGGCCGTCCTGGCCCGCCTGCCCCGCGAGCTGCCCGAGCTGCCGCCCGCGCCGGCCCCCGACGACGACGTCCACGACGCGGTGCTGCGCCGCCTGGCCGAGCTGGGCCGGCTCCACCAGTCGGGCGTGCTGACGGACGACGAGTTCGCCGCCGCCAAGCAGGCCATGATCCGCCGCCTCCAGGAGTCGTAGCGGTGGCATGAGAGGCTGCTGTGACCCGACATACCGATGAGGAGCTGGTCATGGTGACACCTGACGAGGAGCGCCTGCTGCGCCGCGCGATCGAGCTGGCCGCCGAGGCACGGGAGGGCGGCGACCCGCCGTTCGGCTCGCTGCTGGCCGCCGCCGACGGCACGATCCTGGCCGAAGAGCGCAACAGCTCGCTCACCGACCGCGACATCACCGCCCACCCCGAGCTGAAGCTGGCCCGCTGGGCCGCCCGCGAGCTCGACCCCGGGACGGCGGCGGCCACCACGATGTTCACCAGCTGCCAGCCCTGCGGCATGTGCGCCGGCGCCATCGCCCGCTCGGGCCTCGGCCGGGTGGTCTACGCCCTGTCGGGCGAGCAGCTCGACGGCCTCAAGCCCCCTGGCACCGCCTTCACCGACCCGCCCGCGTCCGGCCCCGCCCTGTACGACGAGGCCCGCACTCCCGTCGAGGGCTATTACCGCTAGGCAGGCTGCGACTCCTCGCTTACGATCGACTACGGAAAGTAACGTTCGATCGTTCGTCCAGGAGGGGCAATGTCCAAAAGGATGTGGATCGCGGCGGCCGGCGCGCTCGCGCTGCTGACGACGGGACTCACCGCGTCACCGGCCGCCGCGGCCAACCACCTCAACTGCCACACCTTCGTCCACGAGAACGACCGCGACCTCGGCATCGCCTCCTGCTCCAACCCGACGGGCGGCACCTGGATCTTCCGCGCCGTGGTGGTCTGCGGCCGCGCCCCCGACGTGGTCGGCGAATGGGTCCGCCTCACCCCCGGCGCATCGGGCCAGTCGCAGGGCTACTGCGGCGGCATCTTCACCAGCGGCGTCGGCGCAGTGGGCGTCGACGAACGCCCCGCCTGACGAACAGCGAAAACCCCAGCTCACTGTGCTGAGCTGGGGTTTTTCTGTAGCGTCCGCCAGCCATCTCCAGCGCGCGGGCCAGACCACAGAACCGTCCGTACTCACGACCCATCATGCTGCACACTCTCCATGGAACTTCAGTTGACAAACTGTACTTGCAAAAGACAAGCTTACTGCTCGTTCGGCCAGCCGGCCGGACCGGCCCGCCCGTAATCCATGGAGCAAGTAGCCCCTCATGACGCAGACGATCCAGCCCTCAGCCGCCCCCATCCGTCCCGCGCGGACAACTCGTCCGGCAGCCCGCCTCCTGCTCGGGTGCGGTATCGCCGCGGGCCCACTGTTCCTTACGGTCGGTGTCCTTCAGGGCGTGTTCCGTGACGGCTTCGACTTCACCCGCAACGCCATCAGCCAGCTCAGCCTCGGTGATCTGGGCTGGATCCAGGAGACCAGCTTCGTACTCACCGCAGCGCTGATCATCGCCGGCGCGATGGGGATGCGGCGGACGCTCGACGGCGGGCCCGGCGGCACCTGGGCGCCCAGGCTCATCGCTGTGTTCGGGACCTCGTTCCTGGTCAGCGCGGTGTTCCCCGCCGACCCCGGCGCGGGCTTCCCCGCCGATGCCCCTGAAGGCCCCGACGCCTCAATCAGCACCAGCGGCATCGTCCACATGCTCGGCGGCATGGTCGGCTACCTGGCGCTGTGCGCGGCGTTCTTCGTGCTGGCCCGCCGCTTCTCGGGCCAGGGCCGACGCGGCTGGGCGGCGGCCTGTCGGATCGTTCCGTTGGCGGTCCTGGCCGGCTTCGCCGGATCCGCGACCAGCGTGCTGGCCTTCTTCACGGGGGCGGCGCTGGGCCTGCTGTGGCTCACCGCGACAACCGCACGGCTCGCCACCGCACCGCCGGCCGAACGGTGAACACGAACCGCTGGACGAGCCGGATGGACAGCGGCGTCGACGGAGGGTGCCGGTCTTTCCGCACGGCGCCCTCTGGTCATGGAAGGTGGGGCCGGCCCACCTCGCGCTCGGTACAGCGCCCGCGGTGACCTTCCCGAACGCAGCTGAACAAGCAAGATGCGAACGCGTGACAGACCTCGTGGCCGCGAGGGGGCACGCGTGCGAGATCCGGAGTGACGATGAGCATGGCGAGCCTGGGGTTGACCGCCGAGCAGGAGCGTCTCTATCGCTACCTGCTGCGCCATCCCCATGCGGACCCAAAGGCGGCCGGGGCCGAGCTGGTCATGCCCGGCGTGCGGCTGGTGCTGGCGGAGCTGCGTTCGCTTGAGCTGGTGGACGGCACGCTGACCGCGCTACCTCCGGCCGCCGCAATCGACGTACTGGTACGGCGACGCATCGAGCAGACACAGCGCCAGCTCACTGAGCTGACCCTCGCCTGGGAGGTGCTCACCGAGCTGACGGAGGAGCACCGTAGCGGCCGGCAGGTCCAACTGGTCGAGCACATCCCTGAGGGCGCGGCTGTCACCCGTCGCATGCGTACGCTGCTGGCCGCCGACCCCGGCGAGTTCGCGCACCTGAAGATCCGCGCCATCAACGCCTCGCCCGGCTACGACGACCGGCCGTTCCGACGGCTGCTGGCGCGCGGGTTACGCAGTCGCACCCTGTTCCCCGCGGACACGCTGGAGAACCGGGACGAGGAGTCGCACGCACGGACCTTGCACGCCCTGGGCGACTTGCACCGGGTGACCACCGAGCCGGTGAGGCACCTGGCCATCGTCAACCGCACGATCGCCTTCGTCCAGGCCGACCCCGCACGGGCGAGTGCGGGGGCGTTGCAGATCCGGCAGCCGGGCGTGGTGATGATGCTGGCCGACGTCTTCGACGGCATGTGGGCGCGAGGCCGTGACCTGGATGACCTGCCGCTGTCACCGATCGAGCAGCAGGTCCTGCACGCGCTGACCCGGCACGACAACGACGAGGCCGCCGCCCGGTCGATCAGCGTGTCGGTGCGCAAGTTCCGCGCGCACGTGGCGGAACTGATGGCCCGCCTGGACGCGGCCACCCGCTTCCAGGCGGCCCTGCGCGCCAAGGAACGTGGCTGGCTGTAGGGGCGGCGCCGGTTGTGATCAGGGCCGGTCAGGGCAAGGTGCGGCTGTAGGCCGTGATCATTCGATTCTGCGGGTGTAGACGACCCGGTCGATGAGGCGTTCCCGCTGCCCCGGCGGGGTGAAGTAGAGATCGAAGGTCGGCCTCTTGCCCATGCCACGGGAGACGATCGGCTTGCTGGACAGCACGTAGTTGGTTTTGGTCACCTTCCAGGTGCCCACCAGCGGATCCAGGGCTTCGTGGAAGCGGCCGGGCGCCAGGTTGTCGATGGGCGCGCTGCCGGACGTGGTGGCTGAGGCGCCTGCCGTACCGGTCAGGGCGATGATGACGGCAGCGGCCGTCCAGGCGAGTTTCCTGATCATGAAGGTTGCTCTCTGAATGCGGCGGCGTGGGTGGTGGCCCACTGTGTGAAGGTGCGGGGCGGGCGGCCGGTGAGGTTCTCCACGGTGGGGTGGACGGTGCTCTCGTCGATGATGTGGCCGCGGTAGAAGCTGAAGAACGCCTGCACGTATGCGATCGGTGTGGTGGCGCTCATCCACGTCCAGGCTTCCTCGTCGGTCTGCGCCTCGAAGCGCAGATCGCGGCCGAGTGCCCGACCGAGGATATGGAGGCGCTCGGCAGGTAGCAGGGCCTCGGGGCCGCTGAGGGAGTAGGCGCGTCCCTCGTGTGCCGGCTCCAGCAGCGCCTTGGCGGCCACCGCCGCGATGTCGGCCGGGTCGATACTGGCGATCGGCACGTCGCCGAAGGCGTCGCTCACGACGTCGCCCGCTCGCAGTTGGGGCAGCCAGCGCAGGGTGTTGGACATGAAGGCGGTCGGCCTCAGGAACGTCCAGGCCAGGCCGGACTCGCGGACGGCCGTCTCGGAGTCGATCATGTAGGCCGAGACGGCGTTGGCGGAGTCGGTGGCCACGGCGGCCTGGCCGGACAGCAGCACCACCCGCTCGACCCCGGCGGTGGCGAACTCGGCGGCCAGCCCGCGCATGTCGCGATAGCCCGGTAGCAGGAACACCG
The DNA here is from genome assembly GCF_040677005.1 of Nonomuraea sp. NPDC049421. Lineage (NCBI taxonomy): Bacteria > Bacillati > Actinomycetota > Actinomycetes > Streptosporangiales > Streptosporangiaceae > Nonomuraea > Nonomuraea sp. NPDC049421. Next base: position 232,310 of record NZ_JBFAQA010000006.1, read on the forward strand.
CCCGCACCCCTTCCAGCGCGGGACGCAGCGAGGCGGGGTCGTCCAGGTCGGCCCCGGCCGTCCGCGACAGGCCGCGCACCGGGACGCCGGCCGCGGTGAGCTGCGCGAGCACCTCACGGCCGACGTTGCCGGTGGCTCCGGTGACGAAGATCATCGCAGCGTCCTGCGGAAGTGCGCGGCCACGGTGTCGGCCGAAACCGTCACCTGCGGTTCCTGGTCGTAGAAGTCGAACTGGGTGCCCTGGGTCCACAGGATGTCCTTGGGCCCGGCCAGCCCGGTGTGGAAGCGGCGCGCACCGTCGGGGATCGCGGCGTCCTGGCTGTGCACGAGCAGGGTGGGCTGGGTGATCCGCGAGGCCGGCGCGATGGAGTCGTAGGTGAGCCAGTCCGGCCATGCCATCACCGCGAACCGGTTGGGCCAGGCCGGGATGCCGCCGCGGGCCGGATCGAGGTAGAAGTCGATGGCGTACGGCATGGCCGCCCGCGGGTCCGTGGCACTGACCACCGGCACGTAGTCGATCTCACCGGTCTCGTCGTAGCGTGAACGGGCTTCCCGCCCGGCCTTGATCTTCTCGGCCACCGCCGCCGCGCCCCCGTAGGCGGCCTCGCAGATGGCGGCGTCATGCAGCCAGGGCGCCACCAGCGCCAGCGAGGTCACGCGGGGATCATGCGCGGCGGCGTCGGCCATGTACATCGCCGCCGCGCAGATGCCCAGAGCACCCACCCCGTCGCCCTCGACCGCCGGGTGGGCGGTCAGGAAACCGGCCGCGTTGCGGATGTCGCGGACCTTGCGTGCCGGGTTCTCCACCTCCCGCGGCTCGCCGCCTGAGGCGCCGAAGCCGGTGAAGTCGAACGACAGCGCCGCGAAGCCGCGCTCGGCCAGGCGCTGCGCGTAACGGTCGGCCATCAGCTCCTTGACGCTGGTCCAGGTGCCCGCCACCACCACGCCCGGAGCCCGTTCCACCCCTTCAGGCAGGAACAGGTTGCCGGCCAGGGTGACGCCGTCGCTGTCGAAACTCACGTTCACGCGTACTCCAAGGTCGCTTGGGTGATCAATCCATCGGTGATGTCGAAGTGGTAGTTCGCGCGGAAGCCGCCCACGCCTCCGGGCTGGAAGCGGACCAGCATGCTCACCCCGCCCGCGCGCGGCGTGCTGCCGAGCAGCTCGTACACGCCGCCGATGACCTCGTCGGCCGCCCATCGGCGGATGGCGTCGCGGCCGCGGATCTCCCGGCCGAGGTCGACGACCAGGCCGTCGGGCGCGAAGGCGGCGGCCAGCGCGTCGGCGTCCCGCGCGGCCACCGCGTCCAGGTAACGCCGCGCCGCCGGGTTCAGCTCACGCCGTGCCGCCGGGTCCGGCCGGCCGGGTGAGGCGGCGGGCGCGGGCGGAGATTGGGCGGAGCCGGCGGCACCCGCGCGCAGGAAGTCGCCGCCGGCCACGACTGCGATGCCGCCGACGACGAGGACGGCCACCGCCGTACCGGCGATGACGGGACCCGTCCTCACCGCACGCCGTCGTTCCAGGCCGCGGCCATCACGACCGCGGTGATCCGCCAGCCGCTGCGGGTGCGCGCCAGCTCGAAGCGGTACGTACCGCCCAGCGTCCACGAGGTGTCATCACTTTTGCGATGGGTGGCCTGGAAGGGGGCGGTGCACAACGCGGTGTCGCCGTCGACGACGACCAAGGGGTGGCTCAGCAGGTGCTGGGTGGCCGCGTAGCCGCCGAGCACGGCCTGCCAGCCGCCGACGATCTGCGCCGGGGTGAGCGTGGCCGGCTCGCCCCCGTCAAGGCTCGTATAGTCGAGGGTCACCTGGTCCGCGAACACCTCGGCCAGCTCGGCCCACTGCCGCTGATCGGCATACCAGGCCATCTTGACGCAGGTGTCGATGACGTCGAATCGTTCCATGCGTCCAAGAATGTCGGCCTCGTTCGCCCGGCTGAGAGAGGGAGAAGTTGCAGCGTCGGCTGCAGGTGCCTGCAGCGCCGCCTGCCTCGGCATAGCCGCAACCGGCGAACCGCCTGAAGGCGTGACGTCGTCATGGCGCGGTCGGATGGTCGTCATGGCGCGGTCGGATGATGGAGAGTGGAAGCCTCGTCCGGGAAACGATCACGTCGATCGTGGGAATAGCGATCTTCTTCGCCTCTCCTCCACCCAGGCCGAGCCTCTTCGTGAGCACCCGAACCTCATAGGGCGGTTTCCGGTCATCGATGATGACGACCGTTCCCTCATCGGTCGCCGAAACCCGCCTGGCCGTCAGGGGGTGCACTGGACAGCCTGGCATCGGTCAGCAGAGTGCGTAGGGTCTCGTATCCCTCGATCACGACTGTCTGTCTGTCGGTGCTCATGCCGTTGCCTCTCCTGCCTTGGGGCGGTTGACGGTTCGGGGCAGCAGCGCCAGCAACGCCACCAGGACGAGGGCGGCCGGTGCGCCCCAGAACAACACGTCCGGGATGGCAGCGGCGGTCGCCTGGGGCGCCGGGGCCTGCCCTTGGAGTTCGCGGGTGAGGAGGCTGCCGAAGAGGGCCACGCCGAGCGAGAGACCCAGGCCGCGGACGGACACCGCGGCGGAGGTGGTGGCGGCCAGGTCCGCAGGGGAGACGGCGTTCTGCGCGACAACCACGAGGTTCTGCATCAGCAGCCCGAAGCCGACGCCGAGCACGCCGATCTCTACGGCGAGCAGGGCGTAGGGGGTGTCGGGCTGAAGCAGGCCGAGCAGGGCGAATCCCAGGACCGCGATCAGTGAGCCGGCGAGCAGATAGGGCTTGTACCGGCCGCCGGCGCCGATGCGGGTGCCGGCCAGCGAGGAGACCACCATGAACGTCAGGACGTACGGGTTGAGCGCCAGCCCCGCCTGGGTGGCTCCCATGCCGTAGGCGCCGTGCAGGTAGGTGGGCAGGTAGACGATCGATCCGCCGAGCAGTGCGCCGAGCAGCGCGGTGGCGGGCAGCGCGACGCGCAAGGTGGGGTCGGCGAACAGCCGTAGCGGCAGCAGCGGGTTGGCCGCGCGTCGTTCCCGCCACACGAACAGCGCTCCCAGCACTACCAGGGCAGCGATCAGTGTGAGGATAACGCCGGAGTTCCACGCGTACGTGCGGCCGCCCCATTCGGCCACCAGCAGCAGGCTCACGGTGGCGCCGGCGATCAGCACGGCCCCGGCGAAGTCGATCCTGCCGTCCCCGCCGGTCCTGGGCAGCCGCAGCGCGAACGCGACCAGCGCCATGGCGAGCAGGCCGAGCGGCAGGTTGATGTAGAAGATCCAGCGCCAGCCCCAGGCGTCGGTGATCGCGCCGCCGGCGAGCGGGCCGCCCACGCTGGCGAGGGCGAAGACGCCGCCAGTGAAACCCTGGATCCGGCTGCGCAGGCGGGGTGGGTACAGCTCGGACAGCGCGATCGTGGGCAGCACGAACAGCGCTCCTGCGCCTATGCCCTGCACGGTCCTGGCCGCGATCAGCTGGGGCATCGTCTGGGTCAGGCCGCACAGTGCGGAGCCCGCGACGAAGACGGCGACCGCGGTGAGGAACACCGTACGTCGGCCGAACCGGTCGCTGAGGCGGCCGTACAGGGCTCCGGTCGCGGTCGAGGCCAGCACGTACGAGGTGACGACCCAGCCGATCGCGTCCATACCGCCCAGGTCGGCGGCGATGTCGGGCAGGGCGATGGCCACCACCGTCTGGTCCAGCACCGACAGCAGCATGCCGATCAGCAGGCCGGCCGTGGCGAGCGGCACATTGCTGCCGTCCTTCGACGGGAGGCCGGTGGCGGTCTGCGTGAGATCCGCGGACACCGTGATCAGGCCCTTGCCTGCGCGAACGGGCTGGGCAGGTCGAAGTCGGCGCTCAGCAGGTCCTGGTCGATGACCGCTGCGGCGAGGGTGCCGCCGGCAGCCGCGGCGATGACCGCGGCCATCGGCACCGGCATGCCGGCCCGGCGCGCCATGTCACCTGCGGCGTACACGCCGGGCACACTGGTCTGGCCGAACTCGTTCACCTCCACGCACCCGTCGGCGAAGCTCGCGCAGCCTAGGCGGGCGGCGAGGTCGGAGCGCTGGCGCGGCACGTTGACGACGAACACCGCGTCTCGGGCCAGGGATGGGCCGGTCTCGAACACGATCTGTTCCAGCCGTCCGTCCGTGCCCTCCAGGCGGGCGACGGCCTCGCAACGCACGCCGACACCGTGATTGTCCAGCGTGGCGTGCGCCGCGGGGTCGAGCGGCCGGCCGCCGGTGCAGAGTGTGACGTCGGCGGCGAACCGGCTCAGCTGCAGCGCCAGCCGTACTCGGGCCGGGTCCGTGCCGAGCACGGCGACCTGCTGGTCGGTGCATTCGTAGCCGTGGCAGTAGGGGCAGTGGAAGGCGGAACGGCCCCACAGCGCTTGCACCCCGCTCGGGCCGGGAAGCTCATCGGTCAGCCCGGTGGCCAACAGCAGCCGCCGTGCCTGGGCCGTTTCACCTCCGGACAGGTCCAGTCGGAAGTCGTTGCCGTCCAGCACGCGGACGTCGGTGACCGTCCCCGTCCTTGTCTGTAGCGCCGGGTATCCGGCCAGTTCCTCGCAGCCGAGCTTGCGCAACTCGGCGGGTGGCGTGCCGTCCCGGGTGAGGAAGTTGTGTACGTTCTCGGCGGCGATGTTGCGGCCTTCTCCGGCGTCGACCAGTAGCACCGTCCGGTGAACCCGTCCCAGGGCCAGCGCGGCGGCCATGCCGGCCGGGCCTCCCCCGACAATGATGACGTCGAACATCTCTTGCCTCCATAAAGCGCGATCGCTTGACGTGAAGGCAAGTCTGCAAGTTAATGTCAACATGAAGTCAAGCGAATGGATGCGGATCGGGGAACTCGCGGAGCAGTTCGACCTCGCCCCACATGTCCTGCGCCACTGGGAGGCCATGGGTCTTCTGGCCCCCGCCACCAGAGTCAACGGCCGCCGCCGCTACACCCGCGACCACGTCGTACGCGTCCTGACGATCGTTCGCGCCAAGGCAGCGGGCATGAGCTTGGAGCAGATCCGGGAGATCCTCACCGTCTCCGGACAGGTCGAGCGCCAAGCCCTCCTCCAGCAGCACCACGCGGAACTGGAACACCGGCTACAGGAGATATCGGCCTCCAAGGCGCTGATCGAGCACCTGATGGAGTGCACCGCGGACGACTTCACCCGATGTCCTGCCTACCGGCGGATGGCGGAGAGCGCGGCCGGACTCCACAACCTCGGCAAGGACGGCTGCGTGCTCTGAAACACCGCCTTTCCGCCCGCCGGAAGGCCCCGGCGGCCCGCTGCGGAACGTGATCCGCGAGCCACGGCCCGTACAAGCTTCGTCATGGCCGCCATGATGGCCCGGTGGCGATCGCGCGGCAGAGCCGGTCCGCGTCCCACGCGGGTTCTCCCAGGTCGAGCCGGTCCGGCGCCCGGAACCCGTCCAGCGCCAGGTGAAGGTGGCGCCGCCACAGGGACGGGGCGGCGTGCCGGGTGGCCTCGGCTACCGTGCTGCTCGCCCACAACAGCAGGAAGAGGTCGGCGCCGGTGACGTCCGGGCGGACGACGCCGGCCGCCTGCGCCCGCCCCAGCACCCGTTGCGCGAGCGCGCAGATCTCGCCGTGCGCGGTCTCGGTGCGGTCGTCGCCGGGGAAGCGCCGAGCCAGGAAGTCGGCGAACGCCCGGTCCCCGGCCTGGGCCGTACACAGGACTTCGAGCAGGGTGCGGAAGGCGTGCCACGGATCCTCCAGGTCGAGCGCGGCCTCCACCTCCTCGATCACGTGGCGCAGCTTCGGCTCGAGCACCATGCACAGCAGGTCCAGGCGCGTCGGGAAGTGCCGGTAGAGGGTGCCGACCACCAGGCCCGCCTCGCGCGCGATGCCGTCGAGGGCGGCCTGCGCGCCCTGCCCGGCGAACGCGCGCCGGGCGCACTCGAGCAACCGCTCGCGATTGCGGCGGGCATCCCGGCGAGCGGGCAGCGGGTTCCCCGTGGCAGGCATGAGGTCACCGTAGCAAAATGCGATACGTCTCAACTTTGAGGGTGCTCTCATCTTCGCTACAGTCAGCAGCACAAAAAATGAGAGCACGCTCATTTTCGAGACAAGGAGAGCGACATGGCGAAGCTCGGCGGGAAGGTCGCGGTGATCACCGGCGCAACCTCTGGGCTGGCACTGGCGACGGCGAAGCTGTTCGTCCAGGAGGGCGCGCACGTGGTCATCACCGGCCGCCGCCAGGACCGGCTGGACGCGGCGGTGGCCGCCATCGGCCACGGCGTGACCGGCGTGCTCGGCGACGTCGGCCAGATCTCCGACGCGGCCCGCCTGGCCGAGGTCGTGGCGGCCGAAGCGGGCCGGGTGGACGTGCTCGTCGCCAGCGCCGGCGTCTGGACGTGGAACGAGCACATCGGCGACGTGACCGAGCAGTCGTTCGACGCCGTGTTCGGGGTGAACGTGCGGGGGACGTTCTTCACCGTACAGAAACTGCTGCCATTGCTGTCCGACGGCGCCTCGATCGTGCTCATCGGATCGGGCGCCGCGGACAAGGGCGATCCGGGAACGACCGTCTACGCCGCGAGCAAGGCGGCGCTGCGATCGTTCGCCCGGACCTGGACCACCGACTTGAAGCAGCGCGGAATCCGGGTCAACGTCCTCAGCCCCGCCGCGATCGACACCGCCGCGTTCGCGGACCTCCCGCCGGGGTTCAAGGAGCAGATTGCCTCGCGGGTGCCCGTCGGCCGCCTCGGTGACGAGCACGAGATCGCCACCGCGGCGCTCTTCCTGGCCTCCGCGGACTCGAGCTTCGTCACCGGCATCGACCTGCCCGTCGACGGCGGGATCGGCCAGGTCTGACCACCGGCAAGGCGCCGAAGGCCAAGAGGCGGGGCTCCGTCCGTACCCCCCGCGGGCCTGGGCTCCGCCGCCGGCCCCTGCTCCGGCACCGCTCCCGCCCCGCCTCGGCCAGGCGGTCGCGGCTCGACCTCGCCCGAGCCGCTCCGAGAACCAAGAAACCCCAGCTCAGCGGACTGAACTGGGGTTTCTGCGGTGGTGCGCCGCCAGGGACTCGAACCCCGGACCCGCTGATTAAGAGTCAGCTGCTCTGACCAACTGAGCTAGCGGCGCAACAGGGATAACTGTATCAGCCGCCAAACAGTGCCCGCGCCGCCCGGACTCTCTTCCCTACGCCAGGCGGGCCGACAGCTTCTCGTACGTCCCCAGCACCAGGTCCCAGAAGGCCGGGACGTCCATCGCCGTGGCCACCAGGGCGTTCGCCTGGCTTGCGTCGATGCGGAAGTCGGTGACCGTCATGCCCCTGGTGTACTCGCCCGCCGTCTCCACCTTCACCACGGCGGGCACACAGGTGAACAGGCTCGGGCGCAGCACGTACGCCACCGCGACGGCGTCGTGGATCGCCGGGCCGCCCTCGGCCGAGACCACCCCGTAGTACTGGGCGGCCGGCACCAGCAGGTCCGACAGCCGGCCGAGCGGGCGCATCCGGTCGAGCACCTGCGAGGTCACGGCGGCGGTCAGCGTGACGTCCAGGCCGAACATCTTGACCGTCCACCCTGCCTCGAACACGATCGCGGCGGCCTCGGGGTCGGCCAGCATGTTGAACTCGGCGGCCGGGTTGTGGTTGCCGCGCGTGTACGAGCCGCCCATGATGACGAAGTCGCGGGCCCACTCGACGATGCGGGGCTCGCGGCGTACGGCGAGCGCGATGTTCGTCAGCGGCCCCACCGCGACCAGCGTGATCTCGCCGGGGGCGGCCCGCAGCGTCTCCACGATGGAGTCGACCGCGTGCCCCTCCGACGGCCCCCGCGAGGGGGCGGGCAGCACCACGTCGCCGAGCCCGGTCGGCCCGTGCACGTCGGTGGCCCTGACCGTGCGCCGCAGCAGGGCGCCCGCGCTGCCGGGCGTCACCGGCACGTCGCCGAGCCGCAGGAACTCGCGCAGGGCGAGGGCGTTGGCGGTGGTGAACTCCAGGTCGACGTTCCCGCCGACGGTGGTGATGCCCACCAGGTCGATGTCGTCCGCCGAGCCGGCGGCCAGCGCGAGGGCGAGTGCGTCGTCTATGCCCGGATCGCAGTCGATGAGAACTTTCTTCACTCATCGGAGCTTACGCATGGATCGGGCCGGGCAGTTCCCCCAAATCTGCCCGGCCCGATCGGTGGCGGTCCAGGCCGGCGCTTTCCCCCAAAAACGCCGGCGGTCCCGCACTTTGCGAACCGCGGTCCCCCTCCGCGCTCGCATCGGTGAAGGTCCTCGTGGTCAGTCGCCAGTGCTCCTGACCTGCTCCTACGCTACCGAGACGAATGCAACGGTCGCGTCATAACGGGGTCGAATATCTGTTTAATCCACCTACGGAAGCTCCAACCGAACTTCAGTGCCGTCCTGCAGTGATCTGCTCACCGTGCAGTACTTCTCGTGCACCCGGTGGGCGACCGCGTCGAACACCTCGCCGGCCTCCTCCGACGGGAGCTCGACGTCGTACGTGACCGTCACCGGCCCCAGCTTGTTGGGCTCGACCTTCTCCGACTCGACGGTCATCGCCAGGCGTACCAGCCGGTGACCGCGCTTGGCGGTGAGCGGCTCGACGGTCACGATGTTGCACCCGCCCACCGCCGCCAGCAGCAGCTCGACCGGAGTGAACACGCCCTCCTGGTCTCCGCCGCCTATCGAAACCTCGGCGCCGCGGGCGTTGGTCGCCCGGAATCCGCCCTCTTCAGTCCGCTCCACGCGCACGTTAGCCATGTTTCTAGACCCTACTCAGAATGCTTTCATGTTCGATCCGCAAGGTTGATGACATGGCTAGCGAGGCGAATGCTCATCAGGGGCCGATCCTCTTCTGGAGCGGCGTCGCGATCGCCGAGTTCGGGGCGATCCATCCGGGTTCCGGCCATCCGTCGGCTCCTTCTGCCTACGCCGCCGCGGCGCTGCTCGTCGCGGTCGGCTTCCTCACCGTCGTGGCCGCCGACCACCTCCGCACCGAGGAGGCCAGGCAGCGCCTGCGGCTCGGCGGCTATCTCGCGGGCGCGCTGCTGGTGGCCCACCAGTTCAGCGTCACCACCCAGGCCACGGGCTTCACCCGGGTGGCCTCCCTGCTCCTGTACGCGGCAGCCGCCGTGATGGCACTCCGGAGCCACCGCGTCCCCGGCCGCACGCGGCCGATCCTGCTGATCGCGACCGGCCTCGACCCCCGCGAGCTGGGCGAGCGCCTGGCCGGCGAGCCGGACACCGTCGCGGTCTACCGGACCGAGCGGGTCACCGACGAGCTGCGCGAGCTGCAGTCCCGCTACGGCGTCATCCTCGTGGTGGGCGCCGAGCACGATCCGCGCGTCAAGGAGCGGGTGAGCGCGTCCGGGCTCGGGCGCGAGGTCCCCGACATCGCCGAGCGCGAGGTGGTCGTGGCCGGTCCGCGCCGCTTCCAGCGGTACGTCGGGGGCGCGCTGTCCCGCCTGGCGGTGCCCAGGTCACAGGTTCATTTCAGATCTGAGCTCAAGGCTTAGGCTGAGCATACGAGCGATCTGACAGCGTGGGCGACGGACAAGGAGGCAAGATGACGACTTCCAAGGCCACCGGGTCCGTGACGACTTCCAAGGTCACCGAGTCTGCGACGACTTCCCATATTGCACAAGCCCCGACGGCGTTCCCCGGCAGCAGCCGGGTCGAGACGGTCATGGGCCGGCCGGTCACCATCGACATCCGCACCCCCCTTCCCGCCCGCGAACTGACCCCGCTCCTGGACGACGCGTTCGCCTGGCTGCGCTGGGTCGAGGACACCTTCAGCCCCGGCAAGGAGGACAGCCAGATCAGCCGCCTCAACAGGGGCGGCACCATCGAGCAGGTCCCCGAGCTGATCGAGGTGCTGCACCGCTGCGACGAGCTGAGCGAGGCCACCGGCGGCTGGTTCGACGCCCGCATCAACGGCGTCACCGACCCCTCCGGCTACGTCAAGGGCTGGGCGCTGGAGCGCCTGTCGCGCGCGCTGGTGCAGGCGGGCGCGGGCGACCACCGCATCACGGCGGGTAACGACGTGCGGGTGCGCGGCTCGGCCGCTCCTGGCAGGCGCTGGCGGGTGCCGGTGCGCGACCCGCGTACGGGCGAGGTCCGCAGGACGGTGCGGGCCCACGACCTCGGCATCGCCACCTCGGGCGGGTCCCGCGTGCTCGACCCGCACACCGGCGAGGTGCGCGACGCGCTGGGCGCGGTCACGGTCATCGGCCCCGACCTGGGGCTCGCCGACGCGTACGCCACCGCCATGTACGCCATGGGCCCCGTGCAGGCCCGCCGCTACGCGACCGAGCTGGCCGGGAAGGGGCCGTACGAAACGCTGATCGTGCTGCACGACGGCCAGGAGCTCACCACGCCGGGCTTCGCGACGTACGGCGGCCCCAGGGAACGCCTCGCGGGCTGAGCCGCACCTCCCACGCGTTCAGGCGTCAGGATGTTGACGCAGGTAGTCGAGGTAGACCGGGCGCAGCGCTTCGCCCAGCTTGCCTTCGCCCGCCGCGAGGGCGTCGCTGAGCAGCGCGGAGACCTTGCTGAGGTCGTTGGCGGACTCCGTCGAGTGCCCGCTGGCGGCCTCGGCGGCCGGGATCACTTTCAGCAACTCCCATAGGAACCCCAGGTCCCCGTGGCGTACGGCGTAGCGCACCGCCCGATCGTGCAATTCGGCGGCCGGCAACGACTCGAGCCCGTTCGTGTCCATGTCGGTTCCTCCCCTGCACGCCTCTTCCCCGCGTCGTCCGGCGATAACCGGTGACCACCCGGCGACTACGGAAAGTGATCGGCGGGCATCGTTCTGACGGCGCCCCTATCGAGCACTGATCTCAAGTGGGAGGATCAACCAGCGTGAGATTCATCATCAGAACGCTCGCAGCGGCAGTGGCGCTGTGGGTGGCCATCCAGTTCCTCGACGGCATCTCCGTCGACGCCCCCACGAACTCGGCCCGATACTGGGGCGTCCTGCTCCTGGTGGCGTTGATCTTCGGTGTCGTCAACGCCATCGTCAAGCCGATCGTGAAGGCGCTCGGCTGCGCGATCATCGTCCTGACACTAGGCCTGTTCCTGCTGGTCATCAACGCGGCGATGCTGCTGCTGACGAGCTGGATCGCGGGCGAGTTCGGCATCCCCTTCCACGTCGACAACTTCTACCCGGCCGCCTTCTGGGGCGCGATCATCGTCAGCGTGGTGAGCTGGGTGCTCAGCGCGTTCATCCCCGACGGAGACTGACCCCCACGTTCATGGAGCTCGACGGTGCCGGCCTGACGTGCGCGCGGGTGCACGAGGCCGCCTACGGAGGAGCCCGGGTCGCGATCGCCTCCCTCGATCGGGCCCGGGCCGCGTGGGCCACCGCCCAGGAGCTGACCGGGCCGGTGTACGGCAGGAGCACGGGCGTGGGCGCGAACCGGGACGTCCTGCTGGAGGGCGGCGGCCTCGACCTGCTGCGCAGCCACGCGTGCGGCGCGGGTCCGCGCGTCGATCCGGGCCGGGCCAGGGCGATGCTGGTGGTGCGGCTCAACCAGCTGCTCGCGGGCGGCTCGGGCGTGGACCCGGGGGTGTGCGAGGCGCTGGCGTACGCGATCAACCACGGGTTCACGCCGCCGCTGCGCACGTACGGGGCGATCGGCACCGGTGATCTGACCGCGCTGTCCACGACGGCGCTCTGCCTGCTCGGCGAGCTGCCCTGGGACAGCGCCGAGCCGGTGGACAAGGAACCGCCGCACTACCCGCTCGCCTCCAGCGACGCGTTGCCGTTCATCAGCTCGGGCGCGGCCACGCTGGCCGACGCCGCCATCGCGGTGCACCGCCTGCGCACGCTCATGGAGGCCGCGATCACGGTGGCCGCCATGTCGTTCGCCGCCGTGGACGCCTCTGCCGAGCCGCTGGCCGCCGTCGTGCAGGAGGCGCGCCCGCATCCCGGCCAGGCGGCGGTCGCGGCGGCGCTGCGCGGGCTGGCGTCGCACGAGCCGAGCACCCGCGTCCAGGACCCGTACGGTTTCCGCGCCTTCGCCCAGGTGCACGGTGCCGCCGTGGACGCGCTCGGCAGGGCGGTCACCGCGATCGAGACCGACCTCAACGCCGCCGCCGAGAACCCGCTCTTCGCCGGCTCACTCGCCTGGCACAACGGCAACTTCCACTCCGCGCCCGTGGCGCTGGCGCTGGACGCGCTGCGCCCGGCGCTCGTGCAGGCGGCGCAGCTCAGCGCCGCCCGCCTGGCCACGCTGATGGACCCGGCCTACACCGGCCGGCTGCCCTTCCTCGCCGACCGTCCCGGGGCGTCGGGCATGCTGATCCTGGAGTACGTCGCCCAGGACGCCGTCGCCGAGCTGCGCCACCTCGCCCAGCCGGTGACGACGGGCACCGCGGTGGTCTCGCGCGGGGCCGAGGACCACGCCGGGTTCGCCACCCAGGCGGCCCGCCACACCCTGCGCTGCCTGGAGCCGCTGGAGATCGTGCTGGCCTGCGAGCGCACGGCCGCCGCCCGCGCGCTCGACGCCCCCGCCCCCGACCGCCCGCTCACCGCGGACCTGGAGGAGTCGCGCCGGGCCCTGACAGGAGCTCGAACGTCAGGAGCCTGAACATCAGGAGCCCGAACGTCAGGAGCCTGGACATCGGGAGCCCGAATATCGGGAGCCTGGACGTCAGGAGCGCTGAGCCACCGAGCCGCGCTCGCGCAGCGTCGGCTTCTGGACCACCCGCCGCCGGCGCGCGCCGCCGTCGGCCGCCGCCGAGATGAGCCGCACGGCGGCCCTGACGATGCCGTCGATGTCCCAGTCGACGGTGGTGAGCCCCGGGCTGAGCAGGCCGGACATCGGATGGTCGTCGTAGCCCATGACGGACACGTCGCCGGGGATCGACAGGCCGAGGTCGGCCGCCGCCGCGTAGACGCCGTAGGCGATGGAGTCGCTGAAGCAGAAGACGGCGCTCGGCTGCTCGCCCGACAGCACGCGGTGGGCGGTCGCGGTGGCGCCGGCCAGGTCGTGGGGCGCGGTGGTGAGCTCGATGTCGAGCCCGAGCCGCTCGGCCTCGGCCGTGACGTGGACGTCGGCGGGCCGGTCGGGCGTGCTGGGCCGGGTGGGCGTGAGCACGGCGATGCGGCGGTGGCCGAGGGCGAGCAGGTGCTCGAGGGCGAGCGTGACGCCGCGCCGGTTGTCGAAGACGACCTCGCCCGCCGTGCCGGCGATGGAGTCGCCGATGGCCACCACCGGCACCGACTCGCACAGCTCGGCCCAGAACGCGGCGGCGGGATCGACGGGCTGCACGATCATGCCGTCGACGCGCTGGTCGCGCAGCTGCCGGCCCAGGGCGCGTTCGCGGGCGGGGTCGCCGACCGCGTCGAGGATCAGGGCGTAGCGGTCTTTCTCCCGCAGGCCCCTGCTGATGCCCACGGCCAGCGACTGCTGCCACAGGTCCTCCAGCGAGCCGCAGAGCAGGCCGATCATGCCGGTGCGCCCGCTGGCCAGGGCTCTGGCGATGGGGTCGGCCTCGTAGCCGAGCTCGGCGGCGGCGGCGCGGACCCGCTCCATGGTTTCTTCGGAGACCTGGAGGCCGCGCAGCGCGTAGGAGACGGCCGCCGGCGACAGACCCGTGGCCTGTGCCACCTCACGGATCGTGGCTCTCTTCCGAGGCATTAGGCCAGCCTATTGCGTGACACCGACAGAAGCCGTCTTCCCGCCGGCGCTTGTCGGTCTTGTGGCGGGGGCGCCCATTGACAGCCCTGTAGTGAAGCGGTTCACTGAACCGTATCACTGAAACGGTTCACTCCTCTGGCCGCGCAGGCCGGACGGTTTACATGTATTGTGAGTAGGAAATAACGGAAGGAGGGCCGCGGACGATGAGCATCGACGTGCACCAGCACCTGTGGACACCGGCGTTCATCGATGCCCTGCGCGCCCGTACGAGCCCGCCGTACCTCGACGGCTGGACGCTGGTCCTCGACGGCGAGCCGCCCTACGAGGTGAACCCGGCCGACCACGAGCGGCGTGACACGACCGGCCTGGAGCTGGCCCTGGTGTCGCTGTCGAGCCCGCTCGGCATCGAGTTCCTGCCGCCTGACGACGCCTGGCCGCTGATCGACGCCTACCACGACGGCGCGCTCGCGCTCGGCGAGCCGTTCGGCGCGTGGGCGGCCACCTGCCACAGCGAGCTCGACCCCGACCACCTCGCCAAGGACCTCGACCGCGGCTTCGCCGGCCTGCAGATCCCGGCCACCGCCGTCCCCGACGACCGGCTGCTGGAGGTGCTGACCGCCAGGGACCTGCCGCTGTTCGTGCATCCCGGCCCGGCCGCGCCGGCCCCCGGCACGCCGCCGTGGTGGCCCGCGCTGGTGCCGTACGTGCAGCAGATGCACGCGGCGTGGCACTACTTCCACGCGGTCGTGCGGCCCAGGCACCCCCGGCTGCGGGTCTGCTTCGCGCTGCTCGCCGGCCTCGCCCCGCTGCACTCCGAGCGCCTGATCGCCAGGGGCGGCGGCGGGCGCGGCCAGGTCGACCGCGACTTCTTCGTGGAGACCTCCTCCTACGGCCCGCGCGCGATCGACGCGATCGTCCGCGAGCTCGGCATCGACGTCGTGGTCAACGGATCCGACGCCCCCTACGCCACCGCACCCGACCCCGGGCTCGGCGCGGCCGCCGGTCACGCCGTCCGGGTCGTCAACCCCCGTCGTCTGCTGAACAGAAAGGAGACTCGTACGTGAGCACTGACCGGATCCAGGACGGGGGCACCTGTGCCGGCCTCCCCGAGCGCACTCTCGACCGGCGTGAGTTGCGCGACCTGGTGAACGAGCTGGCCGCCCATCCGGAGGAGTGGCGCGACCAGGTGGACTTCCCCGCCGACGGCGGGCGCCACTACGCCTCCCTCTACCGCGACGCCTACGTGGACGTCTGGCTGCTGTGCTGGCGTCCCGAGGACGACACGGGCTGGCACGACCACGACACCTCCTCAGGGGCGGTGCACGTGGTGCAGGGCGCGCTGCTCGAATGCAATCCGCGCATCGGCGGCGAGCACCTGGAGACGGTGGTGACGGAGGGTCGGTCGTTCTCGTTCGGTCCCGACCACATCCACCGGCTGACCGGCGCGGTGGACGAGAGCGTGTCCATCCACGCGTACTCGCCGCCGCTGTGGCGGCTCGGCCAGTACTCCATCGACGGCACGGGCGTCATGCGCCGCGTCTCGGTCAGCTACGCCGACGAGCTGCGTCCCATCGACGAGACCATCGACGAGCCCGCGGGACAGCCCGTCGGATCAGTCGCCTGACGACGCCCTGGCCTTGGGCAGGAGCACGCAGCAGCTTCCGCAGGGCTCCACGTCGGGCAGCGTGATCCACAGACAGCAGGTCCTGCGGAAGTAGCCGTCGCCGGCGGGCTCGATGAGCCCGTCGAGCGGCGGCCCGATGCGGCGCAGCAGCTCCATGTAGTCGCCCGGCACGATCGTGGTCAGCGGGTGGGCGAACGCCTCGGCCGTCGAGCCCCACAGCGTGCGCTCCCCCACCTTGGCCAGCGCGCCGATCGCCGCCACCAGCGGGCGCTGCGACTCCTCCAGCGCCTCGCGGATGGCGCCTTCGCCGGTCTCCCACCGCACGCTCGTGGCGGCCAGCGTCACCCCGGCGTCCGACACCTTGACGTACGTCTCCCCGAACGGCATGACCGGCACCCGCCCGTCGAGCGCCCACCCGAGCGCCATGGGCAGCGCGTGCCAGTAGCCGTAGGTCTTCCAGAACAGCGCCGCGCCGACGTGGCGCGGGGCGTTCCAGCGCGCGGCGGTCTCGTCCACCAGCCGCGACAGCGGTGTGTACGGCTCGCGCACCAGCTCGGCGACCGGGGTCCACGACGCGTCGGGCTCGATGACGAGCTCGGGCACCACCCCGAGCACCCCGCCGCGCTCGTCCGCCAGCCGGCGAAGGACGTCGGTCAGCACGCGGGGCCCTGCTTGTGAGTCATCGTCTCCAACGTAGCAGGGCGGCCGGCCAGCCAACCGGCCACGAGCTGCACCACCAGCACGCCGAGGCCGACGGTCAGCGGCACCGTCCAGCCGCCCGACACCTCCCGCAGGAAGCCGAACAGCAGCGGGCCCAGCGCCGCGACCACGTAGCCGACGGACTGGGCGACGGCCGACAGCGCGGTCACCGCCGCCGGGTCGGCGGGGCGCAGCGCGATGATCAGCAGGGCCAGCGCGAACGCGGCGCCCTGGCCGACGCCCAGCACGATCATCCACGCCCACGGCAGCGTCGTGGGCGCCAGCAGCACGCCCAGGTAGCCGAGCACGGTCAGCAGGCACGCGCCCACCACGTACGGGACCTGCGAGGCGCGCCGGCCCGCCAGCACGGGCACCGCGAGCGAGGTGCCGACCTGCACCAGGTTCGTCAGGCTGAGCAGGTAGCCGGCCTGGTCAGCGGGGAGCCCGGCCTCCAGGAAGATCGTGGGCAGCCAGGCCAGCATGACGTAGAAGGTGAGGGACTGCAGGCCCATGAGGGCGGTGACGTACCAGGTGACGCGGCTGCGCAGGACGGCGCCGAAGGGGCGGGGGCCGTTGGCGGCCGCCTCCGGCCTGCGCAGCGCCTGCGGCAGCCAGAGCAGCGCCGCCAGCAGCGCGGGCACGGCCAGCAGCGCCGTGACGCCGCGCCAGGAGAACCCGGTGCCGTGCTCGATCGGGATCACCAGCGCGGAGGAGAGCGCGGCGCCGGCGACCACGCAGGAGACGTAGACGCCGGTCATGAGGTTGACCCGGTCGGGGAAGTGCTGCTTGACGACGCCGGGCATGGAGACGTTCATGACGGCGATGGCCGTCGCGGCCAGGGCGGAGCCGAGGTAGAGCAGCGGGGCGCCGTCGAGCCCGCGTACGGCGACGCCCGCCGCGATGACGAGCAGGCCGGCGAGCAGCGTGCGGTCGAGGCCGATCCGGCGCGCCAGCAGCGGCGTGACCGGCCCGAACACGCCCAGGCAGACCACCATGACCGTGGTGATCGCGCCGCCGCCCGCCGGGCTGAGACCCACGTCCTCCATGATCTCGCCGAGCAGCGGGGAGACGCCCGCGATGGCCGGGCGTAGGTTGAGCGCGGCCAGGGCGACCCCGGCCACGAGCAAGGCGGATCTCAGCGACATAGACGACCACTCTCGCATAAGCGCTTGACAACGTTGTCCGCCCCTCCCGAGTAGGAAATGATCCAGACGTGAGACCGACGATGAAGGACGTCGCCTCGGCGGCCGGCGTGGCGCTCAAGACCGTCTCGCGGGTCGTGAACGGCGAGCCAGGCGTCCACCCGGCGACCGCGGAGCGGGTGCGGGCGGCCATCGAGCGGCTCGGCTACAGCCGCAACGAGAGCGCGCGCGTGCTGCGCAGGGGCAGGACCGCCACGATCGGGCTGGTCATCGAGGACGTGGCCGACCCGTTCTACTCGGGGCTGAGCAGGGCGGTGGAGGACGTCGTGATCGAGCACGGCTGCCTGCTGCTCAGCGGCTCGTCAGGCGAGGAGCCGGGCAGGGAGCGCGAGCTGGTCGAGACGTTCTGCGCGCGGCGGGTGGACGGGCTGATCGTGGTCCCGGCCGGCGACGACCACACCTACCTGCGGCCCGAGCTGGAGGCGGGGACGCCGGTGGTGTTCGCCGACCGGCCGCCGGGCGTGGGGCTCGACGTGGACACCGTGCTGGCCGACAACGCCGGCGGGGCGCGGCAGGCCGTACGTCACCTGATCGCGCACGGGCACCGCAGGATCGCCTTCCTCGGTGACGACCCGGCCATCTTCACCGCCGCCGAGCGGCTGCGCGGCTACCGGGACGAGCTGGGCGAGCTGTACGACGAGCGGCTGGTGGCCATGCGGGCGCCGTCGGCCGATGCGGTGCGTACGGACCTGGAGCGGATGTTCGCCCTGGACGAGCCCCCGACGGCGCTGTTCACCGGCAACGGCCGCTACACGGTGACGACGCTGCGGGCGCTGGCGCGGCGGCGGGTGGCGCTGGTCGGGTTCGACGACTTCGAGCTGGCCGACCTGCTCGACCCAGGGGTGAGCGTGGTGGCGCAGGACCCCGCGTGGATGGGGCGGGTGGCCGCCGAGCTGCTGTTCCGCCGCCTGGGCGGCGACACGGGCCGCTCTGAGCACGTCGAGCTGCCGGTACGCCTGATCGTGCGCGGCTCGGGCGAGGTTCCCCCTTGAGGCTTCCCCCTTAAGGCGCAAGGCTCAAGGCGCCGGCACGGCGACGGGAACGGCCGGCGGGCGGAGCACGCGGACCAGCGCGAGCGCGACCAGCACCCCGGCCGCCCCCGACGCGGCCATGGCGTACCCGGGGGCGACCACCTCGCCGAGGGCGCCGATCAGCGCCGCGCCGGCCGCCTGCCCGGTCATCAGCCCGGCCGACTGCAGCCCGAACGCCTGCCCCCGCACCTCCTCCGGCACCGCGTCCACGAACCGCCGCTGCAGCCCGAGCTGGTACGACAGCCCCGCCGCCCCGAGCGCGGCGAGCACCGCCGCCCACCCGATGCCGGGCTGCAGGGCGAAGGCGATCCACGGCACCGCGATCAGCACGGCGAGCGGGAACGACAGCCGCTCACGCAGGGCGGGCGCCGCGAACCGGCCCACGGCGAACTCCCCCGCCGCCATGCCGACGGCCGCCGCCGCGAGCACCATCCCGGCCTGCCCCTGCCCGCCGAGGTACGGCACCACCATGGCCTCCGCCCCCGCCATGCACACGCACGGCAGCCACCCGGCCAGCAGCAGCCCCCGTACCCGGCGATCGGCCAGCAGCCGCCGGTTGACCCGCAGCGTCTGGCGGACCGCGCCCGACTCACCGGCCTTCCGCGCCGCCGTGTACGGCAGCCCGTACCGCAGGACGAGGGCCGCCACCACGGACAACCCTGCGGTGACGGCGAGCGCCCCTGAGGGCCCCGCGACGGCGAGGAACGTGCCGCCCGCGGCCAGCCCGACGACCTGCGCGCTCGCCGAGGCCACGTTGAGCAGCGAGCGCCCGAGCACGAACGCGTCACCGGGCAGCACCTCGGGCAGCATCGCGGCCCGCGCCGCGAAGAACACCGGCGACAGCAGCCCGGAGCCGACGACCAGCGCCAGCATCGCCCACACGGGCAGCCCGGCGTAGGCGAGCAGCAGGCAGGTGACGGCCCTGAGCAGCTCTCCGGCGATCATCAACGCCCGCGCCGGCAGCCGATCGGCCAGGGAGAGCAGGAAGAGCCCGCCGAAGATGTACGGCAGCCACCCGGCCATGTACGCCGCCGCCGACAGCCCGGCCGACCCGGTCCTGGCGTAGACGAGCACGGACAGGGCCAGCATCTTGATCGAGTCACCGGCGATCAGCAGCGCGAAGCTGCCGAACAGCACCCGGAACTCCTTGACGGCGAACACCTCGCCGAACGTCGCACCTTTCACGGCCACGATGCTGCGGCCCGCCCCGAGCGCCGGGCGACTTCTTCGGATATAACCGAAAGGTGGTGGCGATCGCAGTGGGCCCGCAGGACGTGATGGCCAGCAGGTTCGCGATCTCGCCGCTGATCGAGACCATGCACGCGCAGTGGGTGCTGGCCGGACACTACCGGGCGGGCCCCCACCAGGCGTGGGTGGCGCGGTGGCGGGAGACGTACCTGCGGCTGACGCGGGAGCTGCCCGCCCTGCGCGCGGCCGGCGCGATCACCGGCAACAAGGGCAGTGCGAACGTCGACTTCATCGCCCCGCCGCCGACGGCCGTGGACGTGCCGTTCGAGACGGAGCTGGCCGCCGTGCGGGCCACGCCGGTGGCGCGGGCGCACGCGGACATCGAGCGGGTGCTGGCCGAGCGGCCCCCGGTGACGCCCTGGGTCAGGGAGCTGCTGTTCGGGCCCGACGTGGTCGCGCTGGTCGCGCGGGCGTACGAGGCGCTGTGGTCGGAGATCCTCGTGCACGAATGGCCGCGGCTGCGGGCGGTGCTCCAGCGGGACGTGGCCTACCGGGCGGGGCGGCTCGCGGCGTACGGGTGGCAGGCGGCCCTTGAGGACCTGAGCCCGCAGCAGGTGCGCTGGCGGGGCGGGCGGATCGAGGTGAAGCTGCACAGCATGAAAGGCGAGGAACGGCGGCTGGGCGGCAAGGGGCTGCTGTTCCTGCCGTCGGCGTTCATGGAGAGCGTGGGGGCATACCTGGAGGAGGGCTGGCCGTACGCGCTGGTCTATCCGGCCAGGGGCATCGCAGCCGTTCCCGCCGCGCCCGACCGGCGGCTGGCGGCGCTGATCGGCCGCAGCAGGGCCCGCATCCTCGCCGAGCTGGCCGAGCCGGCGACCACCACGCAGCTCGCCGCGCTGCTCGGGCAGAGCGTCGGCACGGTCGGCGAGCACATGGCGGCGCTGCGCGGCGCGGGCCTGATCGCGGGCACCCGCACCGGCCGCAGTGTCGTGTACGCGCGCACCCCGCTCGGCGACGCCCTGATCGGCGGCTAGCCTGTCCCCCGGGACGTGCAGGAAGCACGTGGCTATAGTGGTTGCGCATCAGTTCTGCAAATCTGTTCACCGAGGAGCGCGTGCATGAATGCCGCCGACGTCGCACCCGAGGCGCAGGCCAGATTTCCCCAGGAGCTGATGTACACCGCGGCCCAGCAGTACTACCTGGAGGACGCCACCCAGGGCGACATCGCCAAGCGGCTCGGCGTCAGCAGGGCGACCGTGAGCCGGCTGCTCACCGAGGCCCGCAGGCAGGGCATCGTCGAGATCAGGGTGCACCGCCCGGCCGCACTGGCGGACGGCCCGCTGGCCGCCGAGGTGGCCGAGGCGCTCGGCCTCGACCGCGTCCACCTGGTGCCCAAGGCCAACGGCCCGGCCCTCGGCCCCTGGCTGGCGCCCGGCGTGGCCCGCGCGCTGGCCGGCGCCGGGCTGGTGTCGGGCGACGTCGTGCTGGTCTCCTCCGGCACCACCGTCTACGAGTGCGCCCGCGAGGACCTCGGCCGCCATCCCGGCGTGACCATCGCCCCCGCGGTCGGCGGCCAGGAGGAGCCGCAGCCCTGGTACCAGACCAACGAGACCACCCGCATCCTGGCAGAACGCGTCGGCGGCGTGCCCGCCTACCTCTACGCGCCCGCCCTGCCGGGCCCCGAGCTGTTCTACTCGCTGCAGCACGAGCCGTCGGTGCGCCGGGTGATGGACCTGTGGGAGCGGGCCAAGTGCGCGCTCGTCGGCGTCGGCTCCGCGCCGCTGATGCGGCAGATGGTGCCCTCGCTCATGCCCCGCGACGCCGACAGCCTGCGCCAGGCGGTGGGCGACGTGTGCATGCGCATCTACGACCGCGACGGGGCGCCGGTGACGTATCCGGGCAGCGAGCGGCTGGTCGCGGCCAGGCAGGAGGACCTGCGGCGCATCCCGCACACGATCGCGGTCGCGGTGGGCGCCGAGAAGGTGCTCTCGATCGTGGCCGGCGCCAGGGGCGGCTACTTCAACCAGCTCGTCACGGACACGCCCACGGCGGAAGGGCTCGTCGCCGCCGCCCACCAGCTCTGAACATCTGTGCTGGACAAAGTTTCTGACAGCGCGCTAACGTGAGCCGCACCACAGGGTGTGCGCTCCTGTGCGGGCATCCCTGTCTCGGGGACGGCATGCGTTCAGAAACCTGGCGTAAGTGAGGTAACAACCCGTGAACAGAGCTCAGACGCGGACCTCCGCGTTCGCCGCGGCGGCCGTGCTCGCCACCTCCGTGCTGGCCGCCTGCGGCTCCGGCGCCGGCTCGACCGGCGGGGACACCGCGGGAGGCGGTGACCTGCAGAACGCCAAGGTCGCCTTCCTCATGCCCGACCTCGCGTCCACGCGCTACGAGCTGCAGGACAAGCCGCTGTTCGAGGCGAAGATGAAGCAGCTCTGCCCGACCTGCGAGGTCATCTACCAGAACGCCGACTCCGACGCCTCCAAGCAGCAGCAACAGGCCAACTCCGCGCTCGCCCAGGGCGTCAAGGCCATCGTGATCGACCCGGTCGACTCCGCCGCCGCGGCCACCATCGTCAAGTCGGCCCAGTCGCAGCAGGTGCCGATCATCGCCTACGACCGGCCCATCCCGGCCACCCCCGCCGACTACTACATCTCGTTCGACAACGAGAAGATCGGCCAGCTGATCGCGCAGTCCCTCGTCGACCACCTCAAGGAGGAGAAGGCCGAGGGCGGCATCCTCCAGGTCAACGGCTCCCCCACCGACGCGGCGGCCGGGCTGATCAAGAAGGGCATCCACAGCGCGGTCGACCCCAGCGGCTTCAAGCTGCTGGCCGAGTACGACACCCCCGACTGGCAGCCGGAGAAGGCCCAGACCTGGGTCAGCGGCCAGATCACCCAGTTCAAGGACCAGATCGTCGGCGTGGTCGCGGCCAACGACGGCACCGGCGGCGGCGCGATCGCCGCGTTCAAGGCCGCCGGCGTGAAGGTG
Source organism: Nonomuraea sp. NPDC049421 (assembly GCF_040677005.1). Lineage (NCBI taxonomy): Bacteria > Bacillati > Actinomycetota > Actinomycetes > Streptosporangiales > Streptosporangiaceae > Nonomuraea > Nonomuraea sp. NPDC049421. The sequence goes on from NZ_JBFAQA010000006.1 coordinate 254,643, forward strand.
CCGCCGGTCACCGGCAACGACGCCGAGACCGCCGCCGCCCAGCGCATCATCAACGGCGACCAGTACAACACGATCTCCAAGCCCATCAAGATCGTGGCCGAGGCGTCGGCGAACGTGGCCTGGGAGTTCATGCAGGGCAAGAAGCCGGCCGGCAAGACCACGCTGTACGACACGCCGTCCGAGCTGTTCGTCCCCACCGTCGTCACCAAGGACAACGTCAAGGAGGTGCTGTTCGACAGCGGCATCATGAAGGCGTCCGAGGTGTGCACCGGCGAGTACGCCAAGGGCTGCGACGAGCTCGGAATCAAGTGATGAGCGTTCTGTCCCTCCGGGGGATCAGCAAGACGTTCGGCGCGGTCGCCGCGCTCACCGGCATCGAGCTCGACGTGGACGCCGGCCAGGTCGTGGCGGTCGTCGGCGACAACGGCGCGGGCAAGTCCACGCTGGTCAAGATCCTGTCGGGGGTGCACCCGCCCGACTCGGGCACGATCACGTTCGAGGGCCGCGAGGTGCACATCCCCACCCCGGCCGCCGCGCACCGGCTCGGCATCGCCACGGTCTTCCAGGACCTCGCGCTGTGCGAGAACCTCAACGTCATCCAGAACCTCTTCCTCGGCCAGGAGATCCGCCCGCTGCGGCTCAACGATGTGGCCATGGAGACCCGCTCGTGGGAGCTGCTGCGCCAGCTCTCGGCGAAGATCCCGAGCGTGCGGGTGCCGGTCGCGGCCCTGTCGGGCGGCCAGCGGCAGACTGTCGCCATCGCGCGGTCGCTGCTCGGCGACCCCAAGGTGATCATCCTGGACGAGCCCACCGCCGCGCTCGGCGTGGCCCAGACCGCCGAGGTGCTCAACCTGGTCGAGCGGCTGCGCGAGAACGGCCTCGGCGTCATCATGATCAGCCACAACATGGCCGACGTGAAGGCCGTCGCCGACACCGTCGCGGTGCTGCGGCTGGGCCGCAACAACGGCGTGTTCGCCGTGGACGAGGTCACCACCGAGGACATCATCGCGGCCATCACCGGCGCCACCGACAACGCGGTGTCCCGCCGGGCCCAACGCGACCCGGCCCAACGCGACCCGGCCCAACGCGACCCGGCCCAACGCGACCCGGCACAGCGCGGCCCCCAACGTGAGCAGGGACAGGAAGGACAGGTGTCATGACCGCCGTGACCACCGACCGCCAGGACGAGCGGCTGCGGCAGAGCGAGGGCCTGCGGGGCGCGCTCTCCGACGTGGTGGAGCGGGCCCGCGGCGGCGACCTCGGCGTCATCCCCGTCGTGGTGGGCCTGATCGTCATCTGGTCGGTCTTCCAGGCACTCAACCCGATCTTCCTGTCCAGCGCGAACCTGGTGAACCTCACGCTGGAGTCGGCCGCCGTCGGCGTCATCGCGCTCGGCATCGTGTGCGTGCTGCTCGTCGGCCAGATCGACCTGTCCGTCGGCTCGGTCAGCGGCCTGTCGGGCGCGGTGCTCGCGGTGCTGTTCGTCGGCCAGGGCCTGCCTGTGTGGGTGGCGATCGCCGCGTCCGTGCTGATGGGCGCGGTCATCGGCTGGGTGTACGGGCAGCTGTTCAACCGGTTCGGGGTGCCCAGCTTCGTGATCACGCTGGCCGGGCTGCTCGCCTTCCTCGGCTTCCAGCTCTACGTGCTGGGCACCAAGGGGTCGATCAACCTGCCGTTCGACTCGGGCCTGGTGAACTTCGCGCAGCTCGACTTCGTGCCCGCCTGGCTGTCGTACACGTTCGCGGTGATCGCGGCCGGCTGGTTGTTCGCCGGCGGCTACCTGCACGCCAGGCAGCGGCGCGAGGCCGGGCTGTCGGCCCGCGGCACGACGACACTGGCCGTGCGGAGCGTGGCGCTGCTCGCGGTGCTGGCGTTCGTGGTCTGGTACCTCGGGCAGACGCGCGGCGTGGGCTGGATGTTCGTCTTCTTCGTGGCGCTGGTGCTGATCATGCACTACCTGCTGTCGCGGACGAAGTGGGGCAGATCCGTGTACGCCGTCGGCGGCAACGTCGAGGCCGCGCGCCGGGCCGGCATCAACGTCCGGGCCGTCTACACCTCGGTGTTCGTGCTCTGCTCGACGTTCGCCGCGGTCGGCGGCATCCTGGCCGCGGCCAGGCTGGCGGCGGCCAACCAGAGCAGCGGCGCGGGCGACGTGAACCTCAACGCGATCGCCGCGGCGGTGATCGGCGGCACCAGCCTGTTCGGCGGGCGCGGCACCGCGTTCGGCGCGCTGCTCGGCATCATCGTCATCCAGTCCATCTCCAGCGGCCTGACGCTGCTCAACCTCGACTCCTCCATCCGGTTCGTGGTGACCGGCGCGGTGCTGCTGCTCGCGGTGATCGTCGACTCGGTCTCGCGCCGGTCCAGGACCTCGCACGGCAGGGCATGATGGCGATCATCTGCGTGGACGCCGGCACCACGGTCATCAAGGCCGTCGGGTACGACGACGCCGGCGCCGAGGCGGCCGTGGCCCGCCGCGCGACCGTGGTCACCAGGCCCGCGCCCGGCCACACCGAGCAGGACATGCACGCCGTCTGGGACGCGGTGGCCGAGACCGTGCGCGAGGTCGCCGCGCAGACCGGCGGCGCCGAGTTCGTCGCGGTCACCGCCCAGGGCGACGGCTGCTGGCTGGTCGACGCCGCGGGCGAGCCCACCGGCCCCGCCATCCTGTGGAACGACGCCAGGGCCGCCGCCACCGTGGCCGCCTGGACGCGCGATGGCCTGGCCGGGACGGCGTTCCGCCGCAACGGCTCGTCGGCCGCCTCCGGGCTGCCGCACGCCATCCTCACCTGGCTGCGCGCCCACGACCCCGATCGCCTCGGCCGCTCCAACGCCATGCTGACCTGCGGCGGCTGGATCTTCTCCCGGATGACCGGGGAGATCGCGGCCGACGAGTCCGACGCCTCGGCGCCGTTCATGGACCTGCGGGAACGGGCGTACTCGCCCGAGCTGCTGCGCATGTTCGGCCTGGAGTGGGCCGAGCGGCTGCTGCCGCCGATCACGCCGACGCCGGTCGCCGGGCTCACCGCGCGGGCCGCCCAGACACTGGGGCTCGCGGCGGGCACGCCGGTGGTCATGGCGCCGTACGACATCGCCGCCACGGCACTCGGCTCCGGCGCGGTCCGCCCGGGGCAGGCGTGCGGCATCCTCGGCACCACGCTGTGCACCGAGGTCATCGCCGCCGCGCCCGACCTCGACGGCCCGCCGACCGGCATCACGATCGCGCTGCCCGGCGGCTACCTGCGGGCCTTCCCCACGTTCGCGGGCACCGAGGTGGTGCAGTGGACGTGCCGCCTGCTGGGCCTGTCGGCCCCCGACGAGCTGGGCGAGCTGGCCATGACGAGCGAGCCTGGCGCGGGCGGGCTGGCGTTCCTGCCGTACCTGTCGCCGGCCGGTGAGCGGGCGCCGTTCTCCGACCCGCTGGCCAGGGGCGCGCTGCTCGGCATGTCGTTCGAGCATGGCAGGGGCCACGTCGCCAGGGCCGTGCTGGAGGGGCTGACCATGGTGATCCGCGACTGCCTGGCGGCGACCGGGGCGGCGCCGACCGAGCTGCGGGTGTGCGGCGGCGGCGCGAACAGCGCGGTCTGGCTGCAGCTCATCGCCGACGTCACCGGGCTGCCCGTACGCCGCTCCACCGACACCGAGGTGGGCGCGCGCGGGGCGGCGCTGGTGGGGATGGCCGCCACGGGCGGGGCGCCGTCGGTCGCCGAGGCGGCGGCCCGGCACGTACGGCTGCGCCAGGCCGTCGAGCCCGACCCCGGCCGCAGGGCACTCTACGACGACCTCTTCGCCGCCTTCCTAGCCCTGCGCGGCGGCACCGCCGAGAACTGGCCGCTGCTGGCCGAGCTGAGGGACCGTACATGAGCGTGTGGATCGGCATCGACCTCGGGACCCAGAGCGTGCGCGCGCTGGCCGTGGCGGGCGACGGGCGGGTGCTCGGCACCGGCAGCCGCCCGCTGAGCAGCCACCGCGACGGGCCGCGGCACGAACAGGACCCCGAGCAGTGGTGGCGGGAGCTGGCCGCGGCCACCCGCGAGGCGCTGCGCGGCGTGCCCGCCGGTGAGCGGGTCGAGGGCGTCGCGGTGGACGCCACCTCTGGAACGATCCTGCTGACCGACGCCGAGGGCCGCGCCGTGACGCCCGCCCTCATGTACGACGACCGCCGCGCCGACGCCACCCGCGCCAACGAGGCGGGCGCCGCGGTGTGGGAGCGCCTCGGCTACCGCCGCATGCAGCCCAACTGGGCGCTTCCCAAGCTGTTGTGGCTGCTGCGCGACGCCCCTCCAGGCTCCCGCGCCGCCCACCAGAGCGACTTCGTCAACCGCCGCCTGGTCGGCCATGAGGTGGCCACCGACCTGAGCAACGCGCTCAAGACCGGCGTGGACCTGATCGACGAGCGCTGGCCTTCCGGCGTGTTCGACGCGCTCGGCGTGCCCGAGGGCATGCTGCCCGCCGTCGTACGCCCCGGCGCCCGGCTCGGCACGGTGTGCGCCGCGGCGGCGGAGGAGACCGGCCTGCCCGAGGGCACCCCGGTGATCGCCGGCACCACCGACGGCTGCGCCGCCCAGCTCGGCGCGGGCGCCAGGCAGCCGGGCAGCTGGAACTCGGTGATCGGAACGACCCTGGTGCTCAAGGGCGTCACCAAGGAGCTGATCCACGACCCGCTCGGCGTGGTCTACTCCCACCGTGCGCCCGACGGCTCCTGGCTGCCCGGCGGCGCGTCCAGCACGGGCGCGGGCGTGCTCTCCCGCGACCTGCCCGGCGCCGACCTCGACGCGCTCAGCCGGCGGGCCGCCGAGCGGTACGGCCGCCGCCTGCCGCCGGTCGTCACGTATCCGCTGGTGTCGCAGGGTGAGCGGTTCCCGTTCGCGGCGCCCGCCGCCGAGGGTTTCACGCTCGGGGAGCCGGCCGACGACGTCGAGCGGTACGCCGCCATCCTGCTCGGCGCGGCCTTCGTCGAGCGGCTCTGCTTCGACTACCTCGACCTGCTCGGCGCGCCCGTGGACGGGGAGATCATCCTGACCGGCGGCGCCACCAGGAGCGCCTACTGGACACGACTGCGCGCCGACGTGCTGGAACGCCCGGTGACGCTGCGCGAGAACGCCGAGCCCGCCCTGGGCATGGCCGTCCTGGCAGGCGGCGACCCGGCCGCCATGATCAGGACGAGCGCCGTCGTCGAGCCGTCGGACGCCGGCGCGCGCGAGCCGTACCTGCGGTTCGTGGCCGAGCTCGAACAACGCGGCTGGCTCGACGGCCGGGCCGCCGCACACGCCCGCGAGAGGACCACCCGATGACCGACCTCGTTCTCGTCCGTCACGGCGAGACCGTCTGGCACGCCGAGAACCGCTACGCCGGGATCAGCGACGTCGAGCTGACCCCGCGCGGCCGCGAGCAGGCCGCCGAGCTGGCGTCCTGGGCGGCGGGAGCGGGGCTGACCGCCGTGTGGGCGTCCACGCTGAGCCGGGCCAGGATCACCGCCCAGGCCGCCGCCGACCAGGCGGGGCTTCCGGTGCGGACCGACGAGCGGCTGCGCGAGCTGGACTTCGGGCAGGGCGAAGGGCTCACCTCGGCCGAGATGAAGGCCCGCTTCCCCGAGGCCAGGGCCGCGTTCGAGGCCGACCCGGCCGGGAACCCGCTGCCGGGGGGCGAGGACCCGTACGAGGCCGCGGGCCGGTTCACCGCCGCGCTCGACGACATCGCCGCCGCGCACTCCGGAGGCCGGGTGCTGGTGGTCGCACACACGACCGCCATCAGGCTCGCCCTGTGCGGGCTGCTGGGGGTGCCGCTCGGCGAGTACCGGCGGCTGTTCCCCCGGCTCGACAACTGCGCGCTGACCGAGCTGCGCCTGTGCGACGCCCGTACGGGACGGGTGGCGATGCTGCAGTACAACTCCCCGATTGGAGCCGTTCGTTGACACTCAAAGTCCTTGCCGCAGGCGACCACTTCGTCAGGAACAGCCTGCTCATCGACGCGCTGAAGAGCGCGGTGCCCGGTGAGCTGGACGTCCGCGAGCTGACGCTGCCCTGGCCGGTCGAGCCGTTCGGCCGGGTGGGCGAGGTGGACGAGGCGTCCGACGTGGAGGACGAGCTGATCGAGGCGCTGCGCGGGGTGGAGGTGTGCGTCACCCAGATGGCGCCGCTGACCAAGCGGGTCCTGGACGCCTCGCCGGAGCTGCGGCTGTTCTGCGTGAGCAGGGGCGGTCCGGTCAACGCCAATCTGGAGGCGGCCTCCGCGGCCGGGGTGCAGGTGACGTTCGCGCCGGGCCGCAACGCGGTGGCCACCGCCGAGCACACGCTCGCCATGCTGCTGGCCGCCACTCGGCGCATCCCGCAGACCCACGCGGAGCTGGCCGCCGGGGTGTGGCGGGGCGACTACTACACCTACGACCGGGTCGGGCCCGAGCTGGAGGGCAACACGGTCGGCCTGGTCGGCTACGGCGCGATCGGCAGCAGGGTGGCCCGCATGCTCGAAGGGTTCGGCGCGACCGTGCTCGTCCACGACCCCTACGTGGACGTGCCCGGCAACGTCGGGCTGCCCGAGCTGCTCGAACGCTCCCTTTTCGTCTCCCTGCACGCCCGCGCCACCCCCGAGACCACCGGGATGATCGGCAAGGCCGAGATCGCCGCCATGCCGGCCGGGTCCGTGCTCGTCAACTGCGCGAGGGGCGCGCTGCTCGACTACGACGCGCTGTGCGACGCGCTCGACTCCGGCCACCTGTTCGGCGCCGCGTGCGACGTCTTCCCCGACGAGCCGATCCCGCCGGGCTCGCGCCTGCTCACGACGCCGAACCTGGTGATGACCCCGCACCTGGCCGGGGCCAGCAAGGAGACGGCGATGAAGGCGGCCGCCATCGTGGCCGCCGATGTGGCCCGCTACGTACGCGGCGAGCCCGTCGCCCACCTCGCCAACCCGAGCTAACCCTTCAGGGCGCCCGCCATGAGCCCGCGCATGAAGAACCGGCCGAGCAGCACGTAGATCAGCATCGTCGGGATCGAGGCCAGGATGGCGGCGGCCATCTGCTGGCTGTACGGGGTGGCCTGCGCGCCCGCGATGTTGTTCAGCATCACGGTGGTGGGCCAGCTCGTCGGCCCGGTGAGGAACACCGCGAACAGGAAGTCGTTCCACATCGAGGTGAACTGCCAGATGATCACCACGGCGATCGCGGGCCCCGACACCGGCAGGATGACCGACCAGTACGCCCGCAGCATGCCGGCCCCGTCCACCCGTGACGCCTCGATCAGCTCGTCGGGGATCGTCACGTAGTAGTTGCGGAAGATCAGCGTGCAGATCGGGATGCCGTACACGACGTGCGCCAGCACCAGGCCGGGGATGCCGCCGTAGAAGACGCCCTGGAGCCCGGTGAATTCGTTGAGCCCGACGAGGAGCTGCACGAGCGGGATCATCACGCCCTGGTACGGGATGAACATGCCGAACAGGAACAGCGTGAACAGCACGTCGGCACCGGGGAAGCGCCATTTGGACAGCACGTAGCCGTTCATGGAGCCGAGCGCGCACGACAGCAGCGACCCTGGCACCGCGAGCAGCACGCTGTTCCACAGGCCGGGGGCCAGCTTCTCCCAGGCCACCCGCCACGCCTCGGTCGTCCACGTCTGCGGCAGGTTCCACGCCTGCCCGGGGTCGGCCTCGGTGAGCGGCTTGAAGCTGGTGACCAGCAGCACGTAGATCGGGATGAGGAAGATCAGGACGAACAGGATCAGCACGACGAGCCGCGCGTACTGGAAGCCCGTCGCCCTGCGCCCGGCCACCGCCGTCATCAACGCCTCTCCTTACGCACCGACCAGATCAGGTACGGGATCACGAAGATCGCCACGCTGAGCACGATGTAGGACGCGATCGTGGCCCCCTTGGCCGGGTCGTGCGAGTCGAACACCGCGACCCACATGAACACCGCGGGCACGTCCGTGATGATCTGCTTGCCGGACACCGCCACGATCAGGTCGAAGACCTTGAGCGAGATGTGCCCGAGGATGATCAGCGCCGAGAGCGTGACCGGCCTGAGCATGGGGAGCACCACGTGCCGGTAGACGCCCCACTCGTTGCAGCCGTCCACGCGGGCGGCCTCGCGCAGCTCCTCGGGGACGCCGCGGAACCCGGCCAGGAAAAGCGCCATGATATATCCGGACATCTGCCAGATCGCTGGCAGCGCCATCGCGGCCATCCCCCAGTCGGGGTCACGGAACCACTGCCACTGCGGCAGCCCGATCCAGTCGAACAGCCGGTTCAGACCGACCGCCCGCTCCCCCGTCCCGGAGTTCATCAGCCACCGCCACACGATGCCGGTCGCGACGAACGAGATCGCCATCGGGAACAGGTAGATCGCGCGGAACGTGCCCTCGCCCCTGATCCCCTTCTCCATCAGGAACGCCAGGAGCCAGCCGAGCAGCAGCGCCCCCAGCACGAAGACGATCGTGAAGACGATCGCGTGGTTCACGGAAAGGTGCCAGCGGGGCTGGTCCCAGATGTCCACGAAGTTCTGCAGCCCCACGAACTTCCCCTCGGACACCTCATCGTGCTTGTCGGTCATCGCCAGGCGGAAGTTCCAGCCCAGCATGCCGTACACGAAGACGCCGATCAGGATGATCGACGGTGTCACGAGGAGGAGCCCGGGCAGCCACGAGCGTGCCCGCCTCACAACAATGACCTCCCACGGGTGCGGCGGGCCCGCGCCTTCGGGCCCGCCGCGCCGTGCCGTTATCGAGCGGCTGTTACTGCGCGTTGGCCGTGGCCGCGTCGGCCAGCGCCTGCTGCAGCGCCTTGACGTCCTTGGTGCCGATGAACAGGCCGACCGCCTCGTTGATCGCGGCCAGCCAGGGCTGGTTCACCGCCACGCCGTGCTGGATGGAGCCGGCGAGCTTGTTGCTCGACCAGTCCTTCAGCGCGTCCGCCAGGTAGTCGGTGTAGAGCGACTGGTCGGCGTCCTTGCGGGCGGGGATGGAGCCCTTCTTCGGGTTGAAGGCGTCCTGGCCCTCCTTGCTGGCGGCCACCTTCAGCCACGCCGTGGCGCCCTCGCGGTTCTTCGCGCCCTTGGGGAGCGTGAAGCTGTCGGACAGCCACAGGTACGTGCCCTCGGTGCCGGGCGACGGCGCCCAGTCGAAGTCCGTCTTCGACGTCTTGCCGAGGCCGCCCTCCGGCGGGTTGTGGAAGTAGCCGTAGGCCCAGTCGCCCATGATGTTGAACGCCGCCTCGCCGTCGGCCACCTGCTTGGCGGCCGGCTGCCAGTCGTCCTGCGGGTCGCCCGCGTACTCCATGATCTTGGCGAAGCTCTGCAGGGCGGTCGTCACCTGCGGGCTGTTCCAGTCGGCGCCCGGCTTGAACAGCGCGTTGTAGGCGTCGGCGCCGAGCGTGCCGAGCAGCACGCTCTCCAGCAGGTGGGTGACCGTCCACTCCGACCCGATGGACAGCGGGATCTTGCCCTTGGCCTTGACCTTCTCCAGCGCCGCGACGAACTCCTCGATCGTCTTGGGCGCGCCCGCGACGCCGGCCTCCTTCAGCACGGCCGGGTTGAACCACAGGACATTCGAGCGGTGGATGTTCACCGGCACGGAGTAGATCTTGCCGTCGACGCTGATCTGCTCCACGAGCTGCTCGGGGAAGACGTCCTTTAGCTTCAGCTCGTCGTAGAGCGGGGTCAGGTCCTCCAGGTTGCCGGCCTTGATGTAGCCCTGCAGCTCGGCGCCCGCGTGACCCTGGAACGTGTCGGGCGGGGTGCCGGCCTGGAGCTTCGACTGCAGCAGCGCCTTGGCCTTGTCGCCTGAGCCGCCCGCCACCGCGGCGTCGAAGAAGGTGTAGCCCGGGTTCTTCTCCTCGAAGATCTTCTTCATCGCCTGCAGGCCGTCGGCCTCACCCGGCCCCGTCCACCAGGAGAAGACCTCAACCTGCTGTTTCCCGCCGCCTTCCGCCGCGGGTGTCTGCGCCGTCTGTCCGCCGCCGTCGCCTCCGCAGGCCGCCAGACCCAGCACGCTGACCATCGTGATCGATACGGCTGCTAACCACCGTCGCACGCCCACACCATCCCTTCGATCCCCCCGAAGGTTTGACTTGACAACGTTGTCAACGTGTGGCTATCAACCCACTTCGTGCCGCGCCGCGTCAAGGGATGGGCGGTAACAGCTCCGCATATTCGGGCCGTCAGGCGACGCGCTCCAGCGTGCCGCCAGGGCCTGCCAGCACGGTGACGCCGAAGTCGTGCCGGGTGCCCGCCAGGTCACCGCCGCCCGCCGCCACCACCAGAGCGCCCTTCGACACGCCGAGCGCAACCAGGGCGAGCAGGTCGCAGCCGCCGTCGGGCCGCCACGTGGTCAGCACCACGTCGGACTCGGAAAGGCGGATGCGGAGATCGAGCTCCGCCATCCGGGCCAGCAGCTCCGCGTGAGAGAGGCGGTGGCCGTCGGCCAGCAGCAGCGCGGGCTGGCTCGCCGCGTCGAGCGCGGGCAGCGCGGTCGGCTCCAGCGTGAGCAGGCAGCGGAAGTCGATCGTGTCGAGCGCGCGGCCCAGCGAGTAGATCTGACGCACCCGCGACTGCTGGGCCGCCTGGACCGCCGACTCGGCCAGGTCAGGCGTGGTGATCAGGGCGCGGGCGTCGCACTCGCGCAGCCGCTCGGCCAGCTCCTGCGCCCCCGCCTCCGCCTCGACCGGCGCCGCCACCCCGCCCGCGGCCACCACGGTGTGCACCGCCAGCGTCTGCGCCCCCGCCGTGGAGACATGTACGCCCACCACCTGGTCACGCCGGGCGCCCCTGCGCACGAGCCCTGAGGCCGCCCTGGTCACCTCGGTCACCAGCCGCCGGTAGCCGTAGACGTGACCGCCCCGCAGATCGACCAGCGCGGGCCGGTCGCCACGCTCGTAGGCCCGGCGGAACACTTCGTGGATCACGGTGCCGGTGGCCGGGGCGGTGGGTCTCATGCCCGCCAACGTACGGCGGGCTCGGCGGGCGAGCATCCACCGATCTATGTAGGCGGATGTGCATTCGGCGACGGGGAGGAACGTGTGGGCGGGCCCGAGCCCTGCGCGACCCGGGCCCGCTGTCACGCGCCCGGGGCCCGGCCCCCACCCCTCCGAGAAGGCCGCTCCCCGTGTGGGCGCGTGACGTCATCGACCGAACGGCTGCGCGGCTCCCCGTTGGGATGAGACGGGGATCGCGCGGCACGGCCGATCACACGAAGAACGGTAGGCGTGCACAATGCCCCCGCACATGCGCTGACATGGCCATTCGACGATGTAAGCCGACGGGCGCCGGGATGTGTAGAGACGTCACCGGCTGCCGATCACCCATGCGGCGATCTGTGTACGTGTGGAGAAGCCCAGCTTCGCGAGCATGTTGGCGACATGCCTGGCGACGGTCGCCGGACTGATCACCAGCTCTTCCGCGATCGCCCTGTTGCTCAGCCCGCGCGCGACCAGCTCGGCGATCTCCCGCTCCCTGGCCGTGAGCCTGCTGTCGCGGCTGACCGGCACGACGGGACGGGCCGGCGGCTCGGGCAGCTCGCCGTCGAGCGCGCAGGCCACCGCCTGCTCGGCCGTCATGGCGGCGCCCTCGGCCCACAGCACGCCGACCACGGCCTCGCCCAGCCGGTCGCGGGCCGGTCGCAGCACGTCCTCGGTACGCGCGTCCGGCTGCCGCCCGCCCAGCGTCACCGCGGCCGCCGCCAGCAGCACCGCCCGCCGGTGGTCGCCCTCCGCCGCCACCAGCACCGCCCACGCGTCCAGCCGCCGCGCGATGCCCGCGCGCAGGCCGGCGTCGCGGCTGAGCGTCAGCGCCTCCGTCAGCCTGGCCCGCGCCTCGGTCAGGTCGCCCTCGTCCAGCGCCACCCTGCCGAGCCCGGCCAGGCAGCTCACGATGTGCTGGCGGGCGTCGATGTGGCGCAGCAGGCGCAGCCCCGCGTCGTAGTGCCGCCTGGCCGCCGCGAGGTCGCCGGAGCACCGTGCCACCTGGGCCAGGCCGATGTGCGCCAGGCTCTGCCCGTAGTGGTTGTCCAGCTCCTCGTGGACGCTCAGCACGTCGTGGAAGTCCCGCCTGGCCTCCTTCAGCCGCCCGTGGTGCAGCCCTGACCGCGCTCTGACGGCCTTGGCCAGCGACCCCAGCACCAGGTCGCCCGAGCGTCCGGTCAGCTCCAGGGCGCGATCCACCAGGGCCTGATCACCGGTGAGCTGGGACAGCACGATCGCCCCCATCGTCTCGCCGTACTCGTCGCCGGCCGCCGCGCACTGCTCGTGACCCGCCCGTACGTACCGCAGCGCCGGCTCGACGTCGCCCGCCGCCAGCGCCAGCTCGCCGCGCAGGATCGTGGCCTGGCCGCGCAGCGCCTGCGGCACCTGCGCGTCGTCGAGGGCGAGCAGCCGGTCGAGCCGCTCGGCCATGTCGAGCTTCCTGCCGCTGCCGATCAGCAGGTAGCGGGTGTCGGCCAGCAGGGCGAGCGCCGTCCGCGCCGCGCCGGTCGCGATCGCCCAGTCGCAGGCCGCGCCCACCTCCGCCTTCAGGCCGTCGAACAGGTTGATGAAGCGCTCGACCACCGGCCACGACGTGCGTACGCCCGGGGCCAGCGCGTGCTTGAACCGCTCCCCCAGCCTCGCCAGTGCCGCCAGGTGCCGCGCGCGCAGCTCGGCCTCCTCGCCCGACCCGGCCAGCTGCTCAAGTGCGTATTCGCGGACGGTCTCCAGCAGGCGGTAACGGGCCTGCCCGGCGATCTCGCCGTCGAGGACGACCAGCGACTTGTCCACCAGGTCGCACAGCCGGGGCAGCACCTCCTCCTCGGTCAGCCCCGGGCCCGCGCAGACCCACTCGGCCAGGTCGAGGGTCCAGGACGAGCGGAAGACGGCGGTCCTGCGCAGCAGCAGGCGCTCCTGGGGGCTGAGCAGCCGGTAGCTCCAGTCGACCGCCGCCCTGAGCGTGCGGTGGCGGGCAGGAGCCGTGCGCGCGCCGCCCGCCAGCAGTGTGAAGCGGTCGTCGAGGCGCTCGACGAGCTGGCGTACGGACAGGACCCTGACCATGGCGGCGGCCAGCTCGATCGCCAGCGGCAGCCCGTCGAGCGCCCGGCACAGCTCCTCGGCCAGCGGCCCGGTCTCGTCGGTCAGCTCGAACTCGGGCCGCGCCGCCGTCGCCCTCGTCACGAACAGCCGCACCGCCTCGCTCTCACCGTCGTCCGGCCTGCTGACGGACAGCGGCGGCACCCGCCACACGGTCTCGCCCGGGACGCGCAGCGGCTCGCGGCTGGTGGCCAGCACGGTCAGCCCCTTGCAGGCGCTCAGCAGGTCCCTGCAGAGCTCCGCGCACTCCCCGATCACCGGCTCGCAGTTGTCGAGCAGCAGGAGCACCCGGCGGTCACCGATCGTCTCCGCGAGGTCGCCGGCGATCCCGAGCGCCGCCGCCACATGCCGCCGCAGCTCCCCCTTGTCGAGATCGGCCAGCTCGACCAGGCAGACGCCCCCGGATCGCGTCGCCGGATGTGCGGTGCCCAGGCGGGAGGCCAGCCGCAGCGCCAGCCGCGTCTTCCCGATCCCTCCCGCCCCGCACAGGGTCACGCACCGGGAGACACCGAGCAGATGGACGAGCTCGTCGAGATCGGACTCCCGGCCCACGAAAGGATTGGGCTCGGCCGGCAGGTTGCTGGGGTCGGCGGTTCGCAGCATCACTGTGAGTGTGACATCAACTACGTTTCGCGCCCAGAGCCCCGCCCACCCCAAAGATCGGACGCCGCGGTCATGAGAGGGCGGCCTGGATGATCGAGCGGGCGATCGTGGTGACGGCGGTGGCCTGGGGGCCGGGGCGTTCCAGGACGACGCCCACCGCGACCTCCGGGGCGCCGGCGGGGGCGAAGGCCGTGACCAGGGCGTGGTCCTCCGCCAGGGGGACGCTCGTCATCGCCACGCGGACGCCGGGGGCCGCCGATCGGGTGCCGCCGCGGCGGGGGGTGGTCGCCATCATGGCCGCGAGGTAGCGGGCGAGCGTCGGGGACATCACCGTCCGGTACGGCGCGGGCGCCGCCCGGCTCACCACCGACCGGTCGGGGAGCCGGACGTCCTCCACCAGGTACGGCCGCATCAGCACCCCGTCGTTGGCCACCGCCGCCGACAGCATGGCCACCATGAGCGGCGTGGCCAGGGTCTCGTGCCGCCCGATGGCCGCGAGCGCGGTCTGCGACCGGTCGGTGGTGACCGGGTAGCGGCTGCCGGTCGCGGCCAGCGGGATCCGCAGCACGCCCGCGTTGAAGCCGAACGCCTCCGCCTGGTCCCGCAGCAGGTCGTGCCCCAGCCGCAGCCCGATGCCGGCGAAGGCGGTGTCGCAGGGCGACTGGAAGGCGTACACGAGCGTCGGGTGGGCGGAGCCGCAGCCGGTGTCGCGGACGTACCCGGACGAGCCGGGCAGCCGCAGCCGCGGCGGCGCGTCCACCAGGGCCGTCGGCGTGTACTCGCCGGACGCCAGCGCCGCCGCCGCGGTCACCAGCTTGAACGTGGCCCCGGGCGGATAGAGCCGGTTGAGCGCCCGGTTGAGCAGCGGCCGGTCGGGCGACTCGCGCAGCCGCCGCGAGGTCAGCGCGAGCCTGAGCCGGTCGAAGGTGGCCAGCGCGTTGGGGTCGTACGTCGGGTGGCTGGCCAGCGCCAGCACCGCGCCGGTCGCCGGGTGGACGGCGACCGCCGCGCCGGGCACCCCCGCGGCGGCGAGCCCGTCGTGGGCGGCCCGCTGCACGCGGTCCCTGATCGTCAGCCGGACGTGGGCGCCCACCCCGCTGCCCGCGCTGACCAGCGAGCGCACCTTGACCCTGGGGTCGTCGCCGGTCAGCACGGCCTGCTGGGCCTGCTCGATGCCGGTCGCGCGGCGCAGCGACACGTGCCCCGTGACGGCCGCGTACCGCTCGCCGAAGGGGTAGACCCGCTGGTAGCGGTAGGGGCCGGCGGTGGTGGGGCGGCTGGTGGCGATGGTGGTGCCGTCGTAGGTGCGGATGTCGCCGCGCGGGTGGGCGTACCTGAGGATCAGCGTGCGCTCGTTCCTGGGGTCGGCGTCGAGCACGCGCGAGCCGAACGACTGCACCAGCGTGATGTGCGCGAGCAGCACGAACAGCATCACCGCGCACAGCATGGCCACGCGGGCCAGGGGCACGTTGATCCACCTCGCCCTCGAACCGGCCATGGTTCGAGGTGTACCAACCGCCCCGCAAAGCGGGAGCTAGAGGACGCTGCGGTAGTAGGAAATCTTGTGGTGGATGTAGCGCTGGCGCTCGACAAGGTTGCCGATCTGCGCCTGCACCGTGCGGTCGTGCTCCTCCAGCAGCTCGATGCGGTCGGGGATGGTGTGGTCGCCGGCGCGGACGAACTCGGCGAAGCGCAGCATCGTGGCGATGGGCATGCCGGTGTCGCGCAGGCAGCGGAGCATGCCGAGCCAGCCGATGTCCTCTTCGCTGAACCTGCGCTGGCCCGCCGCGTTGCGATCGACGCGTTCGAGCAGGCCGATCTTCTCGTAGTAGCGGAGGGTGTCGATGCTGAAGCCGGTCTCTTCGACGACCTCCGCTGGGGTGTACACGCTCACGGGTATCAGGATCCCACCTGGAGTGCGCTCCAGGTCAACCGGATAAGGGCGCTGTTGACATGGAGTGCACTCCAGCTTCCACAGTCATGGGCCATGGACATCGCATTGGGCACCATTCCGTTCGGCACGTCCGTCGGCATGGACGAGACCTTCGCCATCCTCGACCGCTACCACGAGGCCGGCGGCACCAGGATCGACACGGCCAACAACTACCCGTTCTGGGTGGAGGGCTGCTCGGGCGACGAGAGCGAGCTGGCCGTCGGCGCGTGGCTGGCCGCGCGCGGCACCCGCGACGACATGGTGATCAGCACAAAGGTGGGGGCTCGGCCGACCGTGCCGGGCGACGTGACGCTCGACTCGGCGGAGGGCCTGTCGGCCGAGGTGATCGCCAAGGGGGTGGAGGGCAGCCTGCAACGCCTCGGGACGGATCGGATCGACGTGTACTGGGCGCACGTGGACGACCGGGGCACGCCGCTGGAGGAGACGCTGGGGGCGTTCGACGCGGTCGTACGGGCCGGGAAGGCGCGGGCGATCGGGGCCGGCAACATGGCCGCCTGGCGGCTGGAGCGGGCCAGGAACATCTCGGCGGGGCACGGCTGGACGCCGTACACGTATCTGCAGCTCCGGCACACCTACCTGCGGCCGCGGCCGGGCGCCAGGCCGGCCGAGTCCGGTCACCGGCTGGTGAACGACGACACGCTCGACTACCTGGCGGCCGAGCCCGGGATCACGCTGTGGGCGTACAACACGCTGATGTTCGGGGCGTACACGCGGCAGGACCGGCCGATCCCCGACATCTACCATCACCCCGGCACGACGCGGCGGCTGGCCGCGCTGCGCGAGGTGGCGGGCGAGCTGGGCGCCACCGCGAACCAGGTGGTGCTGGCCTGGCTGATCGGCGGCGGCGTGGTGCCCATCGTGGGGGTCTCCACTATGGAGCAGCTGGAGGAGGCGATCGGCGGGGCGCGACTCACGCTGGACGCCGAGCTGCGCGCCCGCCTGGACGCGGCCTGCTAGCTCACTCGCCGGCTCATGAGGGCAGGTGGTCGGTGAGGTAGCGGCGGACGAGCTGCTTGCACTCGGCGATCAGGCCGGGGTCGCCGGCCGGGTCGGCCCTGAAGGCCAGCTTGAGCACCGCGTCGGTGGCCTCGACGGCGACGAGCAGGGCCCGGTCGAGCCCCGGGCCCGCGGGGGCGTGGAGGAGGCCGAGCATCAGGTCGCGCAGGCGCTCGGCCACCACGACGCCGTTCTCCTGGGTCTCGTCGAGCGCCCGCTTGCTGCCCCCGACGGCGGGCCCGCCCGGGGTGAGCAGCACCTCGCCGAAGTCGACGACCCCGAACCCGGGCGTGGTGCGTTTCATGTCCACGAACACGTCGATGGCGAGGTCGGCGAGGTCGGTCCAGTGGCCAGGGCCGGTCTCCTGGATGCGCTGGACGACGCGCTGGAGGAACGCCTCCAGGTTGCGCCGCGCCAGCGCACGCACCAGGCCCTGCTTGTCGTGGAAGAACTGGTAGAAGGTGCCGATCGGCACCTCGGCGCGGCGGGCGACCTCCTTGGTGGTCAGCGCGTCGTAGCCGACCTCGTCGAGCAGCAGCGCGCACTCGTCGAGCATGCGTTCCACGCGCTCGACGCTCCGGCGCTGGGCGGGGCGGCGGCGCAACGTACTGGTCATGTCCCCATCCTGACGTATTTCGGTGAGGCCGAGTCAGGATCTCCGACCTCAGATAACATGAGCCCCACTCAGGTAGGAGGCCCGGGGATGTTTCTGTGGGGTACGGCCACGGCGGCCTATCAGATCGAGGGCGCGACCGACGAGGAGGGCAGGGGCCCCTCCATCTGGGACACCTTCGCCCGCGAGCCGGGCCGCACCCGCGACGGGCACACCGGCGACGTGGCCTGCGACCACTACCACCGCTGGCGCGAGGACGTCGCGCTCATGGCGGACCTCGGTGTCAACGCCTACCGCTTCTCGATCGCCTGGCCGCGCGTGCTGCCCGACGGCGCGGGCGCGGTCAACGGGCGCGGCCTCGACTTCTACGACCGCCTGGTGGACGCGCTGCTGGCGGCGGGCGTGCAGCCGGTGCCGACGCTGTTCCACTGGGACCTGCCGCAGGCACTTGAGGACCGCGGCGGCTGGCTGAACCGCGACGTCGCGGAGCTGTTCGCCGACTACGCCGGCGTCGCCGCCGCCCGCCTCGCCGACCGGGTGCCGCTGTGGATCACCCTCAACGAGCCGTTCGTGCACATGGCCTTCGGGTACGCCATGGGCCTGCACGCCCCCGGCCACGCCCTGATGACCGGCGCCCTGCCCGCCGCGCACCACCAGCTCCTGGCCCACGGCCGCGCGGTGGCGGCGCTCAGGGCGGCCGGCGTGCGCCAGGTGGCGCTGACCAACAACTGCACCCCGGTCTGGCCCGCCTCGTCGCGGGAGCAGGACGTACGGGCCGCCGAGGCGTACGACACCTGCACAACCGCCTGTTCACCGACCCGGTGCTGACCGGCGCCTACCCCGACCTGTCGGCCTACACCGGCGACCTCGGCTTCGTCAGGGACGGCGACCTGGAGACCGTCTCGGCCCCCATCGACGCGCTGGGCGTCAACTACTACAACCCCACCCGCATCGCCGCCCCCACGGACGAGGGCCTGCCGTTCACCGACGCCGGCATCACCGGCCACCCCACGACGGCCTTCGGCTGGCCGGTCGTCCCCGACGGCCTGCGCGAGCTGCTCACCGGCCTGAAGTCACGTTACGGCGCCGCGCTCCCGCCGATCCTCGTCACCGAGAACGGCTGCTCGCAGCCCGACGTCCCCGGCGCGGACGGCACGATCGACGACGCCGGCCGGATCGCCTTCCTCGACGGTCACATCGCCGCGCTGCGCCGGGCCATGGACGAGGGCGTGGACGTGCGCGGCTACTTCGTCTGGTCGCTGCTCGACAACTTCGAGTGGGCCGAGGGCTACCACCAGCGCTTCGGCCTCGTGCACGTGGACTACGCGACGCAGCGGCGCACGCCGAAGCGCTCGTACCACTGGTACCGGGACTTCCTGAAGACTCAGAACACCGACACGTGAACGTGGTCGTAGTGGTTGGCCGTCACGCCGCCGCGGTTGGACATCGGGTCCCAGCCGCCGCCTGAGCGGATGTCGTAGTAGCGCTGCTTCCAGATGATGTACATGACGCCGATGCGGGCGCCGTTCTTGATCAGCCAGGCGGCCAGCGCGTCGCCGTTGGCCGCGTCGGAGCCGGCGGCCATGGTGCCGCCTCTGGACATCATGAAGTCGCAGGCCCGGCCCTTGCCGTGTTCGCCGGGGTCGCCGGGGCGCAGGCAGCCGACGCCGTACTTCATGGGGAAGTTGGCCATGATCTCGGCGCGGACCTGGATCATGCGCTGGGTCAGGCCCTCGGCGCCGCCGGGCTGCTGGAAGCCGTATTTGGCGAGCAGCTTCTCGATGTCGGTGCGCTTGGCCTGGAGCCGCTTGATCTCCTTGGCCATCTTCTCGACCTTCTTGTTGGCGTTGAGCTTGGCCTGCTTGGACTTCTCGATGAGCTTCTCGATGCTCTCGACCCGCCTGGCCCGCTCGTTGGCCATGTACGCCATGTTCGCCGCCTGCCCGAGCACCTTGTACGGGTCGCCGGACGGCGTGATGAGCTGGAGGCCGTCGAGCGGCCCGACCATGTAGGAGGTCTGGGCGATCCGGCTGACCTCCTCCTGGGCGGCCTTGAGCTGGGCCTGGAGGGTGCCGGACGTGGCGCTGGCGCGCTTCACCTGGAGCTTGATGTCCTCCAGGCTCTGGAGCTGGCCGCGGTAGAGCTTTTCGAGCTGGGCCGCCTGCTTGGTGAGCCTGCGCAGCTCGGCGGGTGAGGGATCGGCTGCGGCGGAAGGCGGGGTGGGGAGTCCGAGCAGCCCGGCGAGCACGGCGACGAGAACGGCGAGCCGCCAGATCCTCACACCCGTCCCCTCCCCTCATAGACGGACCGAAACTATAGAAGATGATCTTGATCCCTGTCATCCGAACGACGGAACTGCTGCACCTTTGATGAGGTTTTCTGGCTTTTGTCCGACTTAAGCCCGACCTAAAATTTGGGCCTTCCCGGGAGCGCTCCAAAGGTCTGAGATGGCGATCGATTCCCGTCTCTGCGAAGGGGCAGACCGTGTCTCGATTACTGAAGCTCACCGCGGCCGTCACCCTCGGCCTGGGCACGTCCGTCGTGGTGGTCACACCGCCCGCGCACGCGGCCGTGGCCCCCCTGCCGCCCAGCGACCGCATCGAGCTGTACGAGCTCGACAGCCCGCCGGGCACCGCGCAGCAGCTCAGAGAGAAGGGCTTCGACGTCGTCCAGCAGGAGAACGCGGACGGCAAGGAGCACATCGAACTGACCGCCGACCGTACGGACCTGGACGCCCTGGCCAAGCTCGGCCACCGCCCGGAGCCCGTGCGCAACGCTCAGGGCCAGACCCAGCTGGAGGCCGCGCGGGCGCAGGCCACCGGCGGTTACGCCGTGTTCCGTTCCTACTCCGAGCGCGGCGGCATCGCCGACCAGCTCAAGGCGATCGCCAACGCCCACAAGGACGTCGTCAAGGTCCAGTCGATCGGCAAGACCCTGCGCGGCCAGGACATCCTCGCCGCCAAGGTCACCACGGGAGCCCGATTGCTGCCCGACGGCCTCAAGCCCGCGACGCTCTACTCGGCCACCCAGCACGCCCGCGAGTGGATCGCGACCGAGGTCGACATGCGGCTGCTCACGTACGTGGTCGCGAACAAGTCGAAGCTGCGCGACCTGCTCAACAAGGTCGAGCTGTGGTTCGTCCCCGTCGCCAACCCCGACGGCTACGACTTCACCTTCACCGAGGGCAACCGCCTGTGGCGCAAGAACCTGCGCGACGTGAACGGCGACGGCCAGATCACGACGGGCGACGGCGTCGACCCCAACCGCAACTTCCCGACGAACTTCCACTACGACGAGGAGGGCTCGTCGAGCATCCCGAGCAGCGAGACCTACCGCGGCGCAGGCCCGGCCAGCGAGCCGGAGACCAGGGCCATGGACGGCCTGCTGCGCCGGGTCGGGTTCGAGACGCAGCTCAACTACCACTCCTACGGGCCGCTGCTGCTCTACCCGAGCGGCTTCCAGATCGCCACGGAGACCGCGGACAACCCCATCTACGAGGCGCTGACCGGCGACGACACCCGGCCGGCCGTCCCCGGCTTCGACCCCGACCTGGGCGCCGAGCTCTACACCACCAACGGCGACACCAACGACCACGCCCACGCCAGGTACGGGACTTTGTCGTGGACGCCCGAACTGAACGAGGGCTGCGACGGCTGCGGCTTCGTCTTCCCCGACGACGAGGCGCTGGTGCAGGCCGAGTTCGAGAAGAACCTGCCGTTCGCGCTCGACGTGGCGAAGTCGGCGGTCAACCCGGTCGAGCCGGTCAGCCACCTGGGCAACAGGACGCCCGACTTCGTGCTCGACCCGTTCGAGGTCAGCCACGGCAGGAACCAGGTCGTCCAGGTCAACGCCAAGCGCAAGCTCGGCCCCGTCTTCCTCAACTACCAGGTCAACGGCGGCAGGACGAAGACCACCGGGACCAAGGAGTGGAAGGGCGGCGAGCGGTACGGCAAGGGCTACGACCGCTACTACCACCGCCTGCGCGGCACGATCACCGGCACCGAGCCGGGCGACGAGGTGAAGGTCTGGTTCACCTCGATCGGCAAGAAGAGCGGCAGCTTCACCTACACGGTCGCCTCCGACATCGGCGGCAAGGTGCTGGTGCTCGCCGCCGAGGACGTCACCGGCCCCAGCCCCGCCCAGGAGGGCACCGAGGCCAAGTACGCCGGCGTCTACACCGCCGCGCTCAAGGCCGCCGGCTACAGCACCGACGTGTACGACATGGACAAGATGGGACGTAAGGCCCCGCACCCGCTCGGCGTGCTCAGCCACTACAAGGCGGTGGTGTGGGAGACCGGCGACGACATCATCCCGAGGTCGGAGGGCCAGGTGCCGGGCACCACGTCGAAGGCCGGCGTGGACACCGAGCTGGCCGTGCGCGACTACCTCAACGAGGGCGGCAAGCTGCTGCACGCCGGGAAGTACCCGTCGTACGCGGCCAACTTCAACGGCTCCTACTACTACGAGCCCGACCAGCCGGGCAACCCGGAGTGCACGGTGCCCGACGACCCGCCCTGCATCCCGGTGTTCAACGACTTCCAGCAGTACTGGCTGGGCGCGTACGTGTTCTTCGACGACGCGGGCACCGACCAGGCGACCGGGCAGCCGTACCCGCTGACCGGAGCGGGCGGCGCGTTCGACGGCTTCGCCGCCACGCTGGAGCAGACCCACACCAACTCGTTCGTGGCCACCTCCGCGGTGCTGCCCGCCGCGCGGTTCCCCAGGTTCGCCAGCTCGGCCCCGGTGAAGTGGGGCAGGCCAGGTGGTCCGTTCGACCCGCACACCGGCTCCTGGGACGTCTACAGCGGCATCGCGGACGTCTCCTGGAAGCGGCTGACCACGACGATCGACCTCACCGGCAGGACGAGTGGCGAGCTCTCGTTCTGGACGTCGTACGACACCGAGTTCCACTGGGACTTCCTGACCGTCGAGGCCAGGACGGCGGGCGGTGACGACTGGACCACGCTGCCGGACGCCAACGGCCACACCACCCAGGAGGTCGGTGACAGCTGCCTGGTCGAGAACAGCGGCGGCTGGCGCACGATCCACCCGTTCACGCAGCGCTACCAGGGCGTGGACTGCGAGCCGACCGGCAGCTCGGGCGCCTGGCACGCGGCGTCGGGCAACTCGGCGGGCTGGCAGCAGTGGCGCGTCGACCTGACCCCGTACGCGGGCAGGCAGGTCGAGGTGTCGATCTCGTACATCAGCGACTGGGCCACCCAGGGCGCGGGCGTCTTCCTCGACGACGTCACGGTGACCCTGGACGGCGCGGCGGATGAGACCACCTCGTTCGAGAGCGACCTCGGCGGCTGGGCCGTGGGCGCGCCGCCCCAGGGCACCTCGCCGTCGATCAACAACTGGTTCCGTACGGACCAGGTCTTCGAGGAGGGCGGCGGCGTCACCACGGAGGACACCGTCTACCTCGGCTTCGGCGTGGAGAGCGTGACCGATCAGGCGGCGCGTACGGACCTGCTCAAGAGGTCCATGCGGCACCTGCTCGGCCCCTCGCGTTAGAGCCCTTCGAGGGGTGCGGCCCCGCGCCGCACCCCTCTTGCGTGCACGGACAGAACATGGTTCGGTCACCTTGAGGCACACCTGGAGCAAGCAAGCATTCGGTCAAGCAGGAGGTCCACGTCATGCGCCAGCACGACACGCTGTTCATCGGGGGCGAATGGGTGGCCCCAGCGGGCACCGGGACGATCGACGTCATCTCCCCCCACACCGAGGAGGTCGTCGGCCGGGTGCCCGACGGCACCCCCCAGGACATGGACCGCGCCGTCGCCGCCGCCCGCGAGGCGTTCGACCACGGGCCCTGGCCGCGCATGACGTTCGCCGAGCGGGCCGAGGTGATCGGCCGGCTGGCCGCGATCTACAACGAGCGGCAGGGCGAGATGGCCCAGCTCATCACCGAGGAGATGGGCTCGCCGATCACCTTCTCCAACCTCGCCCAGGCGCCGCAGCCGCTCGGCATGCTGCAGTTCTACGCCGAGCTGGGCAAGACGTTCGAGCAGGAGGAGCAGCGGCCCGGCATCTTCGGGCCGATCACCGTGCGCAGGGAGCCCGTCGGCGTCGTGGCGGCCGTGGTGCCGTGGAACGTGCCCCAGTTCGTCACCATGACCAAGGTCGCGCCCGCGCTGCTCGCCGGGTGCACGATCGTGCTCAAGCCCGCGCCTGAGACGCCGCTCGACGCGTACCTGCTGGCCGAGTGGGCGGCCGAGGCCGGTGTGCCGGCCGGCGTGCTCAACATCGTGGCGGCCGGCCGCGAGGCCGGCGAGCACCTCGTCTCGCACCCCGGCGTGGACAAGGTCGCCTTCACCGGCTCCACCGCCGCCGGCCGGCGCATCGCCGCCATCTGCGGCGAGCAGCTCAAGCGGGTCAGCCTGGAGCTGGGCGGCAAGTCCGCCGCGATCATCCTCGACGACGCCGACCTGAACGCCAGCATGGGCTTCCTGTCGATGGCCTCGCTGATGAACAACGGGCAGGCGTGCGTGGCCCAGACCCGCATCCTCGCCTCCCGGCAGCGCTACGACGAGGTCGTGGACGCCATCGCCGGCATGGTCACCTCGCAGCCCGTCGGCGACCCCGCCGACCCCGCCACCGGCATCGGCCCGCTCGTCGCCAAGCGGCAGCAGGACCGCGTCGAAGGCTACATCAGGGTCGGCATGGAGGAGGGCGCCAAGGTCGTCGTCGGCGGCCTCGACCGCCCGCGCGACAAGGGCTGGTATGTCTCCCCCACCGTCTTCGCGGGCGTCTCCAACGACATGCGGATCGCCAGGGAGGAGATCTTCGGGCCGGTGCTCGCGGTCATCCCGTACGAGGACGAGGCCGACGCCGTACGCATCGCCAACGACAGCGACTACGGCCTGGCCGGCACGGTGTGGACGGCCGACTCCGAGCACGGCATGGAGGTGGCCCGCCAGGTGCGTACGGGGACGTACGGGGTGAACTGCTTCATGCTGGAGACGAACGCCCCCTTCGGCGGCTACAAGGCCAGCGGCATCGGCCGCGAGCTGGGCCCCGAGGGGCTCAACGGCTACCTGGAGTACAAGACGATCGCCCGCCTGGGCTGAGGCCGTGCCTGAGAGGGGCCTCCCCCCCGGAGGCCCCTCTCGGGCGGACCTAGCGCGCCCCCGCGACGCTAGGTCCCGCCGGCGGCGGAGCACCGTGCGTGACGCGACCGCTACGGACCGACCACAGCAGTATGTCCCACGGCAAGCGCAACGACGCTTTGTTCCCCCGGAGACTTTCTCCCGGCGGTTTCCATCCGTACGCCGCAGGATGACGGGTATTACTCAGGAAGGGTGAGTTGTCAGCCACTTGCCGATCCGGCGGATGAGATCGGGGCTCGCCGCCGACTCCGCGTGCCCGAAGCCGGGCTCCACCCACAGCTCCTTCGGCTCCTTGGCGCCCGCGTACAGCTGCTGGGCGTGATCCAGCGGGAAGAAGTGGTCGGCGTCGCCGTGCACGATCAGCAGCGGCACCGGCGAGATGAGCCCGGCCGCCTCGTGCGGCGGCATCGGGATCGGGTCCCACTGCCCGCGCGCGATGCGGGTGCGCTTGGCCACCCTGGCCGCCCACCGGCCGACCGGCTGCTCGATCGCCCAGTGCACCTGCCGCATCGGCCGTGTGCCCCGGTAGTACCAGCGGGCCGGGCCGCTCACCGCGACCACCGCGTCCACGCCGCCGCGCAGCCCCGCGTGCCGCACGGCCACCGCCGCGCCCATGGAGAAGCCCACCACCGCGACCCGCCGGTAGCCGACCACCCTGGCGTGCCTGACCGCCGCCTCCACGTCGAGGATCTCCAGGTCGCCGACCGTGGTCTCGCCGCCCGAGCGGCCGTGGCCCCTGAAGTCGAAGGCCACCACGCCGCCGTAGCGGCTCAGCACGTGGACGATGCGGCGGGCGCTGCGCTCCCGCCACGAGCCGGTGAAGCCGTGCGCCACGACGATGCCGAGATCGGTGCTGGTGGAGGGAGTGTGCGCGGCGTCGATGCGGACGCCGTCCTCGGTTCTGAGCATGACGGGGAAGCTGGGCGCGAACGGCATGACACGAGCTTAGATTCGCCGTCCCCCGGTCCTCGCGCGACCCTCCAGCTCAGGGGTGCCGCGGCACCAGATCGGCCATGCTCACCACGATCCGCACCCGCGACTCCTCGGCCGCGTCGAGCGCCTCGCGGACGTTGGAGATCATCACCCGGGCGCCGCTGTCCAGGATGCGCCGGCGCAGCTCGGCCGCGTCGAGATGGGCGGGCAGCGGCCACACCACGCCGCCCGCGGCGATCACCGCATCGGTCGCCACCAGCAGGTCGGGCCCGACCGGCAGGCAGATGAGCACGGTGTCACCCGCGCGCACCCCGCTGCGCCGCAGCTGGACGGCCGCGACCGCGGACCGCTCGTCCAGCTGCTCCTCGGTGAGCTTCAGGCCGGTGCCGGAATCCACCATCACGATGCGCTCATCCATGGGGAACACCGTAAGGAGGGTGACCTGTGCACACATGGGGCGGAATATGCAGATCCGTATGCAGAAGCGGCCGCTCCCCTTACTGGACGGACCTGGGCTGTTCCGCCGCCCACACCGCGATCTGCGCCCGCGAGGTGTAGCCCAGTTTCTCCATGATGTTGGCGATGTGGCGGGCCACCGTGGCCGGGCTGATCACCAGTTCCTCGGCGATCGCCCGGTTGGACAGGCCGCGGGTGAGCAGGCCGGCGATCTCCAGCTCGCGGGCGGTCAGCAGCGAGCGCCTGACCGGCTCGGCCGGCGCGGGCGCCGCCGCCGGTGGCCGCGCGCCCTCCAGCACGTGGCGCGCCGCGTCGTACGGGCGTATCGCCCGCCCCCGCGACCACAGCGCGGTGGTGCGGCCCTCGCCCAGCTTGGTCCTGGCCCGGCCGAGCAGCTCTTCGATCCTCCTCGTGGCCGCGTGCTGGCCGATCGACTCGCGCAGGACGGCCGCCGCCGCGGCCGCCAGCACCGCGCCCTCGAGGTCGCCCTCGCACTCGGCCAGCACCGACAGCCCCACCAGGCAGCGCGCCACCCCCTGCCGCTGCCCGGTCGCCCGGCCCAGGGCGAGACTGGCGGCCAGCCGCTCGCGGGCCACGCCGAACTCGTGCAGCAGCGCCGCCACCCGGCCGATCCTGGCCAGGCAACGCGCCAGCTCCAGGCCGCCGCCCAGCTCGCGCAGCCACGGCACGGCCCGCTCGTACTGCTTCTTGGCGGTCACCAGGTCACCCCTGGCCTCGGCCACGGAGCCGAGCTGGGCGGCGGTGCGCGCCATGATCCAGCGGTGGCCGTGCTCGCGCGCCCGCGCCAGCGCGTCCTCGCCGAGCCGCTGCGCCTCGCGCAGCCGGCCGCGGACCAGCGCCACCGCCGACAGCCCCGCGAGGCCCGCCGCCTGGTTCCAGGTGTCGCCCGAGCCGACTGCCAGCGCCAGGCCATCCTCCGCGTGGTGCAGCGCCTCCTCCGCGCGGCCCATGCGCAGCAGCACCACGACCATGAGGCTGTGCATGACGCAGCGCGGGAACACCTGGTCGGGAGGCAGCCCGGCCAGGCTGCGCCCGGCCATCTCCAGCGACCTGCCCAGCTCGTCGCGTGCTTCGAGACCATAGGCGAGGTACGCCTGCGAGTGGGCGACCTCCTCGGCCGGCACGTCACCGGTGTCGAGCGAGAGCAGCCGCTCGACCCAGCCGACGATCTCCGTCACGTCGCCGCCCAGCGGCAGCAGGCCCGTGCTCGTCCGGCACAGCCGCAGCCCCATGACCACGTTGCCGGACTCGGCGGCCCAGTCGAGCGCCAGCCGCTGGTCGTCCATCAGGCCGCGGCTCGCCCTGGCCGCCGCCAGCCGGCGCGACCACGGCTGCCTGGGCTCCACCATCTCGACGGCGAAGTGACGCTCCATCAGGTCGCAGAGCACGCGCAGGTGCCGCTCGCGCAGCGCGCCGCGCTCGCCCGCCCGGTCGAGGCGTTCGAGCGCGTACCGCTTGATGGTCTCCAGCATCCAGTAGCGGCCGCGGGCGCCGTCGCAGAGCACCAGTGACTTGTCCACCAGGCCGCCGAGCAGGTCGAGGATCTCGTCGGCCGCGATGGGCGGCGCCGCGCACACCCGCTCGGCCAGCTCCAGGTCGAAGTCGCCGGCGAACACCGACAGCCGCCGCAGCAGCACCTGCTCGCCGGGCGAGAGCAGGTCGTAGCTCCACTCGACGGTCGCGAGCAGCGTGCGCTGCCTGGCGGGGGCCGTGCGCCCGCCGGTGGTCAGCAGCGAGAAGCGGTCGTCGAGGCGGCCCGCTATGCGGGCGGGGCTCAGCACGGTCGTACGGGCCGCGGCCAGCTCGATCGCCAGCGGCAGCCCGTCGAGCGCCCGGCACAGGCGCACCACGTCGGGCAGGCTCTCGGGCCCCAGCCGGGTGCCGGCCGCCGCCGCCCGGTCGAGGAACAGCCGCACGGACTCGGCGTCGGCCGTGGCCTCCTCCGGCACGTCGAGCGGCGGCACCCGCCAGATCAGCTCGCTGGCGATGCGCAGCGGCTCACGACTGGTGGCCAGCACCCGCAGCGACGGGCAGGCCGACACCAGCGCCGCCGCGACCTGCGCCGACCTGTCGACGAGGTGCTCGCAGTTGTCGAGCAGCAGCAGGCAGCGCTGGTCGCGCAGCCGGGCGGTGACGGTGTCGAGCAGCGGGGCGCCCTGCTCCTCCGCCACGCCGAGCACCTGGGCGACCTCCCGCTCGACCAGCTCGGGCCGGGCGATCCTGGCCAGCTCGACCAGCCAGACGCCACCGGGAAAGGACGGCACGAGCCCGGCCGCGACCCGCAGGGCCAGCCGGGTCTTGCCGATGCCGCCCACCCCGCACAGCGTCACCACGCGCGTCTCGCCGATCAGCTCGCGCAGGTCGTCGAGGTCACGCTCGCGTCCGACGAACCGGTTGGGCTCGACCGGCAGGTTGTGCCGGGGGGAATCTGGCATGTGCTCACCCTGCGTCGCGGAAGGATCACACTCTCGCACAGTGTCGCACTTTTCACAGGCCAAGCGAACTGACGACCGCCCTTTCGTCGACGACCCGCAGGGTGGGGTCGCCCAGCAGCCTCCTGGCCAGGTCGTAAGGCGCGACGACCACCGTGGCCCGCCGCTCCTGCGCCAGCACCCGGCAGCCCACCAGGCTCGGCTCGTGGGCCACCACGACGTGGGCGCCCGCCGTCATCGCTAAATCGATCGTGCGCAGGCCGCGGAACGGCTCGCTGACCGCGCTGATCAGCACGTCGTCCTTGCCGACGACCAGGCGGGTGGCGAGCCTGCGCAGGTCGGTCGCCAGCTCGGCGTTGTCGAGCAGCCGGGCCCCGTCGAGTGTGAGCGCGGGCCCGGCCAGCGGGCCGAACTCGACCGCCGCCGGCCCCACCAGCTCGCTGAACGGCCTCGCCCCCGCGACGGGACGGAAGGAGAAGACGAGGTCGGCCTTGACCGCGGCCGGGTCGTAGCGGTCGTAGGTGATCGAGATGCGCGACTCGCCGTGGCTGCCGAGCACGGCGATGCCGCCCGCCCAGGCCACCGCGTGCACCGCCACCGGCAGGGCCGCGCCCAGCGGGACGTCGACGAGCACCCGCTCGCCGTAACGCAGCCCCTGTGCCTGCAGCCCGGCCGCCGCTCTGGTCACCCGTCTGGCGAAGGCCGCGTAGGACAGCACCTCGCCGGTCCTGACGTCGCTCACCGCCGGCTGATCGCCCTGCATCGGTGCCGCCGCCATCACGAGCTCTGTCCAGGTCATGCCGCCAATCTAGGGATCCGGGCCGCACTTGCCATGCGCAGGATTGTGCAGGCCGCTATGTAGTCGCGGTCCGTCGCGGAGGTTCCCGGCTCGCGCCTGCCAGCCGAGGGGATCAACTAGACTTATGAGGTCGCGACTTCGCGCGGCCGCCCCCACGACACAGAGCGAGACGTCATCATGCCTTTGAACAGCCGCGACGACCTGCGGAACATCGCGATCATCGCGCACGTCGACCATGGCAAGACCACGCTGGTCGACGCCATGCTCTGGCAGTCCGGGGCCTTCCGCGCCAACCAGGACGTCGACGACCGCGTCATGGACTCCAACGACCTCGAGCGCGAGAAGGGCATCACCATTCTCGCGAAGAACACCGCCGTCCAGCACGGCGGCATGACCATCAACATCATCGACACGCCGGGCCACGCCGACTTCGGCGGCGAGGTCGAGCGCGGGCTGTCGATGGTCGACGGAGTGGTGCTGCTGGTCGACGCGTCCGAGGGGCCGCTGCCGCAGACGCGGTTCGTGCTGCGCAAGGCGCTGGCCGCGAAGATGCCGGTCATCCTGTGCATCAACAAGGTCGACCGGCCCGACGCCCGCATCAAAGAGGTCGTCGACGAGGTCTACGAGCTGTTCATGGACCTCGACGCCACCGAGGAGCAGATCGACTTCCCGATCGTCTACGCCTCGGCCAAGGCCGGGCGGGCCTCGATGGAGCGTCCCGACGACGGCGGCATGCCCGACTCCGAGGACCTCGAGCCGCTGTTCGACATCATCAAGTCGACGATCCCCGCGCCCACCTACGACCCGAGCGCGCCGCTGCAGGCCCACGTCACCAACCTCGACGCCTCCTCCTACCTCGGCCGCATCGCGCTGTGCCGCATCCACCAGGGCGTCATGCGCAAGGGCCAGCAGGTGGCGTGGTGCCGCACCGACGGGTCGATCCAGCGGGTGAAGATCACCGAGCTGCTGATGACGCAGGCGCTGGAGCGCAAGCCGGCCGAGGAGGCGGGCCCCGGCGACATCATCGCGATCGCCGGCATCCCCGAGATCATGATCGGCGAGACGCTGGCCGACCCCGACGACCCGCGCCCGCTGCCGCTGATCACCGTCGACGAGCCGGCCATCTCGATGACCATCGGCACCAACACCTCGCCGCTGGTCGGCAAGGTCAAGGGCTCGAAGGTGACCGCCCGCATGGTGAAGGACCGGCTGGAGAAGGAGCTGGTCGGCAACGTCTCGCTGCGCGTGCTGCCCACCGACCGCCCCGACGCCTGGGAGGTGCAGGGCCGCGGCGAGCTGGCGCTGGCCATCCTGGTCGAGCAGATGCGCCGCGAGGGCTACGAGCTGACGGTCGGCAAGCCGCAGGTGGTCACCAAGGTCGTCGACGGCAAGGTGCACGAGCCGGTCGAGCGGCTGACGGTCGACTGCCCCGAGGAATACCTGGGCGCGGTCACCCAGCTCCTGGCCGTGCGCAAGGGCCGCATGGAGCACATGACCAACCACGGCACCGGCTGGATCCGCATGGAGTTCGTGGTGCCGGCGCGCGGGCTGATCGGCTTCCGCACCGAGTTCCTCACCGAGACCCGTGGCACGGGCCTGGTGCACCACGTGTTCGACTCCTACGAGCCGTGGTTCGGCGAGCTGCGCACCCGCAACAACGGCTCGCTGGTCGCCGACAGGTCGGGCCCGGTCACCGCGTTCGCGATGCTCAACCTCCAGGAGCGCGGCACGCTGTTCGTCTCGCCCGGCACCGAGGTCTACGAGGGCATGATCATCGGCGAGAACTCCCGCTCCGACGACATGGACGTCAACATCACCAAGGAGAAGAAGCTCACCAACATGCGCTCCTCCACGAGCGAGGAGACCGAGAAGGTGATCCCGCCGCGGGTGTTGTCGCTGGAGCAGGCGCTGGAGTTCATCCGCGAGGACGAGTGCGTGGAGATCACGCCCGACCACGTACGCATCCGCAAGGTCGTGCTCGACGGTGCCACGCGCGGCCGGGCCGCGGCCCGTGCCAAGCGCGCCTGACGCGCTTTTCCCGCAAGCCGCGTTTCGTTTGCTTTATGCCGGCGAAGCGCGGCTTCCTGGTCAGTGACGGCAGTCAACGTGGCGGCTCGGCCACCTGCGATGAAAAAGCCCTTCCGGGTCGCGTCGTCAAGAGATGTTGTCATGGGAACAGCTGTAATCAGGGGGCGATGAACGAGCACGGAAGGCACCCCGAGACCGCGTTCGCCACCTCCGCGGGCTGCCCGCCCTGGCACAACGCGGTGCCCGCGTTCACCGTCAGCCTGCTGCTCAGCCTGCCCTTCGCCATCGTGTACGGCTGGCCGGAAGGCGCCGACCTGACCAGCTTCGTCTTCGACAGCCGCTATCTGCTCACCCTGCCGGCGTTCGGCTTCCTGTACGGCTACTTCTACCCGCGCGTGCGCGGCACCCAGCCCATGACCAAGGCCCTGCACCTGGCCGCCGCCGCGCTGCTCACCGAGCTGCCGTGGGCGCGGGTGCGCACGCTGCGCAGTGTGCGCAGCCTCGCCGCCCCCGCTCTGGCCCTGGTGCCGGCGGCCGGCACCACCGCCGCGTCGTCGGCCGCCGGTCAGACCGTGGACCGGATACTGAAAGGCGACCAGGTGACCATCACCGCTCCCCGCTGACCCTTCAGCGGCGGGACAGCTCACTCCCGCGTACGTGCGTGCACAGCCACTCCACCAGCGGCCCGAAGGCGCGCCACGAGCGCTCGACCCGCGTCCGCACCTCGGGCGTGTGCACCCACGGCTCCGGCTCCCACCGCACCCCCGCGTAGATCGAGCGGTGACGCAGCAGGCCGATGCGCGGATGGTCGTCGTCGAAGCCCCTGGGCCTGGTCTTGAGGCGGTCGCCCATCAGCTCGTAGCCCGCGGTCACCAGCCGCTCGGTGAGCGTCGCCAGCGGCTTGCCCGAGAGGTCTTCGTCGACCGCGGCGCGATAGCGGGCCACCTGGTCGGACGCGCCGGTGTAGACGCCGCCCGCGGCGAAGACGCCGGCCGCGCTCAGCTCGACGTAGTAGCCGATGCCGGGCATCAGGCCGACGAAGGCGCCCTGATGGGTCTTGTAGGGCGACTTGTCCTTGGCGAAGCGCACGTCGCGGTAGGGCCGGAACAGGTGGACCTCACCGAACTCCGGGCCCAGCTCGTCGGCCAGCGCCAGCATGGGCGCCCGCACGGCCTCCTCGTAGAGCTGCTTGTGCTGGGCGAAGTAGGTCTTGGAGTTGTCAGCCTCGAGCCCCTCGTAGAACAGGAACGCCTCGTCGGGGAAGCCGGTGAATCCCATGAGGTCAAGCCTGCCACGAGCCGCCGACAACTCAGCGCTCCGTGTACATCTTCCCCGGTGACGGTGTCCTGCCGTACAGCTCCGAGACGGTGACGAAGGTGAAGCCCCTCCTCGCGAGCGTGTCGAGCACCTTCGGCATGGCGTCCACGGTGGTGCGGTGGATGTCGTGCAGCAGCACGATCGAGCCGGGCTTGGCGTGCGACGCCCGTTCGGCGACGGTCTCGGTGACGCGGTCACGCCAGTCGAGGGTGTCGAGGTTCCACAGGATCTGGGCCAGGCCCTCGCGTCTGGTCTCGGCCGCGACCTGCTCGTCGGTCGACCCGTACGGCGGCCGCATCACCCGCATCCGCACCCCGGTGAGCTGCCGCACGATGTGCTCGGTGTGCCGCAGCTCCTGCTTGACCCGGTGCGGCGGCAGCTCGGCGAGCGGCGGATGGCTCCAGGAGTGGTTGCCGATCTCGTGACCGTCGTCCACGATGCGGCGTACGGTGTGGCCGCCCTTGTCGGCCGCGACCATCTGGCCGATGACGAAGAAGGTGGCTCTGACGTCACGGCTGCGCAGCAGGTCGAGCAGCCGCCAGGTGTGCTCGCCCGGCCCGTCGTCGAAGGTGAGTGCCACGCACTTGAGCTTGGAGCAGTCGAAGTTCCGGCTGCGCGGCCAGCCCGCCTGCATCGACACCAGCCGTTTGGCGAGCGTCACAGGGTCGATGGTGGCGGGCTTGATGGGTGTGACCTTCATGTGCTGGTGCTGGCGTCGCGGCACCGCGTGGGTGACGCAGATGGCCAGCGCGAGCAGGGCCAGCGGCAAGGCCCATACGCGCATGCTTCCCCCCGGAACGCCGCATGCGGGGGCCTATGGATAGTCCTGGACCGGCACCCCCCGCAGTTCCCTGGCCAGGTCGTCCCACCAGAGTGGGATATCGGCCTGCAATTCCTGGAAGCGGCGCGCCACGCGCATGGCACATCCAAGCGGATCCGTACCCAGATGCCGACGTTTCACCGGTCCTTCCTGCCAACGGTAAAAACCATCTCTATAACGTACGACCAGCCCTATCCACACTGAGATGGTCTCGCCGTCTCCCACCTCGTAAGCGCTGGTGACGCCCAGGCCATGAAGCTCCGCCTGGAGCTTCTCCGTCGCCGCTCGAGCCTCACTCACACGTCACCCCCTGCCGACGTCGCGCCCACCGGGCCGCGGAGCACGGTCGGCGCACACTGGGGATGTACCCAGCCACGGGCCTCAGCCGTCCAAAGCATGGAGTAATCATGAAACTCCACCGGGTCATCCGGAGGGCTTTCGCGCTTATTGATCAGGGATCTCAGGCGTCGTTCGCGGCGCGCGGCTCGGCCACGGCCATGACGAACCTGAGGTCCGCATCGCCCTGGTTGGCGTAGCGGTGGGGCCGGTCGGCGGTGAAGAGCACGGCGGCGTCCTCGCCGATCACGTGGCTCTTACCGGCCATGATCAGGGTCAGCTCGCCCCGCAGGACGGTGAGCATCTCGCGGGTGCCGGGCGGGTGGGCGTCGCCGTCGTGGTGCTCGCCGGGGGCGAGGCGCCAGTCCCACAGTTCCAGGATCAGCGGCATGTCGGTGCCGACCAGCAGCCGCGCCTGCACGTCGCCCTGGTCGAAGGTGACCACGTCGCTCTTCTGGACGACCCGCACCATGGGCACGTCGGCCACCTCCACCAGCCGGGCCACGGTGACGCCGAGCGCGGAGGCGATGCGGGTGAGGGTGGACACGCTGGGATTCGTGCGCCCCTGCTCGACCTGGACGAGCATGCCCCGGCTCACGCCCGACCTGGCGGCCAGCGCGTCGAGGGTGAGCCCGCGGTGGGCCCGCTGGGCGCGCACGTTGTTGGCGATGGCCTGGGTGATCAGCTCGGGGTCTTCCATGCCAGTGCAGTGTAGTGAATCTCTCGTGCAGTGCACTGTACTCTGTGTGTTGCACTATTAGTGCAACAGAGAGGACTCCCCCTGGTGACCGTCATCCTGGCAACCGCCTGCGCCATCGTCTACGGCACCGCCGACTTCTTCGGCGGCCTGGCCACCCGGCGCTCGCAGGTGCTCTCCGTCGTCGTGCTCTCCCAGACGGCGGGCCTGGCGCTGGTCCTCGCCCTGCTGCCGCTGCTGCCCGGCACGTACAGCGCCCAGGCGCTCTCCTGGGGGCTCGCCTCCGGCCTCGCGGGAGCGGCCGGGCTGGTGCTGTTCTACCGGGCGCTGGCCACCGGCGTGATGTCCGTGGTGGCGCCCACGACCGCCGTCACCTCGGCCGCGCTGCCGGTCGTGTTCGGCCTGGCCACCGGCGACCGTCCCGGCCCGTGGGCGCTGGTCGGCGTGGTGCTCGCGCTCGGCGCGGTGCTGCTGGTCAGCCAGGACGGCTCGGGCGGCGGGAAGGTCACGCCGCGCTCGGTGCTGATCTCGCTGGCCGCCGGCGCGGGCTTCGGCGGCTTCTTCATCCTGCTCGCCATGGCGCCCGACGACGCCGGCATGTGGCCGCTGGTCGGCGCCCGCCTGTCGTCGGTGTCGGTCGTCGCCCTGCTGGCCCTGCTGACCAGGCGCGGGCTCAGGCCGGTGCCGGGCTCGCTGGGCGTCATCGCGGCGGCCGGCGTGCTCGACATGGCGGCCAACGTGCTCTATCTGCTCGCCCAGCGCGACGGCCTGCTCAGCCTGGTCGCGGTGCTCGTCTCGCTCTATCCCGCCAGCACGCTGCTGCTCGCCAACCGGGTGCTCGGTGAGCGGTTGCGTACCGTCCAGATCACCGGCGTCGTCTGCGCGCTGACCGCGGTGGCGCTCATAGCCGTTGCACAGCACCCCTAGCCTTGCTACGTTTCGCCCGTGCGCCCTGACCGGGCACGTTCCGATGGTGGGTCGTTGAAGCACGTCGCGGTGCCGTACTCCTCGGAGGAGTCCTTCGTGACTCTGACCGTGCCGCGCGTGCGTTCCGCGCTGGACGAAGGCAGGCGCGTGCTGGTCGTCACCGGCGCCGCCAAGCTCGGCCTGCTGACCGCGGCGCTCGGGCCCGACGCCGGCCGCATCGACAGCCGCAACCCCGCCGCCTGGTACGCCCATCCGTACCGGATGCTGGCCGCCTACCACGACTACACCCGCGGCCGGCCCACGCTGGTGATCGGCGAGCCGGCCTGGACGGACAGGAGCGAGCGCGACGTCAGAGAGCTGATCCGGTGCGACTCGGTGCTCAACGCCGCCCTGCACCGCGCGGCCGCGATCGTGATGTGCCTCTACGACGTGCGCAGGGCCCCCGAGCTCGTCGTGGAGTACGGCCCGGTCAATCACCCGGTGCTGCTCGGGTCCGACGGCGAGGTGACGAGCACCCGCTTCGTCCACCCCCAGGACCTCGCGTTCGACGACGACCACGCGCCCCTGCCCCCGCCCGCCCCCGACGCCCGGATCTTCCGCTTCACGGGACGCGAGCTGAAACGCCTGCGCCAGAGCGTCGGCGACTACGCCAGGGCGGCGGGCATGGACCACGACCTCATCACCTCGCTGGTGATCAGCGTGTCGGAGATCGCCGCCAACAGCGTCGAGCACGGCGCCGGCCACGGCACGGTCGCGATGTGGATGCGTGAGGGCGAGCTGATCTGCGAGATCGCCGACCCGGGAGGCGCGCTGGACGACCCGCTGCCCGGTTACATACCACCGGAGCCCGAATCCCCTCGGGGATACGGGCTCTGGATCAGCAGGCAGTTGTGCGACTTGGTGGATCTGCGCGCGGAGGACGGCCTGTTACGGGTCCGCCTCCATCTGAGGGCAAAGACGTGAGTCAGGCGGCCCGCTGCGCGGGCAGGCGTACAGCGCCCTCCTCGCGGGCGTACTCCTCCAGCATCCCCCGAAGCTGGCGGCGGCCGCGGTGCAGCCGCGACATCACGGTGCCGATGGGCGTGCCCATGCGCTCGGCGATCTCCTTGTACGCGAAGCCCTCGACGTCGGCCAGGTAGACGGCCACGCGGAAGTCCTCGGGGAGGGAGCGCAGGGCGTTCATGACGACGTTGTCGGGCAGCCGGTCGAGCGCCTCGGTCTCGGCCGACCGCAGACCGGTGGAGCTGTGCGACTCGGCGGCGTGCAGCTGCCAGTCCTCGATGTCCTCGGCGGCGGACAGCTTGGGCGAGCGCTGCTTCTTGCGGTAGTCGTTGATGAAGTTGTTCGTGAGGATGCGGTGCAGCCAGGCCTTGAGGTTGGTGCCCTCGCGGAACTGGTGGTACGACGTGTACGCCTTCGCCACCGTCTCCTGCACCAGGTCCTCCGCGTCCGCGGTGTTGCGGGTCAGGCGCATGGCGGAGGCGAACAGCTGCGACGTCACGGGCACGACGTCCCGCTCGAACCAATCCTGTCGCTGCTCATCGGTCATGGTGATCAATTCATTCCCCCTTGCGCTATCCCCCGTTTCGGCACAAGCCGCCTGACGGCGGTTCCATCATCGCAAGCCCCTGCTAAGGGGCGCGTTAGCGAGGTCCGCCTGTGGTCAGTAGGGGTTACGTCCATCTGCTCGCGGCGTGCGTGGTCACGTCCACGGCCGGACAAGTCTCATTATCATAACACTACCCACCCAATTCCACAGGAATAGTGGCGAGTGTCACATGGGATAGCGTATGGCCATGAGATTCGTGGACCGGCATGAGACGGGTACACGCCACTGGGTGGCTGAGGCCATACGCAAGGTCGAGGCCGACGCCAACCGTAGTTGCGACACACATCTGCACGTCTTTCCGCTGCCCCCGCAGTGGGGCGTAAACCTTTATCTGAAAGACGAGTCGGTGCATCCTACCGGTTCACTGAAGCACCGGCTGGCCCGCTCCCTCTTCCTGTACGGCCTGGCCAACGGCTGGATCGGCCCCACCACGACCATCGTCGAGGCGTCGAGCGGGTCCACCGCCGTCAGCGAGGCGTACTTCGCCCGGTTGCTCGGTCTTCCGTTCATCGCGGTCATGCCCGCCTCCACGTCGCCGGAGAAGTGTCACCTCATAGAGTTCTACGGCGGGAAATGTCATTTGGTTGACGATCCCGGCGCGATCTATGACGAATCTCACCGTCTGGCCGCCGAGACCGGCGGCCACTTCATGGATCAGTTCACCTACGCCGAGCGGGCCACCGACTGGCGGGGCAACAACAACATCGCTGAATCGATCTATTCACAGATGTCCTTGGAGCCGCACCCCGAGCCGTCCTGGATCGTGGTGGGCGCCGGCACCGGCGGCACCTCCTCGACCATCGGCCGCTACATCCGCTACCGCCGCCACCCCACCCGCCTGGCCGTCGTCGATCCCGAAGGCTCGGCGTTCTACCCGAGCTGGGTCTCCGGCGACACCACGGTCACGGCCCCCGGCTCGCGCATCGAGGGCATCGGACGGCCCCGCGTGGAGCCGTCGTTCCTGCCCACGGTCATCGACCGGATGATCGCGGTGCCGGACGCCCGCTCGATCGCCGCCATGCACTGGACCCGCGAGGTGACCGGGCTCGACGTCGGCGGCTCCACCGGCACCAACATGGCGGCCTGCGTGCAGCTCATCGAGGAGATGCGGGCGGCCGGCGAGCAGGGCAGCATCGTGACGCTGGTGTGCGACAGCGGCGACCGCTACAAGGGCACCTACGGCAACCCCGGCTGGCTGGCCGCCCAGGGCCTGGACGTCGAGCCGCACCTTGAGGAGCTGCGCCGCTTCGTCAACGGCTAGCGTCGACGCCGAACAGCCCGGCCACGTCGTCCAGCATCGCCTGCGCCCCCTGGATGCCCACCGCGGTCATCCAGGTGAGGTCGCTGACCTCGTGCTTCTTTCCCTTGAGCTTGGCCCACAGCGGGTTGCCGGTGAACTTCTCCTTCGGCCCGTCGGAGGCCGGGTCGGGGTAGGTCGCCACGAAGATGTGGTCGGCGTCGAGGTCGCTGATGCGCTCCTGGCTGACGTTCACCGCGATGGCGTCCTGGACGGTGGGCTGGCCCTCGGGGCGCCGGAAGCCGACGTCCTTCATGACCAGGCCCGAGTAGGAGTTCTCGACGTACAGGCGGGTCGTGGGCTCGCCGGCGAAGCGCACGATCGAGATGGTGGGCAGCTCGCCCTCCTTCTCCTTGATCTCCGCGCCGATCGTGGCGGCGCGCTCCTCGTACGCCTTGATCCGGGTCTCGGCGAGGTCCTCCTTGCCCAGGGCCTGGCCCATGAGCCGGAGGTTGTCCTTCCAGATGGCCCCGGTCGTCTCGCTGAACACGGTGGGGGCGATCTTCGAGAGCCGGTCGTACAGCGCCTCGTGCCTGACCTTCGCCGAGACGATCAGGTCGGGCTTGAGCGCGATGATCTTCTCCAGGCTCGGCTGCTCCAGCGTGCCGACCGCGGTGGCCTCCTGCCCATGGCTCTGGACGACCGGGCCGAGGTAGTCGGGCAGCTTCGTGTCGATCGACCGGTACGTCGTGTACCCCACGACCGGCGTCTCCAGCGTCAGCACCGCGTCCACGAAGCTCTGGTCGAGCGCGACCACCCGCTTGGGCTGCGCGGGGATGACCGTCTCCCCCATCGCGTGCCGCACGGTCCTGAACGGCGCCGCGCTCTGCGAAGAGGCGGGACCGGGGTCCGCCGAACCACCGCAGGCGGCCAGTCCCACCAGCAAGACGGCGCCGACCAGCACGCGCAACGGTTTCATCAGATCCCTCTCCCCGAAGTAAGGCAAGCCTAAATTAGGTTAGCCCTGCCTAAGCTGGCATACTTCAGCGGGATCGGGCAAACGTCAGGAGGGCATCGGGTGAGCGCAACCGCCGTCGCCCCGCGCCTTCACGGCATCCAGCGGCGCCGGTTCGGCCTGCTCGCCGCCCTGCTCGCGGCCGTCGCGATCGGCGTGCTGCTGAGCATCACGATCGGGTCCAAGTCCGTGCCGCTCGCCGACGCCTGGCACGCGATCACCGCCCCGACCGGCACCGAGAACGACATCGTCATCCGCTCCCTGCGGCTGCCCAGGACCGCGCTCGGCGTCATGGCCGGCGTCGCGCTCGGCGTGGCGGGCGCCCTCATGCAGGGCCACACCCGCAACCCGCTCGCCGACCCCGGCCTGCTCGGCGTCACGCAGGGCGCCGCGTTCGCCATGGTGTCCTCGATCATCCTGCTCGGCACGTCGAGCCTGCTCGCCTACATCTGGTTCGGCCTCGCGGGCGCGCTCGTGGCCAGCGTCGCGGTCTTCGCGCTCGGCATGGTGGGCGGCAGGGGCGGGCCCACGCCGGTCACGCTGGCCCTCGCCGGCACCGCCGTGAGCGCCCTGCTGTACGCGCTGACCTCGGCCATCGTGCTCCTCGACGAACAGGCGATGGACGTCTTCCGCTTCTGGCAGGCCGGCTCCATCGCCGCCAGAGGCGCCGACGTGGCCTGGCAGGTGCTGCCGTTCATCCTGGCCGGATTAGTGCTCGCGATGATCAACGCGCCCGGCCTCAACGCGCTCTCCCTCGGCGAGGACGTCGCCCGCAGCCTCGGCCAGGACATCGCCATGACCCGCACGGTCGGCGTCGCCGCCGTCACCCTGCTGTCGGGCGCGGCGGTGGCCGCCTGCGGCTCGCTCGCCTTCGTCGGGCTCATCGTGCCCCACCTGGCCAGGCCGCTGTCCGGCACCGACCACCGGTGGCTGCTGCCGTACTCGGGGCTGATCGGCGCCGCCCTGCTCCTCGTCGCCGACGTCATCGGCCGCGTCGTCGCGCCGCCCGGCGAGCTGGAGGTGGGCGTCGTGCTCGCGCTGCTCGGCGCGCCCTTCTTCGTCGCCCTGGTACGCCGCAGAAAGCCCGTACGCCTGTGATGACCACCCTCCCCCTGCGACTCGGCGGCCTGTCCTGGCGGCTGCGGCTGCGCGGCGTCGCCGTCACCGTCACGGGCGCCGTCCTGCTCGCCCTGCTCATGGCCCTGAACATGCGCATCGGCGACATCGACATGACGCTGCCCGAGGTGCTCTCCGGCACGTTCGACGTCAACAGCCCCGCGCACTTCGTCATCATGGAGCTGCGCCTGCCGCGCGCGCTCACCGGCGCCCTCGTCGGCGCCGCGCTGGCGCTGTCCGGCGCGATCATCCAGTCGATCGCCCGCAACCCGCTCGCCAGCCCCGAGATCCTCGGCGTCACCACCGGCGCCTCGGTCACGGTGGTGGCCGGCGTGGTCTTCAGCGGCAGCGTGTACGGCGGCGTCAGCGGCCTGCTGGCCGGCCTCGGCATCCCGGCGCTCGCCCTGCTGGGCGGCCTGATCGGCGCGGCCATCGTGTACGGCCTGGCCTGGCGGCGCGGCCTCGACGGCTACCGCCTGGTGCTGGTCGGCATCGGCGTGGCCGCGGTCTTCACCAACGTCAAGTTCTGGCTGCTGACCGTCGGCGACGTCAACGACACCGGCCGCGCCATGGTGTGGATCAGCGGCTCGCTCAACGGCCGCGGCTGGGAACACGTCGTCCCGACCGCGCTGGCCCTGGTCGTGCTGGTGCCGCTCACCCTGCTCGGCACCCGATCGCTCGACGCCCTGCGCTTCGGCGACGACACGATCACCGCGCTGGGCATCCGTACGAACCTGGCCAGGGCCCTGATGATCCTGGCCGCCGTGCTGCTGGCCGCCGTGGCGACCGCGTCGGCCGGGCCGATCGCGTTCGTGGCGCTGGCCTCGCCGCAGATCGCGCTGCGCCTGGTCCGCTCCGGGCAGCCGCCGCTGTTGTGCTCGGCGGTCGTCGGCGGGGTGCTCACCACGGCCGCCGACCTGCTCGCCAGGTCCCTGTTCTCCCCCATCGAGCTGCCCGTCGGCATCGTCACCGCCGTGCTGGGCGCCCCCTACCTGATCCATCTGATCTGGAGGTCGCGAAAGTGAGACTGCAGGCCGCCGGCGTCAAGCTCGGGTATGGCGAGCGCCTCATCGTGGACGGGCTCGACCTCGGCATCGAGGCGGGCACGGTGACCACCATCATCGGCCCGAACGGCTGCGGCAAGTCGACGCTGCTGCGCGCGCTCGGCCGGCTGCTGAAGCCCCAGGGCGGCGAGGTGCTGCTGGACGGCAAGCGCATCGACAAGATCCCCACCCGCGAGGTGGCCAAGATCCTCGGCGTGCTCCCCCAGTCTCCCACCGCCCCCGAAGGGCTGACTGTCGCCGACCTGGTCGCCAGGGGACGTCACCCGCACCAGACGTGGTACCGGCAGTGGTCGTCCGACGACGAGGGCGCGGTCGCGGCGGCCCTCGACATGACCGGCCTCGCCGACCTCGCGGAACGTCCGCTCGACGAGCTGTCCGGCGGGCAGCGGCAGCGGGCGTGGATCTCCATGGCCCTCGCCCAGGGCACCGACCTGCTGCTGCTCGACGAGCCGACCACGTTCCTCGACCTGGCGCACCAGGTGGAGGTGCTGGAGCTGGTCCGGCACCTGCACGAGGAGGGCGGGCGTACGGTCGTCATGGTCCTGCACGACCTCAACCTCGCCGCCCGCTACGCCGACCGCCTGGTCGCCATGCGGGCCGGCCGGGTGATCGCCTCGGGCAACCCGCACGAGGTGCTCACCGAGGAGCTGCTGCGCGAGGTGTTCGAGCTGGACGCCAAGGTCATCCCCGACCCGGTGGCCGGCACCCCCCTGGTCGTCCCGATCCGCCCGCTCTGAGTCAGCCGTCGCCCGGCTCGGCCAGCGCGGCCCGGACGTCCGCGTCGTCAGGGGCCAGCTCCGCGGCCCTCAGCAGGTCCTGGCGGGCCTGCCCGGTCAGTCCCGCCGCCCGGTACGCCAGCGACCTG
This sequence comes from Nonomuraea sp. NPDC049421, assembly GCF_040677005.1. Taxonomy (NCBI): domain Bacteria; kingdom Bacillati; phylum Actinomycetota; class Actinomycetes; order Streptosporangiales; family Streptosporangiaceae; genus Nonomuraea; species Nonomuraea sp. NPDC049421. Next base: position 296,634 of record NZ_JBFAQA010000006.1, read on the forward strand.
TTGAAGAGCAGCTCCGCCGTCTCCCCCAGCTTCAGCGCCCGCGTCAGGTCGGCCACCGCCAGCTCGTTGTCGCCCCGCTCGTACGCCAGCTCCGCCCGCCCCGCCCAGGCCGCCACCAGCTCGGGATCGAGCTCAAGCGCCCGGTCGAAGGCCAGCCGCGACTCCGGGTAGCGCTCCTCGGCCAGCTCGACCTGCCCCAGCACGCACAGCAGGTAGGGGTCGTGCGGGGCCAGCGACAGCCCGCGCTCGACGTCCTGCCTCGCCCGTGCGTAGTCGCCGGCGGCGACGTGCAGGCCGCAGCGGTTGACGTACGCGGGGCCGAAGTCGGGGTCGAGCTCCAGCGTGTGGTCGAGGTCGGCGAGCGCGCCCGCCAGGTCGCCGGCCGCGTAGCGGACCTCCGAGCGGTTGTAGTACGCCTCGGGGAAGGGCGGGCTGAGCCGCATCACGCTCTCGTAGTCGGCCAGCGCCTCGGCCGAGCGGCCCATGGCGTGCAGCAGGTTGCCCCGATCGAGGTAATAGTCGGGGTAGCCGGGGTCGGCGGCGATCGCCCGGTCGTAGTCGGCCAGCGCCTCCTCCCTGCGCCCGCCGACTGCCAGCAGCTGGGCCCTGTTGGCGTACAGGATGAGCTTGTGGATCGGGTGCTCGTCGCGCAGGTGGGTCTCGGCCAGCTCGATCGCCCGCGCCACCAGGTCCATGGCCGACTCGCGGCGGCCTCTCCGCAGCTCGACCAGGGCCTTGCCGTTGAGGTCGAAGCCGAGGTGGAAGGCGCGCTCGCGGGGGTCGGGCAGCAGCGAGGTGATGGTGACGGCCTCGTTGATCCAGGCCAGCGCCTGTTCGGGGTCGCGGGCCGCCGGGTCGTGGTGGCGGACGAGGATCATGGCCGTCGCGTACGCGATCGTCGCGCGGTGCTTGGGGTCGGTGCTCAGCCGCCTGGCCCGGTCGTACAGGTCGCGGGCCTCGTCCTCGCGCTCGATCGCCTCCAGCGCGGCGGCGACCCGCTGCACGAGCACCTGCCAGCGCTCCGGGTCGTCCTCGTACGCCAGCCCGCGCAGCACCTCAAGGCCCGACTCGGCCATGGCGTGGTGGAAGCCCTCGTCGCGGTAGCGGCCGAAGTCGGCCCGCAGCGGCCCCGAGCCGGGCGCCGACGGCCCCTCCTCGACGCGCAGCAGGGCGGGGTCGAGCCGGCGCCGCAGCACGGCCACCAGCTCGGCGTCGGTGTGGTCGGCCTCGCCCAGGTTCGTCACGCGCAGGGTGAGCGGCCCGGTGCGGGTCAGATGATCACGGACGAACTCCGCCAGCCCGTTGGCCACCCGCAGGCTGCGCCGCGCGCCCGGCACCAGCACGCGCTGCCCTCTCGGCAGGTCCTCGGCCAGCGAGCGCCGGCGTGCGGGCACGACGTCCCGCAATGCGGGCGCGGCGGCCCTGATCTCGATGTCGTGCGCGGCGACCAGCTCGGGCGCGCTCTCCAGCGCGGCGGGAACGAGCCGCGTGAGCAGGGCCGAGGCCAGCGTGTACGGGCCGCCGATCCGGCGGTCCGCGTCGATGAGGATCGTCTCCACAGGGGTGGTTCCGCATTGGCCGGCGCCCCCACGGAGACGCCGGCCTGCGCAGCTCAGGCGCTGTGCCTCGGAGCCGCCGCGGCGGTCGGCTTCACAGTTCCTGGCCGGTGGACGACGATCTTCTTCATGAGCGGCCTTTCACGTTCCAATGGGGACCGAACGATCTTTGATGACGATATATGTCAACACAAGAAAAACCGGTCGATCAAGGCTTATCTGGTAAGGGCTCCTTCACCTTGAATTACGGCGTAACCGTAACTCACTCCCCCAAAATCGCGTCCACGAATACTTCGGGGTCGAAAGGCGCCAGATCGTCGGGCCCCTCGCCCAGCCCCACGAGCTTCACCGGCACGCCCAGCTCCCGCTGCACGGAGATCACGATGCCGCCCTTGGCGGTGCCGTCGAGCTTGGTCAGCGCGATGCCGGTGATGTTGACCACCTCGGCGAACACCTGCGCCTGACGCATGCCGTTCTGGCCGGTGGTGGCGTCGAGCACGAGCAGCACCTCGTCGACCGTGGCCTTCTTCTCGATGACCCGCTTGACCTTGCCCAGCTCGTCCATGAGGCCGGTCTTGGTGTGCAGGCGGCCCGCGGTGTCGACGATGACCGTGTCGACCTTCTCCTCGATGCCCCTGGCCACCGCGTCGAACGCCACCGACGCCGGGTCGCCGCCCTCGGGCCCGCGCACGGTGTCGGCGCCCACCCGCTCGCCCCACGTCTGGAGCTGGTCGGCGGCGGCGGCGCGGAACGTGTCGGCCGCGCCCAGCACGACCTTCTTCCCGTCGCCGATGAGCGAACGGGCCAGCTTGCCGGTGGTGGTGGTCTTGCCGGTGCCGTTGACGCCCACGACCAGCACGACCGCCGGCCGCTCGCCGTGCTTCTGCACCCGCAGCGTACGGTCGAGGTCGGGGTTGACCTGGGCGAGCAGCTGCTCGCGCAGCAGGCCGCGCACCTCCTCCTGGCTGCGGCTGCCGAGCACCTTCACCCGGGTGCGCAGCTCCTCCACCATGACCTGGGTCGGCGCGACGCCCACGTCGGCGCTGATCAGGCTCTCCTCGATCTCGTCCCACACCTCGTCGTCGAGGCGGTCGCGCGAGAGCAGCTCCAGCAGGCCACGGCCGAGCGCGTTCTGCGAGCGGGCCAGCCGCGAGCGCAGCCGCACCATGCGGCCCGCCGACGGCGGCGGCGTCTCGACCTCGGGCTCCTTGACGAGCGGCTCGGCCGGCTTGACCTCAGGCGGCGGCAGCGTGGTGGTCGCGCCCTCGGCCTCCTCACCGGCGCCGGCGGGCCGCTTCGCCTCCTCCTCCGGCAGCACCGGGGTCTCCGGCGGCTTGACCGGCGGGGCCGCCTTGCGGCCCGGCCTGAACAGCAGGAACAGACCGCCGACCGCCAGCACGGCGACGACGGCCACGATCACGATCACACCGAGGTAACCATCCACAAGATGTCAGTTTTCCAGATCGTCCGGCATGCTCACGCACAAGGCCACACCGATCAGGCGGACTCTCGCTCCCTGAGCCGCTGGCTGACCACCTGTGTCACGCCGTCACCGCGCATCGACACGCCGTAGAGGGCGTCGGCGATCTCCATCGTGCGCTTGTTGTGCGTGATGACGATGAGCTGTGAGCTCTGCCGCAATTCCTCGAACAGAGTCAGCAACCGCTGCGTGTTGGTGTCGTCGAGGGCTGCTTCGACCTCGTCCATGACGTAGAACGGCGACGGCCGCGCCTTGAAGATCGAGATGAGGAACGCCACCGCGGTCAACGAGCGCTCGCCGCCCGACAGCAGCGACAGCCGCTTGACCTTCTTGCCCGGCGGCCGCGCCTCGACCTCGATGCCCGTGGTCAGCATGTCGGACGGCTCGGTCAGCACCAGCCGGCCCTCGCCGCCGGGGAAGACCCTGGTGAAGATCTGCTCGAACTCGCGGGCGACGTCCTCGTAGGCCGAGGCGAACATCTGCTCCACCCGGTCGTCGACCTCCTTGACCACGGTCAGCAGGTCGCGCCTGGTCTTCTTGAGGTCTTCGAGCTGGGAGTTGAGGAACGCGTGGCGCTCCTCCAGGGCCGCGAACTCCTCAAGCGCGAGCGGGTTGACCTTGCCGAGCTGGTTCATCTGCCGCTCGGCGGCCCTGGCCCGCTTCTCCTGCTCCTCGCGTACGAAGGGGACCGGCGGCTCGCCCGGCACCGGCGCATCGGGCCCGTATTCGGCGACCAGCGCCTCGGCCTCGACGCCGAACTCCTCCAGCGCCCGCTGCTCCATCTGCTCCAGGCGCAGCCGCTGCTCGGTGCGGGCCATCTCGTTGCCGTGGACCCGGTTGACCAGCTTGTCGAGCTCCTGGCCCAGCTCACGGACGCGGACCCGTACCTGCTTGAGCTCGGCGTCGACCGCGACCCTGGCCAGCTCGGCCTCGTCGCGCTCGCGCTCGGCCAGCGCGATCGACTGGGCCAGCGCCGCGAGCACCTTCCTCGCGCCCTTGCTGACGGCCTCGGCCAATGCCGCCTGACGCCTGCGCCTGGCCCGCTGAGCGGCCGCCTGGGCGCGTTCCTCGCGCTCGCGCCGCGCGGCCCGCAGCAGGCCGTCCGCGCGGCCCTCGATGCCCTTGACCCGCTCCTCCGCGGTGCGCACCTGGAGGCGGGTGTCCATCTCGCGCTGCCTGGCCGCCTCGCAGGCGCTCGCCAGCTCGTCGCGCAGGTCGGTGGTGGGCTCGGACTCCAACTCCTGGGCGTATTCGGCCTCGGCCAGCCGGACCTCCAGCTCGGCGAGCTCCTCAAGTCGCTCGGTGCGGGCCTCCTCGGCCCTGGCCACGCTCGCGGTCAGCCGCTCGGCCTCGTCGCGGGCGGCGTTGGCGGCGGCCTCGATCTGGGCCAGCCGCCTGGCGGCCGCCGCGTTGGCCTGGTCGGCCTCGCGCTGGCGGCCCCTGATCTGGTCGAGTGCGCCCTGCGCGGCGCTCACCCCGGCCTGGGCGGTGGTGACGGCCGTCTGCGCCTCGTTGACGCGGGCCTGGCCGGCCTCCAGCGCGGACTGGGCGGCCTGCTCCGCGGCCATCGCCTCGTCCAGCGCCACGGCGCTCTGCTCGGCCCTGGACTCGGCCGCCTCAAGGTCGGCGACGGCCTCGTCGAGCGCGGCCCGCACCTGCAGCACGGAGGTGCCGCCGGTGGACCCGCCGGCCGCCAGGTGGGCGCCGACGAGATCGCCGTCCTTGGTGACCGCCCGCAGCTCGGGATGCCGCTCGACCAGCGCCCGCGCGCCGTCGAGGTCGTCGGTGAGCACCACGCCCGCCAGTACGTGGTCGAGCGCGGGCCGCAGGTGCTCGGGCACCGTCACCAGGTCGGCCACCCACCGGCCACCGCCCGGCGCCGCGCCGCGCGGGTCTCCTCCGTGGCCGTTCGAGAGCGCCACCAGGAGCGTCGCCTGGCCGGTGCTCTGGGTGCGCAGCAGCTCAAGGGCCTCGACGGCCGTGTCGAGCGACTTGACCGCGACGGCCTCGGCGACCGGCCCGAGCACGGCGGCGACCGCCTGCTCGGCTCCCGGCGTCACCTGCATCGAGGCGGCCAGCGGCCCCAGCACCCCGCCGAGGTCGGCGTCGAGCAGCGCGGCCCCGCCGTCGCCCTTGGCCAGGCTCATCTCCAGCGCGTCGCGGCGGGCGGCCAGCGCGGCCACCGCGCGCTGCGCCTCCTGGTCGGCGGCGCGGGCGGTGCTCACACCGGCCTTGGCGGCCTGTACGGCGGCACGCGGCGCGTCGAGACCGGAGCGCGCCTCGTCGGCCGCCGCGCGGGCCTCGTCGGCCACCGCCTTGGCCTCCTCGACGGCGGCCTGCGCCGCGGCCAGCTCGTCGGCCAGCCCGGGATCGACGGCGGGCTCCTCCAGCCGCTGCGCCTCAAGGTCCTCCCTGGCGCGGCGCTCGCGCTCGGCGGCGTCGGCCACGGCCTGGCGCAGGCGGCCGATCTCCTCCTCGGCGGCCCGCGCGCGGCTGCGTACGGAGTCGACCTGGCCGCGCAGCTTGGCCAGGCCCTCGCGGCGGTCGGCGGCGGCCCTGGCGGCCAGCGCGAGCCGCCGCTCCTCGGCGCCCAGCTCGGCCTCGGCCGCGGCCCGCCGCTGGACGGCGTCGTCGAGCAGCTCCTGGGCCTGCTCCAGCTCGGCCCGCAGCAACTGCTCGCGCTCGCGCACCTCTGCGGCCTCGCGCTCCAAATCCTCAGGGTCGCGCCCGCGCCGCTCGATGGCGGCGGCGTCGAGCGCGTGGCGGTGGCGCTCGGCGGCCAGCTGCTCAAGGCCGGTGGTGCGCTCGCGCAGCGAGGAGAGCCTGAAGTAGGTCTCCTGGGCGGCGGCCAGCCGCGGCTGGGTCTCGGCCTCGGCCGCCTCCAGCGCCGCCTCCCGCTGCTGCGCCTCGGCCAGCTCGGTCTCGACCTGCTGCCGCCTGGCCGTGATCGCGGCCTCGTCGGCGGCCTCGCGCTCAAGAGTGGCGCGCAGGATGCACACGTCGTCGGCCAGCAGCCTGAGCCTGGCGTCGCGCAGGTCGGCCTGGATGACGGCGGCCTTGCGGGCGATCTCGGCCTGCCGGCCCAGCGGCTTGAGCTGGCGGCGCAGCTCGGTGGCGAGGTCTTGGACGCGGGTCAGGTTGGCCTGCATCGCGTCGAGCTTGCGCAGCGCCTTTTCCTTGCGCTTGCGGTGCTTGAGCACCCCCGCTGCCTCTTCGATGAACGCCCGGCGATCTTCGGGGCCCGCGTGCAGCACGGCGTCGAGCTGGCCCTGGCCGACGATGACGTGCATCTCGCGGCCGATGCCGGAGTCGGACAGCAGCTCCTGGATGTCGAGCAGGCGGCAGGTGTCGCCGTTGATCGCGTATTCGCTCTGCCCCGACCTGAACATCAGCCGGCTGATCGTGACCTCGGTGTAGTCGATCGGCAGGGCGCCGTCGCTGTTGTCGATGGTCAGCGTGACCTCGGCGCGGCCGAGCGGCGGCCGGTTGGCCGTGCCGGCGAAGATGACGTCCTCCATCTTGCCGCCGCGCAGCGACTTGGCGCTGTGCTCGCCCATGACCCAGGCCAGGGCGTCGACGACGTTGGACTTGCCCGAGCCGTTGGGGCCGACCACGCAGGTGATGCCCGGCTCGAAGCGCAGGGCGGTCGCCGAGGCGAAGGACTTGAAGCCGCGCAGGGTGAGGGTCTTCAGGTACACGAGCGCGACCCCCTCTCCCCGGAACGGACTCGGAAAAGCCTACTGGTCCCGGCCGCCGCGAGTGGGCATCTGCCGCAGGGACCGCACGTGACCGCGCCGCCGTGGGTTCAGGGCAAATAACAAGGGACGCCTCTTCGAGACGTCCCTGGGTCTTGCGCTCCGATCACTCTCAGGTGAGTGCCGGCTCGCGCTCCTGCATGCGGCTGATTGCCTCGTCGCGGGTTTGCGCCGCAAGAGCGTCATTCGTGGCCTGAAGTCGGATGAGTTCTGCCTCCAGATCCCGGATACGCTGCTGCAGGCGGCGCATCTCCGAGACCATTCGAGGGTCAGGACCGCCGACGTGGCCGAGTAGAGCCTTCGCCATGGTAAAGGGTCCTCCACGCTGAGTGACCAGACTGGTTCGCGCACTTCTATTCCGCGGGAGGGGTGCGCGTGGTACCTAACAAGAGTCGCACCGGCAGTGTGGGCGGTCAAGTCGATCGAACCGCTGAGCCCTACTGATGGGCACTCCCGACATACAACTATACCCTATTTGGGCCGTTTAGCGAAACGAGCTACCTTTCCACAAACCCCCCCAAACTACCTCGGGGTTCGCTCCAGCGTTCCACTACTCCATCCACTCTGCCCGGCGTGTCGCAACCTCTGAGCAGCTCCAGGAGCTTGACGCACGCCTCGCGCGGCCCCTCCGCGACCACCTCCACGCGGCCGTCGTCGGTGTTGCGCGCCCAGCCGGTCAGACCGAGTTCCAGCGCCCGCGAACGGGTCCACCAGCGAAAGCCCACACCCTGTACCCGGCCGCGCACCCAGGCGGTCAGCCGGGCATCGGCACCGCTGTCAGGCATCCGGACTCCTCCATGGATCAGGCCACCAGGGCGGGCACCGCGTTCGCGTTCGCGACCGCGGCCTCGTTGAACGCCCTGACGGCGGCCGTCTCACCCGCCTTCGGCCAGGCCAGGCCGAGTATCGAGGCGGGCAGCCCGGTGACCGGCACGAAAGCGACGTCGGGCCTGGCGTGGTGGGCAGCCGTGGGCGTGCAGAAGAGCATGCCGCCCCGGTCGAGCGCCACCTGGGTCAGGCCCTCCTGCGTGGTCGCCACCTTACCGGCCTGCGAAATCGTCCGGCCTGAAGGGGTCCTCGGCGGCGCGATCCGCTCACGCCAGGAGCGCGGGGCGGGGCCGTCCAGCCCGATCAGCGGCACCGAGGCCAGCTCCTCCGCCTCGATGACCGTCCTGCCCGCCATCGGGTGGCGTACGGACAGGCCGAGCCGGTAGGGGACCCGGTTGAGCGGCTCGCCGGTGACCAGGTCGGGCTCGTCCACGGGCAGCAGCGTGAACGCGACGTCCACCTCGCCGGCCCGCAGCCTGCCGAAGGGGTCGGACAGCGGGATCTCGATCAGCTCGACCTCGCTGCCCGGGTTGCCCCGCTCGAACGCCCGCACGCTGCCCGTCACCACGTCGGTCGGCGTGGCCAGGAACCCCACCCTGAGCACCCTCGTCACGCCCCTGGCCGCCGCCCTGGCGCGCCGCACGGCCTGGGAGAGTCCGTCGTAGGAGGGCCGCAGGTCGGCCAGGAACCGCTCGCCGAGCGGCGTCAGGCGGACGCGCCTGCTGGTCCGCTCGAACAACCGGCCGCCGATCCTGCTCTCCAGCGAGCGCACGAGCTGGCTCACCCGGCCCGGCGACAGGTAGAGCCGCTCGGCCGTACGCGCGAAGTGCATCTCCTCGCTGAGGACGACGAAGCACTCCAGCTCCCTGAACTCCATCGGCGCCTCCACACCCGGATCGCTTAGCCTGCCTAAACCAAGCCTTCGGGCTTCGTCATTGTTCCCGCTCCCGGGCCGCACGAGGCTGAGCGGCATGACGATGACCGATGTTCCGAGCGCCGTACGCGCGCGCTGGCTCGCCGTGGCCTCCGTCGCGGTGGGCACCTTCACCGTGGTGACCAGCGAGATGCTGCCCGTCGGGCTGCTCACCTCGATCGCCGCCGACCTCGGCGTCTCGGCGGGCACGGCGGGCCTGGCGATGACGGCTCCCGGGCTGGTGGCCGCCGTCGCCGCGCCCGCGCTGGCGTTCACCACCCGCCGCATGGACCGGCGGCTGCTCCTCATCGGGCTGATGGCGCTGCTCGGGGTGGCGAACCTGATGGCCGCCGCCGCACCCGGCAACGCCGTCATGCTGGCCGCTAGGGTGCTGACAGGGGTGAGCATCGGCGGGTTCTGGGCGTTCGCCGCCGCTCTGGGATCGCGGCTGGTGCCGGAACGCTCCGTGGGGCGGGCCACCTCGATCATCCTGGGCGGGGTGTCGGTGGCGTCGGTGCTGGGGGTGCCCGCGGCGACGTTCGTGTCGTCGTTCGCGGGGTGGCGCAGCGCGTTCGTCGCCGCCGGCGTGCTGGCGCTCGGGTTGCTCGCGGTCCTGGCCGCGACGCTGCCGCCGTTGCGTCCTCCGGCCGGGGAATCGGGGCCCGCGACGCGGGAGAAGCGCTTCTCGTGGCTCTCAGGGCCGCTCATCCTCGTCCTGGTGCTCACCGCCCTGACCATCTCGGGGCACTTCGCGGCCTACACCTACGTACGCCCGTTCCTGGAGCAGGTCTCAGGCGCCGGACCCGCCCTCGTCGGCACCGCGCTCCTCCTGTACGGCGCCGCCGGCGTGGCGGGCAACTTCGCCGCGGGCTCCCGCGCGGCCAGGAACCCCAAGTCCACCTTCATCGTGCTGGTCGTCCTGATGGCCGTGGCCATGTCGGCGCTCCTGCTGACCGGCGTGCCGCCGCTGACCGCGCTGGTCGTCTGGGGGCTCGGCTACGGCGGCGTCGGCGTCGCCCTGCAGCTCTGGCTCATGCGCGAGGGCGGCGGCGAACTCGGCACGGCACTCTACGTCAGCTCGTTCAACGTCTCCATCGCCCTCGGCGCCCTGGCCGGCGGCCGGATCACGGACGCGGCGCCGGTGCCCGCCGTGATGGGGGCGGGCGCCGCGCTCACCGTGGTCAGCGTGGTCGTCGCTGGCATCTGGGGCAGGAATAGGACGACCGGTTCATGAACGCCTCGCGCCTGATGGCCGTGCCGCAGCGGGAGCAGGGCAGGTCGCGGCGGCCGTACACCTCCAGCGAGCGCTCGAAGTAGCCGCTCTCGCCGTTGACGTTGACGTACAGGCTGTCGAACGAGGTGCCGCCCTGCTCCAGCGCCGCGCCCATCACGGTGCGTACGGCGGACACCAGCTCGGCGATCTTGGGCCGGGTGAGCGTCTCGGTGGGCCTGGCCCAGTGCAGCCTGGCGATCCACAGGGCCTCGTCGGCGTAGATGTTGCCGACGCCGCTGATCAGCGACTGGTCGAGCAGGGCCCGTTTGATCTCCGTGCGCCTGGCCCGCAGCCTGCGCGCGAACTCGGCCTCGTCGAACACCGGCTCGAACGGGTCGGGGGCGATGTGCGCGATCGGCGCGGGCACCCCGTCCACCAGCGGCGTCAGCATCACGTGGCCGAACGTGCGCTGGTCGACGAAGCGCAGGTCGGGACCGCCGTCCTCGAAGCGCAGGCGGACCCGCAGGTGCTTCTCCGGCGGCGACTCGGGATCGACGACGAGGAGCTGGCCGCTCATCCCCAGGTGGGCGAGCAGCGCCTCCTCGGCTCCCGACAGCGGCAGCCACAGGTATTTGCCGCGGCGCTCGGCCGACAGCAGCGTGCGGCCCTTCAGCCGGGCGGCGAACTCGTCGGCGCCCGGCACGTGCCGCCTGATCGCGCGCGGATGCAGCACCTCTGCGGCGGCGATCTCGCGCCCGATCACCCATTGCGCGAGGCCGCGCCTGACGACCTCGACCTCCGGCAGCTCAGGCACCTCGAACCTCGTCCTTCGACATCGGGGGGAACGTAAGTCTCACCCTCCGGACAACATCGGACGCCTCCCCGGCCCTTCCCGGCGCCCTGCTCCCGGCCACCCGCACCGGACCCACCATCGTCCGCCACACCGGCTCTCCGCCGAAAGCCCTCCAGCCCCAAAGCCCCCGACCGAAACCCCACCCGCGACCCGAATCCCGTTTTCCAGCCACCCGAAACCTCCCGCTCCCAGCCGCCGAAACCCGGCGAACAAGCACCCCGCACCCGAAGACGCCCAAAGCCGACAAGCGAACTCTCCACCGCTCATGGACCGGTCGGTGGGCGGGCTCGCCTCCGCTCATGGAGCGGTCGGCCAGCGGGGACTTTCACACTGCTCACCGGCTCGCGCCCGCCTCTGCGCGGCTGCCGCGCTGCTCACTGACCCGAAGACCCGGCTCACGCCCGCCTCTGCGCGACCTCCGCGCTGCTCACTGACGCGAGGACCCGGCTCACGCCCGCCTCTGCGCGGCCTCCGCGCCCCGACGTGGGGCCCGCCCGGCCGAGCGGGGTACCAGCGGACCGTGAGGGGTCAGCCGGTGGGCTGGCTTTCGCGTTGTTCGCGGCGGGCGCGGATGCGGGTCCAGGCCGCCTCGGCGGCCTGCTGCTCGGCCTCCTTCTTGCTGCGGCCGGTGCCCGAGCCGTAGGACTCGCCGCCGACCCGCACCATGGCCGTGAACGACTTGGCGTGGTCGGGCCCGCTCTCCTCGACGTGGTATTCGGGCACGCCGAGCGCCTCGGAGGCGGTCAGCTCCTGAAGGGAGGTCTTCCAGTCGAGCCCGGCGCCTAGCGAGGCAGAGCGCACGATCAGCGGGTCGAACAGCAGGTGCACGACCCGGAACGCCTCGTCGAGGCCCTTGTCGACGTAGATGGCGCCGATCAGTGCCTCAAGGGTGTCGGCCAGGATCGACGACTTGTCCCGCCCGCCGGTGCCCTCCTCGCCCCTGCCGAGCCGCAGGAACCGGCCGAGGCCGAGCCCCCTGGCGACGTCGGCCAGCGCGCGCATGTTGACCACCGCGGCCCGCAGCTTGGCCAGCTGGCCCTCGGGCAGATCGGGGTGGTTGCGGTAGAGCGTGTCGGTGACGACCAGGCCCAGCACGGAGTCGCCCAGGAACTCCAGGCGCTCGTTGGTGGGCAGACCACCGTTCTCGTACGCGTAGGAGCGGTGCGTCAGCGCCCGCTCGAGAATGCCGGTGTCCAGCGTGACGGAAAGGACCCGCTCCAGCTCGTCTCTGGCGACCTCCACGGCCACCGGCTTAGGACCTGCGCCCACGTGCTTCCTCCTCGGACATCTTCACATGGCGCGCCGACTGCGGAAGATGCCCGAAAACGTGGTGGGCGTCGGGGTAACGCGTTAGCCCCGGCGTCCACCACGGCCGCGGGCGAACCGCCGCCGCACGCATCTGAGACGGTAACGCCGACCGAGGCACAATGGCACTCGGTCGGCATCACGTCAACTGCTGGCGGATCAGGCGGACGGCTCGACGACCTGACGGCGGTTGTAGGTGCCGCAGGTGGGGCACGCGATGTGCGGCTGCTTCGGCGAACGGCACTGCGGGCAGCTCACCAGGGCGACAGCAGTCGTCTTCCACTGGGAGCGACGGGCGCGGGTGTTGCTCCGCGACATCTTTCGCTTCGGGACGGCCACGTCACTTCTCCTGATCGTTATCTTTGTCGGTAATCAGACCCTGCAACGACGCCCAGCGGGCGTCGATCTTCTCGTGCCCGTGGTCATCGCCGGCCTCGGCCAGCTTGACCCCGCACTCCGCACAGAGCCCCGCGCAGTCCTCGCGGCACACCGGGCTCAGCGGCAGTGCGAGCACCACCGCGTCGCGGAACGTCGGCTCGAGGTCGAGCAGCTCACCGTCGAGCAGTGAGTCCTCCTCCGAGGCGTCCTCGTCGGAGTAGAAGAACAGCTCCTGCAGGTCGACCTGGATCTCCGAGGAGACCGGGTCGAGACACCGCGCGCACTCCCCGGCGAGCGGGGCCTGCGCCGTGCCTGACACGAGCACGCCTTCCATCACTGCCTCGAGCCGGAGATCCAGCTCGACTTCGGCGTCCTTGGGAACGCCGATCATGTCGACGCCGAGATCCACCGGTGCCGGGAGGACCAGGGTCATCTGCCGCATCGTGCCCGGCCGCTTCCCCAGGTCATGTGTGGAGATCACCCACGGGGAGCGGGGGTCGAGGTGCTGAGTCATCCTGCTCTCGCTAGGCATGGCGAAAAGCATCGCCGTCGTACAAGGCCGAAAAGTAAGGATAGCAGCTTGCGACTAGCCTCTGAGCCGCTCAATGAGCAGCTGGTGGACCAGGTCGGGCACGAGACCCGAGACGTCACCACCATACCGGGCGATCTCCTTCACCCGGGACGACGACAGGAACGAGTACTCGGGGTTGGTGGGCATGAACAGCGTCTCGACCCCGGACATCCGGTAGTTGAGCTGAGCCATCTGCAGCTCGTAGTCGAAGTCGCTGACCACCCTGATGCCCTTGACGATGGCGGGGATGTCGTTCTGCTTGCAGAAGTCGACGAGCAGGCCGTGGAACTTGCGCACCTTGACGTTCGGATATTCCTTGGTCACGGTCTGCAGCATCTCGATGCGTTCGTCCACCGTGAACAGGCTGGATTTCTCGACGTTGATGAGGACTGCCACGGTCACCTCGTCGTACAACCGCGCGGAGCGGCCGATGATGTCGAGGTGGCCATTGGTGATGGGGTCGAACGACCCCGGGCAGACTACGCGGCGCAAGACGCCTCCCAGGTCTACGGGTTCCCGGCGGCGCGACCGTACCAAACGGACGCTTCGCCATATCTACGGACCCTCTCCTCAACGTACCCCTTTGGCCACATCAGCGGACCTCCCCGGCTTTCCCTCTCGAAAGCCACCAATCCCTCTTCGACCAGCCAGCCGTTGTCCCGCAGCAGCTCAAGCACCGTCCGCACCTCGTCGTCCGGCACCGCGTAGGGGGGATCGGCGAAGACGATGTCGTACGGCGTGTCGGCTTGCCTGCCGAGCACCCGCTGCACCTTGTCGGCCACCACTCGCGCCCCGGCGAGGCTGAGCGAGTCGACGTTGGCCTTGATCGTGCGCACCGCCTTGGGGTCGGACTCCACCAGCACCGCCTCGGCCGCGCCCCGCGACAGCGCCTCCAGCCCGACCGCGCCCGAGCCGGCGTAGAGGTCGAGGACGCGGGCGTCGCGCAGGCCGTAGAGGGAGTCGAGCGTCAAGAGGATGCCTTCTCTGGCCCTGTCGCTGGTCGGCCGTGTGCCGCGCCCCGGCGGCACCGCCAGCCGCCGCCCACCCGCCGTGCCTGCGATGATCCGCGTCATGTCACCCATTGTCCCGCATGTTCACGCAGGTCAAGAGTGGACAAGTGTCGGCCTCGACTGCGCAAGGGTGATTCACATCGGGCCGGGCGGCCCGCATGATGATTCTGCGGCCTTCAAGGTGACCCACATGAAGGCCGACCGGCGTGATCGTGAGCCCTTCCGCACGCCGGTTCCCTCGGCACCTGACCCGAGGGTGGGCCCAGCCGGGGACGGCATTCGGGGGGAGGCCGTCCCCGGCGGCTGGGCCTGAACTCGCCTCACAAGCACCCGGCCATCGGCCGCTCCGCACCCCCGGCGCGCCGGCCGTTCCCACGGCTCGACCGCCCGCCCTCCACGACCGCCGGCTGCCCCTCCCGCGCGCCTTCCGGCCGACCGGCCTGCCCAACCCCCGCCCGCGGGCAGGCCCGCAACGCGCGCCCTCCGCAGTCGGACGGGCTCATCGGGCCGTCAGGTCTTCTCCAGGTAGTCGGCCTTCTCATCGGCCAGCAGCCGGTCTATCTCCGCGCGCAGGCCCGCGTGCCTGGTCAGATCGGGGTCGTCGGTCAGCAGGGCGGCGGCCTCGTCGCGGGCGGTGGCGATGACGTCCTCGTCGCGCAGCAGCTGCAGCAGCTTCAGCGACGTCCGCTTGCCCGACTGCGCCGCGCCCAGCACGTCGCCCTCACGCCGCTGCTCCAGGTCGACCCGCGACAGCTCGAACCCGTCGAGCGTGGCCGCCACCGCGTCGAGGCGGGCGCGGGCCGGGGTGCCCTCGGGGAAGTCGGTGACCAGCAGGCAGAGCCCGGGCAGCCCGCCCCGGCCGACCCGGCCCCTGAGCTGGTGGAGCTGGGAGACGCCGAAGCGGTCGGCGTCCATGATGATCATGACGGACGAGTTGGGCACGTCGACGCCGACCTCGATGACCGTCGTCGCCACCAGCACGTCGAGCTCGCCCCGCGTGAAGGCCCGCATGATCGCGTCCTTCTCCTCGGGCGGGAGCTTGCCGTGCAGCGTGCCCACCCGCAGGTCGTGGAAGGGCCCCTCGGTGAGCATCTCGGCCACGTCGAGGACCGCGAGCGGCGGCCGCCGCTCGTCGTCGGACGCCGCCATGTCGCCCTCGTCGCCTTCGAGGTCGCCGATGCGCGGGCACACGATGTACGCCTGCCGCCCCAGCGCCACCTCCTCCTTGACCCGCTGCCAGGTGCGCTCGAGGTAATGGGGCTTCTCGGCGGCCGGCACGACGTGGGTGGTGATCGGCGCACGACCGGACGGGAGCTGCGAGAGCGTCGAGACCTCGAGGTCGCCGAAGACGGTCATGGCGACCGTACGCGGGATCGGGGTGGCGGTCATGACCAGCACGTGCGGCCTGGCGTCACCGGCCTTCTCGCGCAGCGCGTCACGCTGCTCCACCCCGAACCGATGCTGCTCGTCCACCACGACCAGCCCCAGATCGGCGAACTGCACGTGTTCCTGCAGCAGCGCGTGGGTGCCGACGACGACGCCGGCCGTGCCCGAGGCCGCGTCGAGCAGCGCGGAGCGCCGCGCGGCGGCCCCCATGGACCCGGTCAGCAGCGTGACCGCGGTGCCGCCGAACATGCCGCCCTGCGCCAGGTCGCCCAGCATCGTGGTGATCGAGCGATGGTGCTGCTGGGCCAGCACCTCAGTGGGTGCCAGCAGCGCCGCCTGCCCGCCGGCGTCGACCACCTGCAGCATCGCCCGCAGCGCCACCACCGTCTTGCCCGCGCCGACCTCGCCCTGCAGCAGCCGGTGCATCGGGTGCGCGGTCGCCAGGTCGGCGGCGATCTCCTCGCCCACCTGGGCCTGCCCCTCGGTCAGCGCGAACGGCAGCCGCCCGTCGAAGTCGGCGAGCATGCCGTCGGAGCGCCGGGGCCGCGGCTTGGCCGGCCACGCGGTCGCCGCCTGGCGCCGCTGGAGCAGCACGGCCTGCAGCACGAACGCCTCGTCGAACTTCAGCCTGTTACGCGCCCGCCCGACCTCCGCGAAGTCCTTCGGCCGGTGGATCGCCACGAGCGCGTCGCCGAGGTCCTGCAGGCCGTGGCGGGCCCGCAGCGCGGCGGGCAGCGGGTCGTCGAGCGGGCCCAGCGTGTCGAGCACGACGCCGACGGCCCGCCTGATGGCCCACGGCGTGAGGTCCTTGCCCGCCGGATAGATCGGCACCGGCGCCGCCGCGAACTCCTCAGCGCTCGCCTCGCCCTCCTCGAACAGCTCGAACTCCGGGTGCGCGAGCTGCCAGCGCGGCTTCGACCGCGCGCCGAACAGCCCCACCTTGCCGGCGAACATGCCGCGCCTGCCCGGCTTGAGCCGCGACTCGGCCACGTGGGAGCCCTTGCCGAAGAACGACAGATAGATCCTGTTGCCGTTGCCGTCGACGACCTCGGCCTCCAGCCAGGTGCCGCCGCGGTTGCGCATCGGCTTGCGCATGAGCCTGGTCACCTCGCCCACCACGGTGACGTGCTCGTCGACCTCGAGCGCGTCGAGCGAGGTCAGCTCGCCGCGCTCGGCGTAGCGTCGCGGATAGTGGCGCAGCAGGTCGCCGACCGTCTCCAGGCCGAGCACGCTGTGCAGCAGCTTGGCGGTCTTCGGGTCGAGCGCCTTCGTCAGAGGCTCGTCGAAACGGCTCACGGCAATAAGTTCTACCGCTTGCGGCCGACAGGAATCCCCAGCGACGCCGGGGATCACTCCACGCCGTCGCGGCGGGGACCGTGCGAAGCACCCAGGGGGCCGGGGATCACTCCACGCCGATGAGGAGCGGGTAGCCGCCCTGCTCGCCGTCGTACACGACGAGGTCCACGTCGGGCCGTGTGCCCGCGACGTGCCGCTCCACCTCGGACGCCGCCTCCCCCGCGCCCTCGCCGGTGACCAGCGTGACCAGCTCGCCGCCGCCCGCCAGCATGCGGTCCACCACCGTGACCGCCACGCCGGCGACCGACTCGCCGATCACGGCCACGTCCCCGCCGATCAGGCCCAGGACGTCGCCGGGCCGGCACACCCCGGCGCTCGTGAACGCCTCCTTGTCCGCCACCGTCACGTGCCCGCAGCGGGTGTGCCCCGCGGCGTCGGTCATCGCCACCACGTCGTCGTCGAAACGCCGCAGCGGATCGTGCACGGCCAGCGCGGCCAGCCCCTGCACGGTCGCCTCCGTGGGCAGCACGCTGACCGTCACGCCCTCCTCGCGGGCGATCTCGGCGGCAGCGGCGGCGACCGCGCGTACGCCGTCGTCGTTCGGCAGCACGGCGACCTCGTCACCGGCCTGCCTGATCGCGGCCAGCAGCGCGGGCAAGGTGGGACGGGTGCCGGGCGCGCGGCGTACGACGATCGCGCCGCACTCCTCGAACAGCGCCGCGATGCCGTCGCCCGCCGCGACCACCACCACGCCGCTGCCACTGCCGCCCTTATGAGTGCGTTCGGCCAGGTACGTGATCCTGATCCGGTACGGCCGCCCCGCCCTGATCCCCGCCTCCACCGCGGGACCGGCTTCGGGGACGTGGACGTGCACGTTCCACAGCCCGTCGCCGCCCACCACGACCAGCGAGTCGCCCATGGCGTCGAGCTCCTCCCGCAGCGCGGCCACCGCCCGGTCGCCGGCGTCCAGCAGGTACATGACCTCGTAGCCCGCGCCCGCCTCCGTCATCGGCGTCACCCGGGAGGTCGGCGCGGGCACCTCGTAGTGCTCGGCGGCGCCGCCCGTGACCACCGTGGCCAGCGTCTCCAGCACGATCGCCGCCCCCGCGCCGCCGGCGTCCACCACGCCGCTGCGCGCCAGCACGTCGAGCTGCTCAGGCGTACGGCCGAGCGCCGCCCGCGCCTCACCCGCCGCCTGCCGCGCCACCTCGGGCAGGTCGCCCTCCACCTCCTGGACGGCCCGCGCCGCCGACTCCAGCACGCTCAGCACCGTGCCCTCGACCGGCCTGGCCACCGCCTCCCTGGCGAGCACCGCCGCTCTGAGCAGCCCCGCCCGCAGGTCGGAGCCGTCCTTGAGCACCTCGGCGAGGCCGCGCAGCGCCTGGCTGACGATCACCCCCGAGTTACCGCGCGCCCCCATCAGCGCGCCGTAGGAGAGGGTCTGCCAGACCACGGCGGCGTCCACGTCCTCGGGCAGCGACTCGACGGCCTCGGCCGCCGACAGCATGGTGAGGTGCAGGTTGGTGCCGGTGTCGCCGTCGGCCACCGGGAAGACGTTGAGCGCGTCGATCTCCGTACTGGCCTGGCCCAGCGCGTCGGCGGCCAGGCGGGCCCAGCGGCGTACGGCGGGCGGGTCGAGGATCTTCATCTGGTGCCTCCGGCTGCGTCCCCGACCTACTGCCCCGGCGGTTCGGCCCCGATGACCGGCGCCGATGGTCCGGCACCGGCCGAGCGAACCGCCTGGATGCGCTACGGTTGTGCGAGGAGAATATCGCCGCCCGGGATCCGGCCCAGATGCTCTGGTTCGCGCCCATCGGCGTGGATCGGATATTCTCTTCTGGCTGGCCGGTCGTCCCGGCATGCCCTCCGCCCGGAAAGCATCAGCGGACAGGGCTACATCGACTGTTTTAAGGAGCGATACCGTGGCTTCCGTCTGCGATGTCTGCCGCAAGGGCCCGACCTTCGGCAACAACGTTTCCCACTCCCACCGCCGCACCCGCCGTCGCTGGAACCCCAACATCCAGACGGTCCGCGCGGTCGTCGGCGGCACGCCGAAGAAGCTGAACGTGTGCACCTCGTGCATCAAGGCGGGCAAGGTCACCCGCTAGTTCATCTTTCGAAGGGCCCGCCTCCCGTTCAGGGAGCCGCGGGCCTTCGCCATGTCCGGCCCCCTTTTCCCAACGTGCCGCCGGAAGAGCCCTCAGCGCCGCCTCCAAGAGCTGGAGGCGGCGTCGTCGGTTCAGGAGCCGTCGCCGCCCACACGCGCCGAGGAGAACGCCACTCAGCGACGCGCGGGCGGGTCCTGCCCCGCGCAGAGGTCATCACCGCACAGCGATGGAGCCACCGACCCACCAGGTGGTGAGATCGGTGGCTCCAGGAGGCCGGGGCCCGCCCGGGGGCGGGGTGGCCGGGCAGGGGTCAGCTGATGGCGCACTGGCCGGCGACCACGCCGCAGTTCTTGGCCTTGGTGCCGCGGCCGGTGGCGGTGAAGGAGACCTCGACAGAGTCGCCGGAGGCGAGCGTCGTGGAGACGTCGAGGATCAGCAGGTCGCCGTCCTGCGTCCACGTGGCGCCCTCCACCTTCACGACCTTGCCGTCCACCGGGACGGAGACCGTCGGGCTCCTGAGGGGCTGCACGGAGTCGTTGGAGAGGGTCAGGTTCGCCTGGTACGTGGTCAGCCGCTGCTTGATCGTCTGCCGGACGTTGAGCGCGCCGGTGTTCGTCAGCGGCGAGTCGATCCCCGAGTCGTTCGCCGGCGGGGTGGACTCGTCGGGGACGACCCCGGTGCCGGTGTCGGCGTCGTCCAGCGTGGACGGCTGCTCGCTCGGCGCCTCGGAGACGGTCTCCTCGGCGTCGGCCGACGGGTCGGCGGCCGGCTCGTCCACCGGCTTCTCCTGCTTCTTCACCCTCGTCTTGGTAGGCGTCGGCGTGGGAGTGGCGGTGCGGCGCGGCGCTCCCGCGTTGTAGGTGGCCGTCGGCGTCGGCCTGCTCGACGGCTCCTCGTCGGCCGCCGTCTCCTCCTCCACCGGCTCGTCCTCGGGCTCGGGCTCGCTCTCCTCGTCCACGGGTCCCGACCCGGCGGGCGCGGGCTTCTGGCTCGGAGCCTGCACGGCGGCGCAGGACGTACCCTCGCACTTGGCCGAGTCGCCGCTGGAGCTCATGAACTTGACGCCCGCCACCGTGCCGCCGAGCACGACGGCCACGGCCGCCACCGACAGCAGCGCCACGCGGCCCTTGCCGGCGCCGGACGGAGCCGCGGCGAGCACGTCGTCGTCACCGCCGCCGCCACCGCGGCCCTTGCGGCGTCCGCGGCGGGCGCGCGGCTCGTCGGCGTCGTCCGGCCAGCCTGAGCCGTTGTCGGGGCCGAGGAAGCCGGTTTCGGCGTTCGCCCACGCGGGGGCCAGCATGGCGGTCGGCTCGCCGGCCACCTTGACGTCGCCCGGCTCGGGCGGGACGCCGGGGGGCGGGTCGAACCGCGCGGTACGGCCGTCGGGCGCGTCGTCGAAGGAGGCGCCGAAGGGGTCATGAGGATCAGCCGGCCCGTCGAAGGGACCGCGCTGATCGTTGAACGGCCCGTGCTGGTCCCCGGGCCCGTCGAACGGGCCACGCTGCTCGGGCCCGTTGAAAGGCCCCTGAGGGCCCGCGGGAGCGTCGAACCGATCCCGCTCGTCCTCGAACTGCATCCGCTGGCCGTCGAAGGGCTCACGCTGATCGTCGAAGGGCTGGTCGTCGAAGGAGCCTCGCCGGCCCCCCGGTGGGTCGAAGAGCCCGCGCTGCTCAGCGGGCGGGTCGAACAGCGCGTCGCCCTGCCCGGGGAACTGCTGCGCGCCCCCGGGGCCGCCGAAGACGGCCGTCTGGTCGGGGGGCTGGTTCCACTCCTGCGGGCGGGCGAACGCCCCCGTCGTCTCGAACGGCCCTGCGTCGTCCATGCCCGGGTCCATCCTGGGGTCACGCCCAGGCTGCTGCGGGTAGGCGCCCGCGGGGTCGTTGGTGGGCACGGCGAAGGCCCCGGTGGTCTCGAACGGCTCCGACTGCGGCGCGCGCGGAGGAGGCCCGTCGGCGCGCCTCGGCATCGGGGCCCACTGCCCCGTCACCTCGGGCTGGTCCGGGAGCGACGGCCAGCCCGGCGGCTCGGCCTGCTCGTCAGGACCCCAAAAAGCGCTGTGCCCCCGTTCGTCCCCGTCTTCGGATCCACCTGTGCCGTGGCGGCCCATGGCTGCCCTTTCTTCCCGGTTACAGTGGCCGCCAATCTTCATAACACCTTTGCTACACCGTTGTCACAGCAATCCCGCTAGTCATACCCCAAAACAGGAAAATTTCACGTAAATCGGGACATCTCATCACCGAAAGTGATCCCACCCGCGATGCCCGATCGCCCGCCCGCGCACCACCACGTCAGAACCCTCGGCGACCCGGCCCACGACCTGCCACGACTCCGGCAACGACACCTCGGCGGGGAACACCGCCGCCAGCGCGTGGTCCTCGCCACCCGACAGCACCCACTCCAGCGGATCGGCCCCCAGCTCCTTGGCCGCCGCCACCACCGGCTCCGCCGTGGTGAACACGGTGAAGGCCGCGGGATCGAGCTCGATCCGTACGCCACTGGCCCTTGCGACGTGCCCCAGATCCTGCAGCAACCCGTCGCTGACGTCCAGCATGGCGCTCGCGCCCAGCTCGGCCGCCTCGACCCCGCTCGCGTACGGCGGGCACGGCCGCCGATGGCCCGCCACGGCCGCCCGCAGCCCGGGGGTGTCCACGGAGACGCCCGCCTCCAGCAGCGCCCACCCGGCGGCGGCGTGGCCGAGCCGCCCGGCCACCGCCACCACGTGCCCCGGCCTGGCCCCCGACCGCAGGACGGGAGCGCGCCCGCCGAGGTCGCCCAGCGCGGTCACCCCGAGGACGACCAGGTCGCAGCGGGTCACGTCGCCGCCCGCCACGCTCGCCCCCACGACCCCGCACTCGTCGGCGAACCCGGCGGTCAGCTCGTCGAGCCAGCTCACCGGCAGGTCGGCGGGCAGGCCGAGGCCGACCACGAGCGAGGTGGGACGGGCGCCCATGGCGGCCACGTCGGCGAGGTTCTGGGCGGCGGCCTTGCGGCCCACGTCGTAGCCGCGCGACCAGTCACGCCTGAAGTGGCGGCCCTCGACCAGCAGGTCCGTCGAGACCGCGACACGCCCGTCGGGGGCGCCGATGACGGCGGCGTCGTCGCCCGGGCCGAGCATCACCGCGGCGCCCTGGGGCAGTTGTGCGGTAATGCGATTTACCACACCGAATTCGCCGAGATCTCCGACTGTGATGACGCACCTCCTGACGCACACAGGGTACGGTGGCCCTTCGGCGTGATCCAATCGCCCGGGAGGACGTGATGGTGCAGGCCTACATCCTTATCCAGACCGAAGTCGGCAAGGCCGCCGCCGTGGCTCGCGAGATCTCCGGGATCCCGGGGGTCACCCGGGCCGAGGACGTGACGGGCCCCTACGACGTGATCGTGCGCGCGGAGGCCAACAACGTCGATGAGCTGGGCAAGCTCGTCGTCGCCCAGATTCAGGCGGTGGAGGGCATCACGCGTACGCTGACGTGTCCGATCGTCCATATCTGAGGTCCCTAGATGCGTGTCGCCGCCGTCCTGCTCGTTCTCCTGACACTCGCCGGCTGCGGCGGCGCCGTTCAGGTCGAGCCGCCGCGTCCTGAGGGCGAGGCGGCGACGGCCTGCGACCGGCTGGCCCCGCTGCTGCCCAAGACGCTCGACGACGAAAAGCGCGGCACGTCCGACCCCGCGTCCCCCTACGTCGCCGTCTGGGGCTCAGGCGTCATCGCGCTGCGCTGCGGCGTGCCGCGGCCGGTCAGGATGGCGCCGACCGACCAGCTGCAGGAGATCGAGGGCGTGGGCTGGTTCGCCGACCCGGAGAAGCCGGCGTTGTTCACCGCCGTGACCGACACCGCGTACGTCGAGGTCACGGTCGGCGGCGAGCACGTGGCGGCCGAGGTGCTCGCCGACCTGTCGGGGCCGATCGCCCAGGCCACCACGCCCAGAGCCTGATCAGCGCAGTCCTGGCCGGCGCTGCAGGGCGAGCTGGATGAGCCGCTCGACCAGCTCAGGATAGGACAGCCCAGAGGCGGCCCAGAGCTGCGGCGCCACCGACAGCGAGGTGAAACCGGGCATGGTGTTGATCTCGTTGAAGATCAGCTTGCCGTCGGGGGTGTAGAAGAAGTCGACCCTGGCGAGCCCCTCGCAGTCGAGCGCCTCGAACGCCCGCACCGCCATCTCGCGCAGTTCCTCGGCCGTCTCCTGCGGGATGTCGGCGGGCACCGTGAGCGACATCTGGTCGGGGTAGTACTTCGCCGCGAAGTCGAAGAACTCCTGCCCCCCCTCGACCCTCACCTCGCCCGGCATCGACGCGGCGGCCCGCTCGTCGCCGGGCGACTGCAGCACCGCGCACTCGATCTCGCGGCCGACGATGGCCGCCTCGATGAGGACCTTGGGGTCGTGCTCCCTGGCCAGCTCGATGGCCGCGGCCAGCTCCGCGCGGTCGCCCGCCTTGGAGATGCCCTGGGACGAGCCCGCCCTCGCCGGCTTGACGAAGACCGGGTAGCCGAGCTCCTCGGCCTCCTTGAGCACGGTCTCGCGGTCGAGCCGCCAGTCGCGCTCGCGGACGACGACGTAGCGGCCGATCGGCAGCCCCGCCGCCGCCATGACGGTCTTCATGTGGGCCTTGTCCATGCCGACCGCGCTGGCCAGCACGCCGGAGCCGACGTAGCGGACACCGGCCATCTCCAGCAGGCCCTGGATGGTGCCGTCCTCGGCGAACGGGCCGTGCATCACGGGGAAGACCGCGTCGACGGCGCCGAGCTCGACGGGGATCGCGCCGGGGTCGTACGCCACGAGGTCACCGCTCCCTGAGGGCAGCGCGAGCGCCGCGCCCGAGGTGTCGACGACCGGCAGCTCGCCGGACTCGATGGCGAACCGCTGGTCGGAAGCGGCCAGCACCCACCTGCCGTCCTGGGCGATCCCGATCGGGATCACCTCGTACTTGGTCCTGTCGATCGCCTCCAGCACGCTGCCCGCCCCCATCAGGGAGACGGCGTGCTCGGAATTGCGACCTCCGAAAACGACGGCGACGCGTGGCTTGCTCATGGTGTCCGAATCTACCGGGGTGTCCCGGTCACAGCGAGCCGAGCACGCCGTATTCAGGTCATTCTCACAACCCGTACCGTTCGGGTTTCGGCGTGCGGGACATCAGCAGCATGCCCGCCTCGGCCGGAGACATGCCGTCGTGCACGACGCCGACGACGACCTCGGTGATCGGCATCTCCACGTCGTGCTTCCTCGCCAGCTCCAGCACCGACTCGCACGACTTGACGCCCTCGGCGGTCTGCTTGGTGGCGGCGACGACCTCGTCCAGCGTCATGCCGCGGCCGAGGTTCTCGCCGAACGTGCGGTTGCGCGACAGCGGCGAGGTGCAGGTGGCGACCAGGTCGCCCATGCCGGCGAGCCCGGCGAAGGTGTGCGGGTCGGCGCCGAGCGCGGCCCCGAGCCGGGAGATCTCGGCCAGGCCGCGCGTGATGAGCATGGCGCTGACGTTGTCGCCCATGCCCATGCCGGCGGAGACCCCGACGGCGAGGGCGATGACGTTCTTCACCGCGCCGCCCAGCTCGACGCCCACCACGTCGGGGTTGGTGTAGGGGCGGAACCACGGCGGCAGGTGGCAGATCGCCTGCAGCCGCTCGGCCACGCTCTCGTCGGTGCAGGCCACGACGGTCGCGGCGGGCTGGCGGTGGGCGATCTCCATGGCCAGGTTGGGCCCGGAGACGACGGCCACCCGCTCGTCGGGCACCTCGGCCACCTCGCGGATCACCTCGCTCATCCGCTTGGTGGTGCCCAGCTCGATGCCCTTCATCAGGCTCACCAGCACGGCGTGCGGCGGGATGTACGGCTTCCACGCCGCGAAGTTGGCCCGCAGTCGCTGGGACGGCACCGCGAGCACCACGAAGTCGGCCCCGGCGAGCGCCCGCCCGGGGTCGGTGGTGGCCCGCAGCGAGGGCGGGAGCGGCACTCCTGGCAGGTAGTCGGGGTTGACGTGGTCGCGGTCGATCGACTCGACCAGCTCCTGCCTGCGACCCCAGAGCGTGACCTCGTTGCCCGCCTCGGCGAGGAGCATCGCGAACGTGGTGCCCCACGAACCCGTGCCGAACACGGCTGCCTTCGTCATGCGCTCACCGCCTGGTCGGATCGTAGGGGGTCTCCGGTGCCTTCTCGCCGCGCAGCTCGGCGAGCTGGGCGGTGACCGCGGCCATGATGTCGGCCGTGGCCTCGCGCAGCACGTCGGCGTGCATCGGCCGGTCGGCGTACTTCGACAGGTCGACCGGCGGGCCCACCGTCACGCGGAACGTCTTACGGGGGAACAGCCTGGGCTTCTTCGCGCCGTACGGCAGCAGCTCGTGCGCCCCCCAGTGGGCCACGGGGATCACCGGGGCGCCGCTCTCCAGCGCCAGCCGGGCCGCGCCCGTCTTGCCGGTCATCGGCCACAGACCAGGGTCGCGGGTGCAGGTGCCCTCGGGGTAGAACAGGATCGCGCAGCCGTCGGCCAGCCGCTCCTCCGAGATGCGCAGCGACCTCGCGGCCTCGCTGCTGCCCCGCTCGACCGGGATGGCCCGCAGCGCGGCGACGGCGTGGCCCAGGAGCGGCACCTTGAACAATCCCGACTTGGCCAGGATGACCGGCCAGCGGCCGTGGTTGTAGAGGAAGTGCGACAGCAGCACCGGGTCGGCCCACGACAGGTGGTTGGCCGCGATGATCACGCCGCCCGTCCTCGGCATGCGATCGCCGTTACGCCAGTCTTTCTTGACCAGAAGCCAGGACAGCGGTTTCACCACGACGACTGCCAGGGTTTCCCAGAAACGCGATGGTCTCGTGGGGCGGCTCATGGTCTCCTCCAAGACGTACGGGATGCGCCCCAAGTCTCCCGGTTGGCCGCGTGGGATGTCGAGGCGCGATGCTTACCCTATGAGCATCCGCTGGTCCCTGGTCATTCCGGTGAAGACGCTGGTCGCGGCGAAGACCCGGCTGGCGGCCGCGACGGGGCCGCACCGCACGCGGCTGGCCGTGGCCGTGGCCTGCGACACCGTGGCCGCCGCGCTGTCCTGCCCGCCCGTCGCCCGGGTCATCGTGGTGACGGCCGACCCCGCCGCCGCGGGGCCGCTCGCCGCCCTGGGCGCCGACGTGGTGCACGACCCCGATCGGGGGCTGAACACGGCGCTGCGTACGGGCGCCGCCCACGCGGTACGCGTCGCGCCCGACGACGCGGTGGGCGCCCTCCAGGCCGACCTGCCCGCGCTGCGTCCCGCCGAGCTGGCGGTGGCGCTGGGGGCGGCGGCCGAGTTCGACCAGGCGTTCGTGCCCGACGCGCTCGACGTCGGAACCACCTTCTACGGGGTGCGCCCAGGCCGGCCCTTCACGCCGCGGTTCGGCGGTGAGTCGCGGGCCAAGCACCTGGCCGGCGGCGCCAAGGAGCTGTGCGTGCCCGGCATCGACTCGGTCAGGCGCGACGTGGACACCCCCGACGACCTGCGCGCGGCGATCCAGCTCGGGCTGGGCAGGCACACGGCCGCGGTGGTGGCCGAGCTGTGGCCGGTTGATCGGGAAGAGTGAGCGCTTAAGCTGGTGGCGTGCAGGCGACCGTACGCAGCTTCGACGAGGCCACCCGTTCCGGCACGGTCTTCCTCGACGACGGTGCCGTGCTCCCCTTCGGCACCGCCGCCTTCGACGCGGGCCCGCTGCTGCTGCTCCGCTCAGGCCAGCGGGTCAATCTCGGCATGAGCGGCGGCGAGATCGGCTACATCACGCTGTCCACGTTCCCGGTGCCCGACGCCTACAAGCCCTGATCCGGACACGCGGACGCCCGGGCCGAGATGGCCCGGGCGTTCGGCGGTCCGCTGTGTTTACTTCTTCTTGCCGATTTTCTTGCCGCCCTCGTTCACCAGTTCTTTGAAATCAGAACCGGGACGGAACTTGGGCGCCCAGCTCTCGGCCACATTGATTTCCGCGCCGGTGGACGGATTGCGCGCCGTGCGGGCGGGCTTGTTCACCATCTCGAACGCGCCGAAGCCCGTGATCGAGACCTTGTCGCCGCCGGCCACGGCCTTCTGGATGGCGTCGATGACCGCGTTGACGGCCTCCGTGGCCGTCTTCCTGTCGCCCACCCGATCCGCGATGGCCTCGACGAGTTCTCGCTTGTTCATGAAAGTCCTGCTCCCCCAGTTACGGCTCGGGGTTCCAGCTCACGAGTTCGACGTAGAAACCCCTTACGGGCTCTGAAAGTAGGCGGGATCGCCGATGAACTCAATCACCTAGCGGGTTTTCTTCACTACGTGGCGTGTCGAAAGCCTCGTCAAGGGCCCGGAGAAACGCCCTGAGGCGCAGCGCCGCTCTTTCCCTGTCGTGCTTCGCCAGGTCGCAGATCGCGAGATAGCGGCGCCCGAGGCGTTCCCTGTGGTCGGCGGGCAGCATGCGGACGCGGCGGTGCGCCTCGCGCAACCGCCGCGCCAGTTCGTCGTCTTCTAGACGGTCGTCGGCAGCCATGGCTGCCGACCATTCTCGTACGCCGCCACTTCGCCCTCGTGACGCAGGGTCAGCCCGATGTCGTCGAGCCCCTCCATCAGCCGCCAGCGGGTGTAGTCGTCGATCTCGAAGGGGACGGCCTCGCCGGCCCAGCGGACCTGGCGTTCGACCAGGTCGACGGTCACTTCGAGCGTGGGTTCCGCCTCGACGGCGGCCTGCAGCTCCTCGACCTTCTCGCCCGGCAGGACGACGGGGAGCAGGCCCATCTTGGTGGAGTTGTTGCGGAAGATGTCGCCGAAGCGGGCGGCGATCACGACGCGGAACCCGTACTGCTGCAGCGCCCAGACGGCGTGCTCGCGGGAGGAGCCGGTGCCGAAGTCGGGGCCGGAGACCAGGATCGAGCCGCCCTCGTAGGAGGGGTCGTTGAGCACGAACGTCGGGTCCTCGCGCCAGGCGGCGAACAGGCCCTTCTCGAAACCGGTGCGGCTGACCTGCTTGAGCCAGACGGCCGGGATGATCTGGTCGGTGTCGACGTTGCTGCGGCGCAGCGGCACCGCCGTACCGGTGTGGGTGGTGAAGGCTTCCATGGAACGTGGTCTCCCTTACAGGTCGGCGGGGGCGGTGAGGCGGCCGGTGACGGCGGTCGCGGCGGCGACCTGCGGCGACACCAGGTGGGTGCGGCCACCCTTGCCCTGGCGGCCCTCGAAGTTGCGGTTGGAGGTGGAGGCGCTGCGCTCGCCCGGCTTGAGCGTGTCGGGGTTCATGCCGAGGCACATCGAGCAGCCGGCCTCGCGCCACTCGGCGCCCGCGGCCTTGAACACCTCGTGCAGGCCCTCCTCCTCGGCCTGCTTCTTGACCATCATCGAGCCGGGCACGATGAGCGTGCGGGTCCTGACCTGGCGGCCGCGCAGGATCTCGGCGGCCGAGCGGAGGTCCTCGATGCGGCCGTTGGTGCACGAGCCGACGAACACGGTGTCGACCTCGATCTCGCGCAGCGGCGTGCCGGCGGTCAGGCCCATGTACTCCAGCGCCCGCTCGGCGGCCGAGCGCGCCACCGGGTCGTCGAAGCTCTCCGGCGCGGGCACGGACTCGCCCAGCGGCAGGCCCTGGCCCGGGTTGGTGCCCCACGTGACGTAGGGGGTCAGCGTGGCGGCGTCGATCTCCACGACCTTGTCGAAGACGGCGTCGTCGTCGGTGCGCAGCGACTTCCAGTATGCGACCGCCTGGTCCCACGCCTCGCCCTTCGGCGCGTGGGGGCGGCCTTTCAGGTACGCGAACGTGGTCTCGTCGGGGGCGATCATGCCGGCCCGCGCGCCCGCCTCGATCGACATGTTGCAGATCGTCATGCGGCCCTCCATGGAGAGCTTGCGCACGGCCTCGCCCCGGTATTCGACGATGTAGCCCTGGCCGCCGCCGGTGCCGATCTTGGCGATGATGGCCAGGATCAGGTCCTTGGCGGTGACGCCGGCCGGCAGCTCGCCGCCGACCTCGATGGCCATCGTCTTCGGGCGGTAGGCGGGCAGCGTCTGCGTGGCCAGCACGTGCTCGACCTCGGAGGTGCCGATGCCGAACGCGATGCCGCCGAACGCGCCGTGCGTGGAGGTGTGGGAGTCGCCGCACACGATGGTCATGCCGGGCTGGGTGAGACCGAACTGCGGGCCGATGATGTGCACCACGCCCTGCCCCGCGTCGCCCATCGGATGCAGGCGGATGCCGAACTCGGCGGCGTTCTTGCGCAGCGTCTCGACCTGGGTCTTGGAGACCGGGTCGGCGATGGGGCCGAGCACGGTCGGCACGTTGTGGTCCTCGGTGGCGATGGTGAGATCGGGCCGCCGCACCTTGCGGCCGGCGAGCCTGAGCCCGTCGAACGCCTGCGGGCTGGTCACCTCGTGGATGAGGTGCAGGTCGATATAGAGCAGGTCCGGTTCGCCCTCCGCGCGACGGACTACGTGTTGCTCCCAGACCTTCTCGGCCAGTGTGCGGCCCATGATCTCCTCCTTGAGAATCATCCGACTTGCTTTCTCATATGTCGAGACTGCAGTATCGGTGTATGGACAACTCTAGCGGAGTCGGAGTACTCGACAAGGCGGTTCTTGTACTCAATGCCCTCGAAGCGGGACCCGCTTCACTGGCCCAGCTCGTCCAGGCCACCGGCCTGGCCCGCCCCACCGCCCACCGGCTGGCGGTCGCCCTTGAGCACCACCGCATCGTGAGCCGCGACACACAGGGCCGTTTCGTGCTCGGCCCCAGGCTGTCGGAGTTGTCCACCGCCGCCGGCGAGGACCGGCTGCTGGCGGTCGCCGCGCCCGTTTTGATGCACCTTCGTGACCTGACCGGGGAGAGCGCGCAGCTTTATCGCCGTCAGGGCGACGAACGCGTGTGCGTGGCCGCCGCCGAGCGCGCCAGCGGCCTGCGCGACACCGTGCCCGTCGGGTCCGCGCTGCCCATGACGGCAGGCTCCGCAGCGCAGATCCTGCTGGCCTGGGAGGAGCCCGACCGGCTGCACAGGGGGCTGCGCGGGGCCAAGTTCACCGCCGCCACGCTGGCCTCCGTACGCCGCCGTGGGTGGGCCCACAGCGTCGGCGAGCGCGAGCAGGGGGTGGCCAGCGTCTCCGCTCCCATAAGGGGTAGCGGCGGCAAGGTGATCGCGGCGGTGTCGGTCTCCGGCCCCATCGAACGCCTCACGAGAGCGCCAGGACGGCTCCACGCGGTGCCGGTCATGGCCGCCGCCGAGCGGATCACCGAGGCCATGCGCCGGACATCATGATCAGCGAAAGGCGTTATTTCGGGAGCCGACAGCCTCGCGGGCACACTAGCCTGAGTGCGTGACAGATCGCATCGAGGTAGCCGCCACTGAGCTGCGACCCCTGCTCGAAGAGTTCATCATGTGGGCGCGTGCGAACGCCCCCGGGAGCGACCCCGAGCTCGTGGGGCCCGCCGCACTGTGGCACCGTCTCGCCTTCTCGCAGGATCTCGGCACGTGGAAGCGCGCCGACCTGCGTAACCTGCTGCTCGACCGCATGCCGAAGGTCGTGGAGGATCCCGACGCCGCCGCCGACGGGATGCTCCCGGCCGTCGACGCCTACCTGACCTTCCTCGACAGCACCGGCCGGCTGGGCAAGGGCTCCGACTCCCTCGCCGATCTGCAGGCCGAGCTCGACGACGTCGAGGACGAGTTCGTCGACCTGATGGAAGAGCTGCTCGACGAGAGCGAGGGCGAGGAGGACGACGACGCCGGCGACCTCGGCGACTTCGAGCCGTTCGCCGATGAGTTGTCCGGGCTCGACACGGTCAGGCTGCGTCCAGACTCCGAGCTGGCCGCCGCCGCCCGCCAGACGCCCCTGGTCGCCAAGGCCCGCGATCTGGCCGTGTGGGTGGGCACAGGGCGCAAGGTGGGCGAGGAGACCTTGCTCACGGACGCGGAGGTCGAAGAGGCGCTGGAGGCCGTCGGCCTGCCCAGGCCAGAGACCGAAGGGCCCGTCTCCGAGTCCGTGCCCCAGCTGTGGAACATCTGGAACCTCGCCGTCGACCTCGAGTTCCTCGAGCCGGGCGAGGGCGGCACCGTCACCGTCCAGGACGACACCGCCGAGTGGCCGTTCGACGACGACGAGGACGTGCTCGACGCGTGGATGCTCGGCCTCCACTCCGTCGACTACGGCGACCCGGAGCTGGACGACGACGACCTCACCATGGCGCTGGCCGGGCTGACCAGGGGCGTGCTCGTCCGGCTGCTGCTGGCCGGCGGCTCGCGCGAGGTCGACGGGCTCGCCCGCGAGCTGGGCGAGGCCGCCGCCGACCTCGACGAGCTGGGCGGCGACGCCTGGGAGGCGGCCGGCGACGACCCGCTGGCGTCCTCCATCGAGTGGCTGACCGGCTACGGCATGGTCGAGCGCGACGGCGACGTGCTGCGTCTCACCCCGCTCGGCACCGAGGGCGTCGTCCACCTCATCGACGACGCCGACATCGAGGTCGACGCCCGCCCGGCGATCGACTCCATGAGCGCCCACGAGCTGCTCGCGCTCAGCGCCGAGCTGCCGGAGGAGGAGGCCGACGCCGAGTTCGCGGCCTGGATGCGGTTGCGCGAGCCCGCCAAGGCCGCCGAGGAGCTGCTGGCCGCCGCGGCCGAGGACGACAGCGACGCGCTCATCAGGGTGCAGGCCGCGAGCGTGGTCGGCACGCTGGGCGAGGCCGCCGTGCCGGCCTGGCAGGCGGCGCTCGACCACCCCTCGCTGCGCCCCTACGCGGCCACCCACCTCAGCCAGCTGGAGGTCGAGGACGCGCCGGAGCCGACGCCCGACGACACCCACTGGCTCATCCTCGACATGTGGACGATCTCGGCCGGGCTCGGCCGCTCCGAGTTCGTCAGTAGCCTGCGCGACATCGGGCCCGACATGGTCAACGACCTGCTCGAGGTGATCTGGAAGATCCCCCACGCGCACGTGGAGGAGCTGCTCGACCTGATCTCCCAGGTGCACCCCGACAAACAGGTGGCCAAGGCCGCGCGGCGCGCGCTCTTCAAGGCCCGCTCGAAGTAGGTTCCGCCGGGTGCCGCCGCGAGGCGGCACCCGGTTTCTTTTTCTCGCGTACGGAAAACAAAAAAGCTCCGGGCTTTGAGCACCGGAGCTGATGTTGCAGACGTAGTCCCGACCGGATTCGAACCGGCGCTACCGCCTTGAGAGGGCGGCGTCCTGGGCCACTAGACGACGGGACCTTCGCGGGCTTGTGACAAGTGGTAGTCCCGACCGGATTCGAACCGGCGCTACCGCCTTGAGAGGGCGGCGTCCTGGGCCACTAGACGACGGGACCCTGTCCACAAGCTGCTGTGCCGGGGGCTTCCCCGGCGACGCAGGTAACTCTACCGCACCTGGAAGACCACACCAAACCGCTTAAGGGCCCATCAGATCGGGCCTGTAGCGGCGGACCCAGTCCCCCATCGGGCCGCGCTGCCACGCCGGGTCGAACTCGCCCAGCGGGATCGTCACCTCCGGCCGGCCCGTCGCCGGGTCCACCGGGACGCGCGCCAGGCGGTCCCGCATCCAGGCGGGGATGCGCGGCGGCACCGCGCGCTCGCCCCAGCCGATGAGCCCGGCCGAGCGCAGCGCCTGCACCCTGGCCCTCGCTCCCCCCGGCCGTCCCATCCTGCGGGGGTCGGCGAGCTGGGTGTCCACGACGTCGATGCGGGTGACGTCGCGCCAGCGCAGCCACACCCTGAACCCCATCCGGTCGACCAGCTCGACGCCCTCGGGCGAGAAGCGGGCCACGGTGCCCTGGGTGAGACGGCGATGCTTGACGGCCAGGACGCCCACCAGCACTCCGGTCGCGATTGCGCCGATCAGGACGCCCAGCGGGGTGCTGTTGGTGAGGATCGCGCCCAGGAGGAGCAGGACGAGGAAGAAGAGGATGAGCGGGGCGATGAACGGAGCGAGGAAACGCGGGAAACCCCCCGCGCGGGGTCGAAACTCCACCATAAGACGCTCAACCCTACCGAACTGCCACCACATGATCACAACCTGCAATCAACCCCCATCCGGCGACCCCGCCTTAGTCCACCAACCGTCCCCCAGAGAGAGGGGTGGACAACCGCCCGGCGAAAGGCCATCGGCAGGCGCGGTTCGCCGACCGTCCCTCAACGAGGTGAGGAGGCCACCGCCCAGCGAGAGGCTGGGGCCGGGGCATCGGCGGGCGTGGTTCGCCGACCGCACCCCAGCCGAGGTGAGGAGGCCACCGCGCGGCGAGAGGTTGTGGCTTGGGCGTCGGCGGGCGTGGTTCGCCGACCGCACCCCAGCCGAGGTGAGGAGGCCACCGCGCGGCGAGAGGTTGTGGCTTGGGCGTCGGTGGGTGTGGTTCGCGGGCCGTTCCCGGCGGTGTCAGTGGGGGAGGAGGCCGCGGCGGTAGGCTTCGCCGACTGCGGCGGCGCGGTCGCGGACGTCGAGTTTGGCGTAGATGTGCAGCAGGTGCGTTTTGATGCTGGCCTCGCTGATGAACAGGCTCGCCGCTGCTTCCTTGTTCGTGGCGCCCGCGGCCACCAGGCGCAGGACCTCCAGCTCTCGCGGACTCAGCTGGCCTCTTGCGGGGCGGCGGACCTGGTCGGCGAGGCGGCCGGCCACGGCGGGGGCCAGGACGGTCTCGCCGCGGCTGGTGGCGAGGACGGCGCGGGCCAGGTCGGCGGGCGGGGCGTCCTTCAGGAGGTAGCCGGTGGCGCCCGCTTCGAGCGCGGGCAGGACGTCGGTGTCGAACGTGGTCAGCACCAGCACCCGGGGGCCCGTCCCGGCCAGGCGGCGGATGGCGGTCATGCCGTCCATGCCGGGCATGCGCAGGTCCATGAGGATGACGTCCGGCGTCAGCTCTCCGGCCAGGCGTACGGCCTCCTCGCCATCGCCCGCCTCCCCCACCACGACGATCCCGGTCTCGGGGTCACGGGTGAGGGCGGCGCGCAGGCCGTCGCGCACGATCGGGTGATCGTCGGCTATCAGCACCCGCACGGACATGGCCACTCCCCCTCGTCGGCTATCAGCACTTCAAACGGACATGACCGCTTCCCCGTGTCGGCTGCCGGCACTTGCTCGGGGATCGCCGCTCCCCCTCGTCGGCTGCCGGCACTCGCTGGGGGATCGCCGCTTCCTCTGTCGCGGTACAGCGTCTCATCAGCGCTCGTCTGACGTGGTGGGTGGGATGGCGGGGACGGCGGCGGCGACGGCGGTGCCGTGGCCCGGCTCGGTCTCGACGGTCAGGGTGCCGCCCAGGACGCCGGCGCGCCGGCGCATGCTGTCCAGGCCGAAGCCGTCAGTCGGCCGCTGCGGCGGGAAACCGAGGCCGTCGTCTCTGATGTCCAGAAGGATGAGTTCGTCGGTGTACGTCAGAGTGAGGCCCGTCCTGGTGGCGTTCGCGTGCTTGACGACGTTGGCCAGGGCCTCCTGAGCGATGCGGAACAGGGCGGACTCCACGTCGGCGGCCAGCGCGACCGGCGTACCGGTGACCTCGAAGCGCAGGTCGACGCCCGCCGTCTCGGCCCACAACCTGGCCATGTGGTGCAGGGCCTGGGGCAGGTCGGTGCGTTCGAGTGGCTGGGGGCGCAGGGCGCTGATCGAGCGGCGGGTCTCGGCCAGGCCGCGCCGGGCCAGCGCGGCGGCCCTGTCGAGGTGCTCGCGGGCCGGCCCCCCGGCGGCGTGACCCGCGGCGTGACCGGCGGCGTCGAGCTGGCCGATGAGGGCCACGAGGTCCTGGGCGAGCGTGTCGTGGATCTCACCGGCCACGCGGTGCCGCTCGTCCAGGACGCCCGCCCGCCTGGCCTGGTCGAGGAGGCGGGCGTTCAGTTCGGCGTTCTCGTCCATGGCGGCGCGCAGGCGCTGGACGAGGCGGCGGCGCTTGTCGTGCTCGGCGGAGACGTACCAGCCGGCGGCCACCAGCGGCAGGGCCACGCCGGCGAGCACCGCGAGCAGGGTGTCGCGCGCGCCCGGCCCGGCCTGTACGGCGACGTTGACCAGGGCCGTCAGCGTGACGCCCGCCATCACCAGCCGGGCCGGGAACATGGCGATCGCCAGCGGGTAGCCGATCGAGGCGAACACGATGAACGCCGGTGCCTTGAGCGTCAGCCCGGCGGCGATGGCCAGGAGGACGAGGACGTGGCCGACGACGAGCGCCCGCTGCCGCTCCCGTACGGGATAGAGCCACGCGACCGGCACCAGCCACACCGCCGCCACCACCGCCAGGAACGGCCACGGCACACTCCCCCACGCCGCCTCCACGCTCAGAGGCCCCTGAGCCGTCCCGGCCGCGAGGGGACCGGCCAGCCAGGAAGGAAGGCCGAGGGTGGTGCCGGCGTCGGCGTTGGGGGCGCCCCCTGGTTCGGCGAGGGCGGTCACCAGTGAGCTGACGGTGAGCAGCGCATAGGCCAGCACGGCGAACACCCACCGCTCACGCCCCTGCCCACCGGCGGCCGGCCTCCGCGACCCGGCACCGCCCCCAGCGGGTGGCGTAAGCGACCCGGCACCGGCCCCAGCGGGTGGCGCAGGCGACCTGGTGCCCTCACCGATGGGCGGGGTTCGCGGGTCGCGGTCGCCGGCGGTGGTTCGTGGGGCGGGGGTGTCGGGGCTGGTCATCAGATACCTCCGAGGAAACTCCCGCCTTCAGGCGGGAGAGGAATCGGACCCCTGCGGAGCAGGACAGGGGCAGCCGGTTCGCCGTCAGGCGAACCGGCGTCGCCGTGCGGCACCGCAGGGTTCGGCAGTGTGTTCGACGGTGGCGATGACCAAGCCACCGGACGAACGATCGAAACCATCCTCGCCGCCGGGCCGGCGGAGCGGTGAAACGCCTGTGGAGCTGGTGTAAGACCTCAACGAGAGTTCCCTTCTCGGGCGGGCGACCGGCGGTGAAGCAGGAAGCCCCACGGGCGACCGTGGGAATCCCCCTCGTTCACGAGGGGGAGGAGGTCAAGGGGTTGAGCTTGGCATGGCATCGACCGATCGGTTGATGGCCGGCGTCCACCGGTTCTCGGGCCGGGTGGGCGATGTGGGGACACCGGCGCCGGCGCGAGCATCGAAGGCATGAACACGACACGCAGAACCGCTCTTCAGCTCGCCGCCGCCGGTGCCGGCGCCCTCGCCTCCACAGCGGTGGTCAAACCCAGGAAGGACGTCACCACGTACGTCTTCGTCTCCGGCTCGAACGGGGTGGCCACGGCCGACCCCGAGCTGACGTTGCGCGGGCACCGCTCCGTGGGGGTGGGACTGCCGGGGCACGGCCCCGAGGAGCAGTTCGTCCGCGCCTACCAGGCGCCGCAGGACCTGGCGGCGCTGGCCACGCTCAAGTCGCCGGTCGCGGGGGTGACGCTCGACGACTACGTGGACGCGACGGTCAAGGTGGTGCGCCAGGTGGCGGAGCACGGGCCGGTGATCCTGGTGGGCGGAAGCCTCGGCGGCGCGACGATCACGAAGGTGGCCGACGCCGTGCCGCACCTGATCGACACCCTCGTGTACGACGCCGCGTACTGCTGCACCCGCCTGCGCTCCCCCAGCGACTACGCCGCCACCCCGGAGGGGAAGGCCAGCCTGGCGGGCACCCTGGCGAGCGGCATCGTGGCCGACCCCGCGGTGATCGGGGCGCTGCGCGTCAACTGGCGCACCAACGACCCGGAGTTCCTGGCCGCGGCCAGGAAGACGTTCATGGCGGACGGAACCGAGGGCGAGTTCCTGGCCCTGCTGAACACCCTGCTGCCGGACGAGAGCATGCAGGTGTCGTCCGCCGACTCCCGGGGCCGCAAGGAGCGGTGGGGCAGGGTGCGCCGGGTCTACATCAGGCACACGAAGGACCGGATGATCCCGCTCGCGCTGCAGGACCGGATGATCAGGGAGGCGGACGCGGCCACGCCGGGCAACCGGTTCAGGGTTTTCTCGGTGGCCGCCACGCACGCGCCGACGGCTCGGGCGTACAAGGAGATCTCGGAAATTCTGCATCGGCTGGCGAAATGAAAAAACGGACGCCTCACCGGGGAGACATCCGTTCATATGCTGGGGTACCAGGACTCGAACCTAGACTAACTGAACCAGAATCAGTCGTGCTGCCAATTACACCATACCCCACCGCTGCGATCTCCTCGCGGAGTGCGCTTTGGCGACGTCCGAAAGAATAGCCCAGCTCCGGGGCTAAGACCAAAACGAATGTCCCGGCCCCCCTCCACCGCTCCCACCGGGTCCCCGTCCATGCCAAGCTGAAGGGGACAAAACACCACGTGGAGGAGCCCAAGCGTTGGCCGAGAATCCGTTCTTCGCCCCTAGCGATCTGCCGTACGAGCTGCCGCCCTTCGCCGCGACCCGGGAAGAGCACTACCTGCCCGCGTTCGAGCGCGGCATGGCCGAGCAGCTCGCGGAGGTCGAAGCCATCGCCGGCAGCAGCGAGCCGCCGACGTTCGACAACACGATCGCCGCTCTCGAACGGTCGGGCAGGATCCTCGACCGTACGGCCACGGTCTTCTTCAGCGTCGCCGCGTCCAACACCACGGACGGCATCATGGAGATCGAGAAGCAGATCACCCCGCAACTGACCCGGCACAGTGACGCGATCCGGCTCAACCGGCCGCTGTGGGCCCGCATCAAGCAGGTCGCCACGGAGGACCCCGAGGAGTCGTGGCTGCTGGAGAAATACCGCCAGGACTTCATCAGGGCCGGCGCCGACCTGTCCGAGCCCGAGCAGGAGCGCCTGCGCGCGCTCAACGAGGAGCTGTCGCGGCTGTCCACCGAGTTCGCGCAGAGCCTGCTCAAGGCGAGCACGGAGTCGGCGCTGGTCGTGACGGACCCGAAGGAGCTCGACGGGTTCGACGAGGCCAAGATCGCCTCGCTGCGCCAGAACGACGGCACGTACGTCCTGCCGCTGCTGAACTTCACCGCCCAGCCGAGCCTGTCCCAGCTGACCGACCGTGACGTACGCCGCCGCCTGTACGAGCTGAGCGTCGGCCGCGCCCCCGGCAACTTCGAGCTGGCGGCCAGGATGGCGGCGCTGCGGGCGGAGCGGGCGCAGCTGCTCGGGTTCCCGACGCACGCCGCGTACACGGTGGCCGACCAGACCGCCAAGACCGTCGAGGCGGTCGAGGAGATGCTCGGTCAGCTCGTCGGCCCCGCCGTGCGCAACGCGAAGAAGGAGGCCGAGGCGCTGGCGGAGCAGGCCGGCTTCCCGATCGAGCCGTGGGACTGGCCCTACTACTCCGAGAAGGTGCGCCAGGCGCGGTACGAGTTCGACGGCGCGGCCATGCGGCCGTACTTCGAGCTCAACAGGGTCTACCGCGACGGCGTGTTCTTCGCGGCGACCAAGCTGTACGGCATCACCTTCGCCGAGCGGCCCGACCTGGGCGGCTACCACGAGGACGTGAGCGTGTTCGAGGTGTCGGACGAGGACGGCGGCCCGCTCGGGCTGTTCGTGCTCGACCCGTACGCGCGGCCGAACAAGCGCGGCGGCGCGTGGATGAACAACCTGGTCGACCAGTCGTTCCTGTTCGGGCTGAAGCCGGTCGTCATCAACAACCTCAACGTCACCAAGCCGGCCTCGGGGCCGACGCTGCTGACGTACGACGAGGTCAGCACCGCCTTCCACGAGTTCGGCCACGCGCTGCACGGGTTGTTCTCGCAGGTGCGCTTCCCCCGCGTGTCGGGCACGAGTGTGCCGCGCGACTTCGTGGAGTACCCGTCGCAGGTCAACGAGATGTGGGTGACCTGGCCCGAGGTGCTGGCCAACTACGCCAAGCACTACGAGACGGGCGAGCCGATGCCGGCGGAGCTGGTGGCGAAGCTGGAGGCGGCCGAGAAGTTCAACCAGGGCTTCCAGACCGTCGAGTATCTGGCCGCCACGCTGCTCGACTGGGCCTGGCACAAGCTGGCGCCCGGCGAGACCGTCGAGGACCCTGAGGCGTTCGAGGCCGCCGCGCTGGAGGCGGCGGGGATCGCGTTCCCGCTGGTCCGGCCGCGTTACCGGACCAACTACTTCGCGCACATCTTCTCGGGCGGCTACGCGGCGGGCTATTACTCCTATATCTGGAGCGAGGTGCTGGACGCGGAGAGCGTGGAGTGGTTCAAGGAGAACGGCGGGCTCACCAGGGCGAACGGTGACCACTTCCGCCGCGAGCTGCTGTCGCGGGGCGGCAGCATCGACCCGCTGACGGCGTTCAGGAACTTCAGGGGGCGCGAGGCCGGCATCGGGCCGCTGCTGGCCCGCCGCGGCCTCGTCTGACCCGGCCCGTCTGGCACGGCCCAGTCTGACGTCGCGCACGCGAAACCGCCGCCCGGGTCGAAGTGACCCGGGCGGCGGTGACGTTCAGCCGCGGGAGCGGCCTGCGCTCAGAGCCCTCAGCCGCGCAGGCGGGCCAGGGCGGCGCGCAGGCGCTCCTGCGTGCGCTCGCGGCCCAGCACCTCGATCGACTCGAACAGCGGAAGTCCGACCGTACGGCCGGTGACGGCCACCCGGACCGGGGCCTGCGCCTTGCCCAGCTTGAGCCCGTGGGCCGTGCCGACCTCTTCGAGCGCCTGCTTGAGCGACTCGGGGTCCCAGCTCACGCTCTCAAGGCGGTCGAGGTAGCCGGTGAGGATCTCCTCAGGGGAGTTCTTCATCGCCTTGTCCCACGACGCCTGGTCGAAGACGGGCTCGTCGAGGAAGAGGAAGTCGACGTTCTGCCGGATCTCCGACAGCACCGCGATGCGGGTCTGGGC
Source organism: Nonomuraea sp. NPDC049421 (assembly GCF_040677005.1). Taxonomy (NCBI): domain Bacteria; kingdom Bacillati; phylum Actinomycetota; class Actinomycetes; order Streptosporangiales; family Streptosporangiaceae; genus Nonomuraea; species Nonomuraea sp. NPDC049421. The sequence goes on from NZ_JBFAQA010000006.1 coordinate 335,928, forward strand.
CAGCCCGGCGACCTTGCTGAACAGCTCGCGGTCCCACGACGGGTCGAGGTAGGGGGCGCAGCGCTCCTCGAACGTCTCCAGCGGCAGCGCCCGGATGTACTCGCCGTTGAACGCGCGCAGCTTCTTCTCGTCGAAGAACGCGCTGGCGGAGTTGACGTCCTCCAGCCGGAACAGCGGAACCATCTCCGACCACGGCATGATCTCGCGGTCTTCGCCGGGGCCCCAGCCGAGCAGCATGAGGTAGTTGACCATGGCCTCGGCGAGGTAGCCCTCGTCGCGGTAGCTCTCCAGGGCGACCTTGTCGCGGCGCTTGGACAGCTTTTTCCGCTGCTCGTTGACGATGACCGGCAGGTGGGCCCAGACCGGCGGGTTGGCGCCCAGGGCGGGCCAGAGCAGCATCTGCTTGGCGGCGTTGCCGAGGTGCTCCTCGCCGCGTACGACGTGGGTGATGTTCTGGGTGATGTCGTCGACCGCGTTGGCCAGCACGTAGAGGGGCGAGCCGTCGGTGCGGGCGATGACGAAGTCTTCCTGCGCCTCGTTGGGGAACTCGACGTTGCCGCGGATGCGGTCGGCCACCACCGTGACGCCCTCGTCGGGCGTGCGGAAGCGGACGGCGCCCTGCGTCAGGCCGCGCTCACGGCAGAAGCCGTCGTAGCCGCGGTGCTCGGAGCCGGTGCGGGCGACCAGCGTCTCGCGGGTGCAGTCGCAGTAGTAGGCCCGGCCGTCGGCCAGCAGCTTGGCGACCGCCTCGCGGTGCTGCGGCTCGTAGGCCGACTGGAAGTAGGGGCCTTCGAAGGAGGGGTTGGTGCCGTTGACGCCGATCCAGTCGAGGGCGGAGATGATGCCCTCGGTCCACTCGGGGCGGTTCCTCGACGCGTCGGTGTCCTCGATGCGCAGCACGAAACGGCCGCCCGACTGCACGGCCAGCGCCCAGTTGAACAGCGCGGTGCGGGCGCCGCCCACGTGAAACATGCCGGTTGGGGACGGGGCGAACCGCACCCGTACTTCAGTCACGGGAGACCACCTTGTTCGTGAGTGTGCCGATGCCTTCGATGCCGACGCTGACCTCGTCGCCGATCTCGAGGGGGCCGACGCCCGCCGGGGTGCCGGTCAAGATGACGTCGCCGGGGATCAGCGTCATGACCGCGCTGACGTAGGCGACCAGCGCCGGGATGTCGTTGATGAGCTGGCTCGTACGGCCGCTCTGCCGGATCTCGCCGTTGACCGTGGTGGTCAGCGCCAGGTCGCTCGCGTCGAGATCGGTCTGGATCCACGGCCCGAGCGGGCAGAACGTGTCGAACCCCTTGGCCCGGGTGAACTGCACGTCCTTCTTCTGCAGGTCGCGGGCGGTGACGTCGTTGGCGCAGGTGTAGCCGAAGATGACGTCCTTGACCCGTTCGACCGGGACCTCGCGGCAGAGGCGGCCGATGACGACGGCCAGCTCGCCTTCGTAGTCGACGCGGTCGGACAGCGACGTGGGGTAGGCGATGTTCTCGCCGTGGCCGATGACCGTGGTGGACGGCTTGATGAAGATGAGCGGCTCTTCCGGCACCTCGTTGCCCAGCTCGGCCGCGTGCTCGGCGTAGTTTCTGCCGATGGCGACCACCTTGCTCGGCAGCATCGGGGCCAGCAGTTTCACCTGGGACAGCGGGAACCGCTCGCCGGTGACCTGGACCTGACCGAACGGGTGACTGGAGATCGCGGAGACGAACTCCTCGCCGGGACCGCCCTCGACCACGCCGAACGAGACGCCTTCGCCTGTGGAGAACCTCGCTATACGCACCCGTCAAGGCTATCGCCGCCGCCGGCGGGGTCCGCCCACCTCGGGATCGGCCTGCCCACGACGGGTCACGAACTCTCCATTTATAGGCCCCAAGTCCGTCTTATCAGGCTTCGGTCCCACAGAGGGGGTTATGTCGCCCTATGAGAGATAACACCTTTTTTTGGGGGGTGACGGATCGTGTCTGACACGATGTCCGGCCGGCCGGGTACGGCCGGCGGCGCGGCGACGGTTCCGCGGGCCAGGACGCAGGAGAGCGTGCCGGGCGGCGCGACGTCGCTGGTCACGGAGAAGGGCACCACGAGCATCGACGACGGGGTCGTCGCCAAGATCGCCGGGCTCGCCGCCCGGGAGGTGTCGGGTGTGCACGCCATGGGCGCGGGCGCCGCGCGGGCCTTCGGCAGCGTACGGGGGATCGTCGGCGGGGACCCGAACGTCTCCCAGGGCGTGTCGGTCGAGGTGGGCGAGCGCCAGGCGGCCGTCGACCTCGACCTGGTCGCCGAGTACGGGACCGCGATCCCCGAGCTGGCGGCGGCCGTCCGCAAGAACGTGATCGGGGCCGTCGAGCGGATGTGCGGCCTCGAGGTGACGGAGGTGAACATCAGGGTGGACGACGTCCACCTTCCCGACCAGGACCGAGGCAGAGACACCGACCGCTCGCAGGACCGCGGCGGCGACGCGGACCAGGAACCCCGCGTCCGATGACCCCGTCCCCACCCGGCTCGGCATCGGACCCGGCAGAGGCGGCCGGTGCTGTGGGAACGGCGGGGGGTGGCGGGACGGACCTCTCCTCCCCATCTGGCTCTGCGCCTGGGGCCGGTGAGGAGGAGATCGCGCGGGACCTCGCGGAGCGGGTTCGTGCCTGTGACGGGGTGGTCCGGCTGTCCGGGGGGTCGTTCGGGACGGTGGCGACGTACCTGCCGGGCGAGCGGCTCGTCGGCGTGTCGGTGCGGGAGCGGGCGGTCGAGGTCGCCATCGTCGCCACGCTCGACAGGCCGCTGCCCGAGACCGCCGACGAGGTGCGGCGGGCCGTCGCGGACCTGGCCGGTGACCGTCTCGTGCACGTGCGGGTGGACGACATCGTCGTGGAGGGAACATGAACAACAGTCAGTTGACGCCGCTCGTCGGCATGGCGGTCGGCATCGCGCTCGGGTTCGCGGGGGCGTTCGGGGGGCTGGGCGCGTTCCTGCTCGTCCTGGTGCTCGGCGCGCTCGGGTTCCTGGTCGGCCGGATCATCGAGACCGGCGAGATCAACCTGTCGGGTCTGACGGTGAAGCGGAAATGACCGTACTGTCCACCGTTCCCGCGCAGCGTCCCGCTCCCCCGCCGGCTCCCGAGTTGCGCGGGCGCACGGAGATCTCCGACCGGGTGGTCACCAAGATCGCGTGCATGGCGGCCAGGGAGGTGCCTGAGGTGCGTGACGTGCAGCTCCGAACGCTGCCGTGGGCGCGCCCGTCCGGCGGCGAGGTGCACAAGGGGCAGACCACGCTGCGGCTCTCGGTCAGCGTCGCCTACCCGGCGCCGCTGCACGCGGTGGCGGCCCGGCTCAGGGAGCACGTGACCCGCCGCGTCGCCGCCCAGACCGGCCTGAACGTCGCCCGCCTCGACATCACGATGACCGACCTGGGCGGTGACCTGCCATGAGCGGCTCAGACCCGGAGATCTGCGCCATCCCACCCGACCCGCCAGGAAGGGGCCACGTTTCCGGCGAGCGCGGGCACGGTGGTGATGGGGGCCCAGCTGCCGGGCCGGCGGGGGCGCATCGGGCGGGGGTCGAGGTGCCGCCGTCGAAGGCCGCTGATCGGGCGGCGGTGCGGGCGTTCCGGCCGGCTCGGAGGGTTCCCGCCGTCGTGGTGGCGGTGCTGCTCGCGGTGCTCAGCCTGCTCGTGTTGCTGGAGATCGTCTCTGGGCTCGTCGGGCGGCCGTTGCGGTGGATTCCGTACGACAGGATGCTTGCCTGGGCGTCCACCACCTCTTGGTCGGATCCGCTGGTTCTGCTCGGTGCGGCGGTCGTGACGTTGATCGGCGTCGCGCTGCTGTCGTCGGCGCTGGTGCCGGGGCGGCCGCGGATGGTGCCGGTGCGCAGCGGTGACCCTGATCTGATCATCGGGCTGCGGCCCAGGAGCGTGGCCCGGGCCCTGGCGCATGCGGCTGAGCAGGTGCCCGGGGTGCGGTCGGCGCGGGGGAAGCTGCGCGGGCAGACGTTCGCGGTCACGCCCACCACGTACGGCGGGGACGTCGACCAGGACGTACGCGGCGCCGTGCTGAGCAGGCTCGCCGGATACGACCTGGTTCATCCCTACCGGGTCGCGGTCAGGGGGCGGAGATGAACGCGCGGACCCGGCGCGGCAACCGGCTCGGCCTCGGGCTGGTGGGCCTGGTGCTGACGCTGCTCGGCGGCGCGGCGCTGGCCCGCGGGCTGGGCGTGTTCCCGCAGGACTGGGCCCCGGCGCGGACGCCGATCGTGGACGGCTACGTGACGGGGTTCTTCGCCCGTGGCGGCCCGGCGCTGTGGTGGCTGGCCGCGCTGGCGTCGCTGGTCGTGGCGGTGCTGGCGGTGCGCTGGCTGCTCGTACAGGGCCGCCGGCAGACCCACCGTACGCTGCGCATCGAGGACGGCCCCGGCGGCGTCACCGAGATCTCGGCGGGCGGGATGGCGCAGGCGGTGGCGGCGGACGTGGCGTCCAGCCCCGCCGTGCTGAGCGCCGACGCGAACCTGGTGGGCCCGCCGGCCAGGCCCGAGGTACGCCTGCGGGTCGTCGCCGACGAGTCGGTGCCGATCGCCGAGCTGAGCCGGCATCTGTCGGCCGTGGCGCTGCCGCACATGCGCGACGCGCTGGACCGAGATCGGGTGCCGGCGGTGGCCCGCGTTAGCCTGGAGCCCTCACCCGCGCCACACCGTGACGTGCGCTGACGAGAGGGGTCCTGCGATGTCCATCGTGAAGATCAACGTGCTGACCGTGCCGGCCGAGATGCGCGAGGAGCTCGAACGCCGTTTCGCCGGCCGCGCCGGGATGGTGGAGGCGGCCGACGGGTTCGAGTGGTTCGAGCTGCTGCGTCCTGTGGACGGGACCGAGCGCTACCTGGTCTACACCCGCTGGCGCAGCGAGGAGGACTTCCAGAAGTGGCAGCAGGGCGAGGCGTTCCAGCGCGGCCACGCCCAGGCCGCCGGCGAACGCCCCACCGGCCCCGCCGCCCAGGCGTCCGCGCAGGCACAGGCACAGGCCCAGGCCCAGGGCCAGGGACACGGGCACGGGCACGGCGGCCCGGCCGCGACCGGCTCCGAGGTGTGGACCTTCGAGGTGGCCGAGAGCGCCGGCCCCAAGGCTTAGCGCCCGCACCACCTCACGAAGACCCCCACATGAGCCCGCGCCGGGTGGCGCGGGCTCGGGCGTCAGCCGTCCAACGGGTTGCGGATGATGCGGTCGACGATGCCGTCGCGGACGAAGCGGGCCGCGAAGCTGGACGGCTTGCGGGCACCCTGGTCGGCGATGCACACGCTGAACTCCTTGGCGATCTCCAGCCGCGGATGGCGCTCCAGCACCTCCTGCCGCACGAGGGCGGGGATGTCAGAGGTGTTGCGGCCCGAGATGTCCATGCCGGTGGACAGTTCGAGCAGGTGTCCCTCGGGGTCCTCCTCCACGGGCACCTCGTCCCACATGTGCCGGACGATCACCTCGGCGGCCCGGTCGCGCCGCTCGGGCGACCAGCCGGCGCCCGCGCAGAACGCCCAGGCCACGTGGCCGCCGGCCTCCTCGTACGGGACGGTGTGGCTGTCGTACTCGGCGACCAGGCCGATGTCGTGCAGCATGGCGGCCACGTACAGCAGCTCCGCGTCGAAGGCGATGCCGTTGTCCTCCGCGTACGCCGCCGCCCACAGGTAGGCCCGGATGGAGTGGTTGAGCAGGGAGGGCGAGTGGTAGCGGGTGGCCACTTCGAGCGCGCCCCGGCAGGCGGGCGTGTCGGGTATCACCAGGTCGTCGAGTTTCACATGCACCAGCATGCCGTGCCGGGCGATGCCGGTGGAGCATCAGGCGGCTAACAAATGGGGCATTCGGCTTGACCCTATCATCGTCGGTTCGAAAGCATGTCCCGCCCTCATCGTTTTGTCCCGGAAGGAACTGGCGTGCGCCGGCTCGCGATACCCCTTGCCCTCACGCTCGCATTAGGAGCCCCGGCAGGTCCTGCCCAGGCTGCCGAGACGGTGAAGGACACGGTGCAGGACACGGTGAAGGACAAGGTGACACGGACGGCCGAGTGCCAGGGCGACTGGCTGCCCGCCACGCCGACCGCCGAGGACGTCATGAAGGGCGAGATCTCGCTGGTCGGGCTGCCGGCGTACAAGCTGGGCAAGAAGATCAAGTGGACGGCTAGCCCGTACCGCAACCGCTCATGGGAGTACGTCTTCCAGTCGCTGCGCTGGATGGGCACCCTCGTCGTCCAGTACGAGAACACCGGCGAGCAGCGCTACCTCGACCGCGCCGTCGAGATCACCAAGGACTGGGTGGCGCGCAACAAGTACGGCGCCCGCGGCACCCCCTCGTACGTGTGGAAGGACCACCCGGTCTCGCTGCGCACCCAGCCGCTGCTCTGCCTGAGCAGGCACGTGAACGAGAAGTGGCTCAAGGACAGCCTGGCGGTGCACGCCAAGCTCCTGGCGAACCCGCGGCTGTACAAGAAGGGCCACAACCACGGCATCGACCAGGACATCGCGCTCATGGGCATCGGCTGCCGCTTCGGCCGCAAGGACTGGGCGAACCTGGCCGCCAAGCGCCTGACCGGCACCGTGAAGCTCGACGTGGACGCGCAGGGCGCGCTGATGGAGCAGGCGCCGCGCTACGCCGTCTACGTCTACGGCCGCCTCCAGGTCGCGATGACGAACATGAAGGCGTGCAAGCGAAAGGTGCCGGGCGAGATCTCCCGGCGGACCGAGGCGCTGAAGGACTTCATCGCCCACGCCACGATGCCCAACGGCTACATGGCGCCGCTCGGCGACGGCAGCGCGGAGACCGAGCCCAAGATGGAGACGGGCACGCCGAAGCAGGAGGTCAAGACCTACCGGGCCGGGTACGTCTTCGGCCGCACGAAGTGGGACGACCCCGAGTCGGCGTACTACTCGATCAGGTTCGGCCCCGGCATGAAGTTCCACGGCCACGAGGACCACCTGGGCGTCACCTATTACGCGCAGGGCCGCGACATCCTCATGGACGGCGGCTTCCACTCCTACGAGAAGAGCTCCTACCGCTATTGGACGCTCTCCCCCGAGGCGCACAACGTCCCGACGGTGGTGGGCGCCCGCTTCCGTCCGCGCACGGCCAGCAAGCTCGCCAAGACGTCGTACGGCGAGGACCGCCAGGCGTTCCGGCTGACCGACAAGGCGTACGGAGTGAGCCGTACCAGGTCGGTGCTGGTCGACCACGGGGACGACCTGATGGCGGTGTACGACACGGCCTCGGGCGGCAAGAAGGTGCGCAACATCTGGCGCTTCGCGCCCTCGCTCAAGCTCATATCGAAGGGCGGCGGCAAGGTGGTGCTGGGCGACGGCAAGTTCAGGGTGACGCTGCTGCAGCTCGACGCGACGTGCTCCCGGGTCGGGGGGCAGAAGGTCGAGCGGGGCGGCAAGCTCGGCTGGGTGTCGCCTGCGTACCTGTCGAAGCAGCGGACCAACGTCGTCGTCTCGCCGGCCGCGAAGTCGCTGCTGACGGTGATCGTGCCGGGCACCGACGCGCCGAAGGTGTCGTGCTCGGGCGGCAAGGTCAAGGTGAACGGGGTGTCGTTCGCGGCCAAGGTGCTCTGAGCGTCGGGCCCCTTCCGCAGGGGCCCGGCCTCGGTCAGCAGTCGTGTCCGGCCCGCAGCAGGCCGTACGTGACCGCCTGCTCAAGCGCCTGCCAGGAGGCGTCGATGATGTTCTCCGCCACCCCGACCGTGGCCCAGTCGGCGGTGTCGTCGCTGGAGGTGATGAGCACGCGGGTGACGGCGTCGGTGCCGTGGGCGCCCTCCAGGATGCGGACCTTGTAGTCGACCAGGGCGAGCTTGGCCAGCTCGGGGTAGAGCCGCTCCAGCGCGAGCCGGACGGCCTTGTCGAGGGCGTTGACGGGGCCGTTGCCCTCGCCGGTGGCGACGATGCGCTCGCCCTTGGTGTGCAGCTTGACGGTGGCCTCGCTGACCAGCTCGCCGCCCTTGGTGCGCTCGACGATGACCCGCCACGACTCGACCTCGAAGTGGCGCTTGCGCTCGCCTTCGACGGTGTCGCGCAGCAGCAGCTCGAAGGAGGCGTCGGCGGCCTCGAAGGTGAAGCCCTGCGACTCGAGGTCCTTGACCCGCTCGACGAGCGTCTTGGTGTGCTCGGGGGTCAGCTCGTAGCCCAGCTCGCGGCCCTTGAGCTCGACGGAGGCGCGGCCGGCCATGTCGGAGACGAGCATGCGCATGTCGTTGCCGACCTGGGCGGGGTCGATGTGCTGGTAGAGGTTGGGGTCGACCTTGATGGCGCTGGCGTGCAGGCCGGCCTTGTGGGCGAAGGCGGAGGCGCCGACGTAGGGGGCGTGGGAGTTGGGGGTGACGTTGGTGACCTCGGTGATCGCGTGCGCGATGCGGGTCATGTCGGCCAGCGACTGCTCGGGCACGAGGTCGAAGCCGCGCTTGAGCTGGAGGTTGGCGACGACGGTGAAGAGGTTGGCGTTGCCCGAGCGCTCGCCGTAGCCGTTGGCGCAGCCCTGCACGTGGGTGGCGCCGGCCTTGACCGCGGCCAGCGTGTTGGCGACGGCGCAGCCGGTGTCGTCGTGGCAGTGGATGCCGACGCGGGCGCTCGTACGGACGGCCTCCTGGACGATCTCGGCCAGCTCGTCGGGCAGCATGCCGCCGTTGGTGTCGCACAGGGCGATGACGTCGGCCCCCGCCTCGGCGGCGGTCCTGACGACCTCCAGCGCGTACGCCGGGTTGGACCGGTAGCCGTCGAAGAAGTGCTCGGCGTCGAGGAAGACGCGCTGGCCCTCCGCACGAAGGTGGGAGACCGTGTCGCGGATCATCGCGAGGTTCTCCTGGAGTGTCGTGCGGAGAGCCAGCTCCACGTGCCGGTCGTGGCTCTTGGCGACAAGGGTCACGACCGGCGCGCCGGATTCGCGCAAGGCGGCCACCAGGGGGTCGTCGGCGGCCTGCACACCTGCCCGGCGGGTCGCGCCGAACGCGGTGAGTTGCGCGTGCTTCAGGTCGAGCTCTGTTCGGGCCAGCCTGAAGAACTCGGTGTCCTTGGGGTTGGCGCCGGGCCAGCCCCCCTCGATGAAGCCGACGCCCAGGCCGTCCAGGTGACGAGCGACGGCGAGCTTGTCGGCGACGGTGAGGTTGAGCCCCTCCTGTTGCGCGCCGTCGCGTAGCGTCGTGTCGTAGACGTGGAAGCGGTCGTCGGCCATGAGTCTCTCTTCTCTGCGGAAGCTTCTCTGCGAAGGACGGTTCTCGGGGAAACCCGGGAGAACCCGGGAAAACAAAAAGACCCCTCACGGACGTGAGAGGTCTGCGCGCTGGCGGTGTCCCGGTATCAGCCAGCGCGCCTGCCGATAATGAGCAGACCGTAGAACATGGTGCCGCCCAGTCTGCCACACGGATTCACCATCTGGCACACCGGTCTCACTCCCTGGGACACGGCACGGTGGAGGCGGTCACACCTGGACGCCGATGCCTCCGGTGATCAGGCGCTCGATCGCGGCGGCGTCGAACACCTCGCCGCCCAGCATCTGGCCGTCGAGCAGCACGGTCGGCGTGCCCTCCAGCGGGATCCCGGCCGTCTGCGCCAGGTGCGCCTCCGCGTACGTCTGCGACTTCACGCAGTCGTCCACCGACGCGCCGGCCTTCCTGGCCGCCGCCGACAGCTCCTCGACCGTGAAGCCCGAGGCCACGCCGTGCGGGGCGGGCTGCATGGCGTACACGGCGTCCCTGAAGGCCAGCCAGTTCTCCTCCGGTACGCAGCGCGCGGCCGCGGCGGCGCGGACGGAGTTGGAGCGCATGGGTTCGTCCCGGAAGATCGTGACGGTGTGGAAGACGACCTTCACCTTGCCCTCCTTGGCCAGGCGCTGGATCGTCGCATCGACCTTGGTGTGCATGTCCTTGCACACCGGACAGTCGAAGTCCTCGAACACGTCGAGCACAGGAGCGTCGCTGCCCAGGTCGGCCAGGATCATCGACCCGTCCGCCTGCCTGCTCAGCTGCACCCCGTCGGACGACGCGCCGGGCTGGGAGAACGCCAGCACCCCGAGTACGGCGATCGCCGCGAAGGCCGCCACGACCGCCATCAACCGCTTCTTCATGAGCCCACTCTCACCTTTATCGATCGCGCAGACCCTATCGGAAGCGGAGACAACCGCCTTCACGCGCGTACGGCCCCGGCGCGCCGGGCAGGTTCGTCTGCGGGGGATGAAGGGGGATCAGCCATGCGATACGTGACACTGGGCCGCGACGGCCCGACGGTCTCGGCCCTGGGGTTCGGCGCCATGACGCTGGCGCCCAGGGTGTACGGCGACGTGAGCGAGCCGGAGGCGACGCAGGCGCTCCTGGCGGCGCTGGACGTGGGCGTCACGTTCGTCGACACCGCCGACATCTACGGCGCCGGGCACAGCGAGACCCTGATCGGGCGGGTGCTGCGGGGCCACAGGGACGAGGTGGTGCTGGCCACGAAGTTCGGCGGGAACTCCGACGATCAGGGCAGGCTGGTGCCGGGCATGGGCCGGCCCGAGTACGTCCGCAGGGCCCTGGAGGCCAGCCTCGACCGCCTGCGTACGGACCGGATTGACCTCTACTACCTGCACAGACTCGACCCCACGACGCCCATCGAGGAGACGATGGGCACGCTGGCCGAGCTGGTCCAGGCCGGAAAGATCCGGTACGTCGGCCTGTCGGAGGTGTCGGCGGCGACGCTGCGGCGGGCCTGCGCGGTCCACCCGGTGACCGCCCTGCAGACCGAGTACTCGCTGTTCCACCGCTACCCCGAACAGGACGTGCGCCCGGCCTGCGACGAGCTGGGCGTCGGGTTCGTGGCCTACAGCCCGCTCGGGCGCGGTCTGCTCGGCGGCACGATCAGGGGCAGGGGGTCGCTGGAGGAGGGCGACTGGCGCCGGGGCAACCCGCGCTTCCAGGAGGGCAACCTGGACCGCAACGTGGAGCTGGCCGACGCCGTGGCGGGCCTGGCCGGCGAAGTGGGGCTGCCTGTGGCGCAGCTCGCGCTGGCCTGGCTCGTGCACCGCGGCACCGTGCCGATCCCGGGGACGCGCCGGGCGGAGAACGCGCGGGCCAACGCCGCGGCCGCCGACGTCACCCTCGACGAGGAGACGGTACGGCGGCTCGAGGCGCTGGTGCCGCCGGGCGCGGTGGCAGGCGAGCGCGGCAACGCCGCCTACCTGGCCAACCTCGACACCTGAGCGGACGCGGGCCCGGGCGACCCCGCGCAACCCGGCCTGGGGCCGGGGCGGGCGTCAGGTGTCCCGCGCTCCCGCGTGCGGGCGTCAGGCGATCTTGTGGACCCAGTTGTGGGTGTCGGGGCGGGCGCCGTACTGGATGCCGACCAGTTCCTCGCGCACCCGCATCGTGACCGGGCCAGGCGTGCCGTCGCCGATCGTCCACGAGCGGTCGGCGCCCTTGACCGTGCCGACCGGCGTCACCACGGCCGCGGTGCCGCACGCGAACACCTCGGTCAGCTCGCCGCTCTCGCAGCCGGCCTGCCACTCCTCCACGCTGACCAGCCGCTCCTCGGTCTCCAGGCCGAGGTCGCCGGCCAGCTCCAGGATCGAGTCGCGGGTGATGCCGGGCAGCAGCGTGCCGGTGAGCGCGGGAGTGACGAGCTTGCCGCCGATGACGAAGAACAGGTTCATCCCGCCCATCTCCTCGACGTAGCGGTGCTCGTGCGCGTCGAGCCAGACGACCTGGTCGCAGCCGTTCTCGACGGCCTGCCGCTGCGCGACGAAGGCCGCTGCGTAGTTGCCGCCGCACTTGGCGAAGCCGGTGCCGCCGGGCGCGGCCCGCGTGTACTCGGTGGACAGCCACACGGAGACGGGCTTGATGCCGCCGGTGAAGTAGGAGGCCGCCGGAGAGGCGATCACCATGTACCGGTACGTCTTCGACGGGTAGTTGACCCCGAGCCCCGCCTGCGTGGCGATCATGAAGGGCCGCAGGTAGAGGCTGTGCCCCTCGGTGGTGGGCACGTACCCCTTGTCGGTGGTGACGAGCAGTTCGAGCGACTCGACGAAGGTCTCCTCGGGCAGCTCCGGCATGGCCATGCGCTGGGCGGAGCGGTTGAAGCGGGCGGCGTTGGCGTAGGGGCGGAACGTCACGATCGAGCCGTTGACCTGCCGGTACGCCTTGAGCCCCTCGAAGAGCTCCTGGGCGTAGTGGAAGACCGCGGTGGCCGGGTCGAGGACGAGCGGCCCGTACGCCTCGAGACGCGCGTCGTGCCAGCCCTTGCCCTCGGTGAAGTCGATCGAGATCATGTGATCGGTGAAGACCTGCCCGAACCCGGGGGTCGCCAGTACCTGCTCCCGCTCGGCCGCGGTGCGAGCATGGTCGGAGAGCTGCACGTCGAAGCTGAGCTTCTGAGCGATGGTCATGACGTCGGTCCTTCTCTCTGCGATCTACCGAAAACTACCGGAAGCTGCCCGCTGCCTGCGGTTCTGCGACTGCCGCGAGAGGCGGCCGCGCTGGGAGGCAGTCCGTACTTCCTATTGTCTCGCTATATGGGATGGCAAGGGGTCAACGGGGGATATAGCCCCCATTTCTCCCTACAGGGACACGAAAAAGCGCCCGGCAGTCCGCTCAGGGCCGCCGGGCGCTCGTGATCGGGCTAGGCGGTCCTAGCCGGATACTCGCGCGGTGATGTCGTCGCCGATCTGCTGCGTGCCGCGCGGGGCGGAGCCCGCGACGCGCGCCGCGATGTCGTCGGCGACGGCCTGCTCCACCCTGGCCGCCTCGGCGCTCAGGCCGAGGTGGTCGAGGAGCATGGCGACGGAGAGGATGGTCGCGGTCGGGTCGGCCTTGCCCTGGCCCGCGATGTCGGGCGCGCTGCCGTGGACCGGCTCGAACATGCTGGGCGCGGCGCCGTCCGGGTTGATGTTGCCGCTGGCGGCCAGGCCGATGCCGCCCGCGATGGCGGCGCCGAGGTCGGTGATGATGTCGCCGAAGAGGTTGTCGGTGACCACCACGTCGAAGCGCTCGGGCTGGGTGACGAAGAACATCGAGGCCGCGTCGATGTGGGAGTAGTCGACGGCGATCTCGGGGTAGTCGGCGGCGACCCGGTTGACGGTGCGCTGCCACAGGTCGCCCGCGAAGGTGAGGACGTTCGTCTTGTGGACGAGCGTGAGCTTCTTGCGCGGGCGCGACTGAGCTTTCTCGAAGGCGTAGCGGACCACGCGCTCGACGCCGTGTGCGGTGTTGAGCGACTCCTGCGTGGCGATCTCGTGCGGGGTGCCGCGGCGCATGGCGCCGCCGGTGCCGGCGTAGAGGCCCTCGGTGCCCTCGCGGACGACGATCATGTCGATCTTCTCGGGCGGGGTGTCGGCCAGCGGGGTGCGCACGCCGGGGAACAGCTTGACCGGGCGCAGGTTGACGTAGTGGTCGAACTCGAACCGCAGCCGCAGCAGCAGGTCGCGCTCCAGGACGCCGGGCGGCACGCTGGGGTCTCCGACGGCGCCGAGCAGGATGGCGTCGTAGCCGCGCAGCTCGTGGAGCACCGAGCCGGGCAACGTCTCGCCGGTGCGGTGATAGCGCGCGGCGCCCAGGTCGTAGTGGGTGGGCTCGATCTTGGTGCCCACGGCCTCCAGGACCTTGAGCCCTTCTGCGACGACCTCGGTGCCGATGCCGTCACCGGGGATGACAGCCAGGCGGATGTTACGCGACTCCATGGGCGGTACCTTACCGGCTCGTCTCGACTGACGAACACATCATCTCATTTTCCGGACGTCCGATTTTGCATGTATTGCGACCTTTTGACCGATTCGTTAGAGTCCGTCAGGCCTAATCCACGCAGCAGGTGCGTGGAGCCGGGGACCCACCTCTCCCCCAGGGGCGAATCGGCTTCGCCGTAGGGCTGTCTTCCAGGCCCGAGCCCGTCAGCTAACCCGGTCGGCCGCATGGAAGGACAGACCCCTGTCTCGTATTGCCATAGCCCTGGCGGGTGTCGCCGCCGGGCTCATCGTGTGCCCCCCTCCGGCCTCCGCCGCGCCGACGCCCGTCGGCCCCGGTGAAAGCCGTCACTCCCCCGACACGAACGCCGGCCCCGGCACGAAATCCGGCCCCGGCACGAAATCCAACCAGGGCACGAACGCGGCCGGCTCGATCACCCTGACCGGCCCCGAGGTCAAGCGCATCCAGCAGGAGCGCGCGCCCAAGCCGGCCTGGAAGACCGCCCTCAGGTTCGCGATGCACCAGCGCGGCATCCCGTACGTGTGGGGCGGCACCAGTCGCAGCGGGTACGACTGCTCCGGGCTCATGCTCAGGGCATACCAGAAGGCGGGGATCCACCTGCCGCGCACCGCCGCCGAGCAGTACAACGCGTTCTCCCGGAAAATCAGCTGGAACCATCTCAAGCCCGGCGACCTGGTCTTCTTCAGCGGACTCGGTCACGTGGGCATGATCTCCAAGCCCGGCTACATGGTGCACGCGCCGCACTCGGGCGACGTGGTGAAGGAGGAGAAGCTCTCCGAGTGGCGCCGGCAGGCGTTCGTCGGAGCGGTCAGGCCCGACCGCAAGGGCGTCCGTCAGTGGCGCGAGCTGCAGAAACGGCGCGATGACCCCGCTCCGTCGATGCTGACCGCGACCCTCTGACCTGACACCACCCGGACGAGCGGCCCCGTGCGAACGAGCGCGGGGCCGTTCTGGGCTCACCTGCTCTGGGGGGCTCCACCGTTGTCACGCCGGTCGAGGGCCATCTGGACGGCCTCGGCCGCCTCGTCCTCTTGGTCCTCGGCACGGTTGTAGGCATACATCTCGTACATGTGGCTCATCTCGCTTCGCGGACGTGTTCCTGAGAAAGGGGGGAAGCCGGACTCCGGTCGCGAGCCCGACCGGGCCTGAATCTCGTGGTCCGGGTCACGGACCGGACGAAGGGACTTGACGGCCGACGCATACGCCGCTCACCGCGGCGGGTCGTCGACCTGCCCTAACAGGCCCCGCCGCGGCAGGTAATGAGTACGAGAACCTGGCGCATCACCGGCTACAGTACCCGAGGACAGTGCTTGGATATCCTAGTATCTCGCATGCTGAGACGCGAAAGGGCCGCCACCCGAAACGGGTGACGGCCCTGCGCAGGTCAGAGGGTCAGTCCTCCAGGTCGACCGAGCGGCCGCTCTCGGCGCCGATCTCGGCGCCGATCTGCTCGACCACCTCGGCCGGGATCGCCGAGTCGACGGTCAGCGCGATGAGCGCCTTGCCGCCCTTGACGTCGCGGGCCACCTGCATCGAGGCGATGTTGATGCCGTGCTCGCCGAGCAGCCGGCCGACCACGCCGACGACGCCGGGGCGGTCGGTGTAGGTGTAGAAGCACAGGTGGGCCGTCGGCTCGATCTCCATCTCGAAGCCGTTGACCTCGACGATCTTGGTGATCTGGCGCGGCCCGGACAGCGTGCCCGACACCGAGACCGTGCGGCCGTCGGCCAGCACGCCGCGCACGGTCACCAGGTTGCGCCAGTCGGGGCTCTCGGAGCTGGTGACCAGATCGACCGCGATGCCGCGGTCCTTGGCCAGCAGCGGCGCGTTGACGTAGGTGACCTGCTCCTCGACCACGCCGGCGAAGACGCCCTTGAGCGCGGCCAGCTCGATCACCCGCACGTCCTGGGCGGCGATCTCGCCGCGCACCTCGACGTCGAGCTTGGTGGCCACCTCGCCGGCCAGCGCGGTGAAGACCCGGCCCAGCTTCTCGGCCAGCGGCAGGCCCGGCTTGACGTCCTCGGCCACGGCGCCGCCCTGGACGTTGACCGCGTCGGGCACGAACTCGCCCGCGAGGGCCAGCTTCACGCTGCGCGCGACCTGGGTGCCGGCCTTCTCCTGGGCCTCGTGGGTGGAGGCGCCGAGGTGCGGCGTGACGACGACCTGGTCGAGCTCGAACAGCGGGCTGTCGGTGCACGGCTCCTTGGAGAAGACGTCCAGGCCGGCTCCCGCGACCCGGCCCTCCTTGATCGCCGCGTAGAGGGCGCCCTCGTCGACGATGCCGCCGCGCGCGACGTTGACGATCCGCACGCTGGGCTTGACCTGGTGCAGCTCACGGTCGCCGATGAGCCCGACCGTCTCCTTGGACTTGGGCAGGTGGACGGTGATGAAGTCGGCCTGCCTGAGCACCTCGTCGAGGCTGACCAGCCGGACGCCCATCTGCGCGGCGCGGGCCGGCGGCAGGTAGGGGTCGTAGGCGATCAGCTCGACCCCGAACGGCGCCAGCCGCTGGGCCACGAGCTGGCCGATCTTGCCGAGGCCGAGGATGCCGACGACCTTCTCGTCGAGCTCGACACCGGTGTACTTCGAGCGCTTCCACTCACCGTTCTTCAGCGCGGCGTGGGCCTGGGCCGTGTTGCGCGCGCTGGCCAGGATGAGCGCGATGGTCTGCTCGGCGGCGCTGGTGATGTTGGAGGTCGGAGCGTTGACGACCATGACGCCGGCCTTGGTGGCCGCCTCGACGTCGACGTTGTCGAGGCCGACCCCCGCACGGGCGACCACGCGCAGCTTGGGCGCGGCGGCGATGGCCTCGGCGTCGACCTGCGTGGCGGAGCGGACGATGAGCGCGTCAACGTCGGCGAGGGCGGGCAGCAGCTGGGAACGGTCGGCGCCGTCGGTGTGGCGGACCTCGAAATCAGCGCCGAGTACGGCGAGACCGGCCTCGGACAGCTCCTCTGCGACCAGAACGACGGGCTTGTTCACTGGTGTGGATCCTTAAGGCAGGGCGGGCTTGGGAGGGACACGTCCACGGATCCCCCCGGCGGTCCCACAGAGTCTATCGGGCGCTTGTGAACGCGTTCACGAGGGACTCACGATGTGAGACGGGAGGCCCTGTACCCAGCAGAGTGGAAAGTCATCCACGCCGCTCCCATCTTTGTCTTGATCGGGAGATTTATTCGCCATTAGCCTGATAAGCCGTGGCCGACTACCTATGGTTCGTCATATGAGCATCGGGAATCCTGCGCTTGCCGACGTGCTCGCCCAGCATGGCACTCCGCACCGCCTGCTGGGCGCTCTTGCCGACGGTGGAGTCCTGGTGGCAGTGCGACCAGATCGTTCCGTGGTCCTCGGGACCACTCAAGTAGGTGACCGGGTTCTGCTGGGCTACACCAGCGCCGCCACCTACGCCCGGCACCGCGGAAGCCATTCGCTGTCGGCCTGCGACGCCGACACCATCCTGGACATCCAGCGCGTCACCGGCGTACGCGAGATCGTCATCGACGCGGCAGGCCCGGCCGCCGCGGCCGTGCCCATCGACGATCTCCAACGCTTCCTCACCACGACGCGCACGGGGCCCACGCCCGTGCTGTCGGGGGCGGCGCCCGCCGCCTACGCCACGGGCGCGATGGCCACCGTGTCACGCGGCGCCGCGCTCGCGCAGGTGGCTCCCCCGTCGCCCGAGGCCCCCGCGCTGCCGTGGGTGCCCGCGCCGCGGCCGCACCTGTCGGGGCCGATGCAGCAGGTGGACCCCGGCTACCGGCGGTGCACGCATCCGATCCTGCCCGCGCTGCGGCAGGCCATCGCGTACCTGCTGATGGACTTCCCGCTGGTGCACCACGTCTGGATCAGCGAGGCGCGCACGGCGTCCGGCGCCCCAGGGATCATGCTGCACGTCAAGGTGCACATGTCCGCGGCCGAGGACGTCGTACGCGACCTGCACCGCCTCGTACGCGCCCGGCTGCCGCAGTTCGCCGCCTCAGGGGCGCCGATCCTGATGGCCAGGGTCGCCGACGCGCGCAGCGAGCGCCGGATGATCGAGATCGGCGCGCACGTGGTCTGCGCCAGCGTCAACGACTGACCGGCGGAGGGCCCGCGAAAGTGGGCCCTCCCCAACAGGCCCTCACTCGGTTTCAATGAGGTCATGATCACACCGGGGGTGGGCACGGCCACCGTCCCGAAAAGCGTGCGGTTCGGCTATGGGATCGGGTCGTTCTGCACCTCGACCGTCAACGCGGTGCCCGGCCTGCTGCTGCTGTTCTACATGACGAACTTCCTCGCGGTGCCCGCGTGGCTGGCCGGTGTGGTGGTGACCGCCCCCAAGATCTGGGACCTGATCATCAACCCGCTGGTCGGGCGCTGGTCGGACCGGACCGTCTCGCGCTGGGGGCCGCGCCGGCCCTGGCTGCTCGCCGGGGCGTGCACGCTGCCGGTCGCCTTCTTCCTGGTGTTCGCCGGGCCGCCGCTGACCGGGGTGCCCGCCGCGCTGTACGTCGGCGCCTGCTTCATGGCCACGGCGACCGCGTACGCGCTGTTCGAGGTGCCGTACAAGGCGATGCCCGGCGAGATGACGCACGACTACCACGAGCGCACGGCGCTGCTGCAGTGGCGGATGGTCTTCATCGGCGCGGCCACCGCGATCAGCGGCGTGCTGGCGCCGGCCATCGCCACCAGCGACGGCGAGCACGGCACGCTGAGCAGCTACCGGACGATGGGCCTGACGATCGCGGTCATCATGCTCGTCGCCATGCTCGCCTCGTTCCTCGGCACCGCCCGCGCCCCCATGACGGGAGCGCCGGAGCCGGACCGCGGCGGGTGGCGCGAGCAGTTCGCGGCGATCAAGGGGAACCCGGCGTTCGTCTGGCTGACCGTGCTGGCCTGCACGCAGATGCTGGCCGTCAGCATGATGCTGGCCGCCGCGCCTTACTTCGCGACGTACACGCTCGGCTCGTCGGGGGCCACGCAGACGCTCTTCGCCGCCCTCGTCGGGCCGATCCTGCTGACCATGCCGCTGTGGGTGCGGCTGGCCAAGCGCCTCGACAAGCGCGGCGCGATGGTGCTGGCCACGGTGATGTTCGGCGGCGGCACCACGGCCGCGATCGCCACGCCGCTGTTCGGCTCGGTGTGGGCGCACCTGTGGATCCTGCTGGTCGGCGTCGGCTACGCAGGGGTGCAGTTGCTGCAGTTCTCGATGCTGGCGGACGTCATCGCGGCCGACGCTGCGGAGACCGGCAAGCGGCGGGCCGGCGTGCTGACCGGGTTGTGGACGGCCATCGAGAGCGGGGTGAGCGCGTTCGGCGCGCTGATCTTCGGCGTGGTGCTGACGATCGGCGGGTTCATCGAGTCGGAGCCGAGCCGGCCGGTCGAGCAGCCGGAGAGCGCGGTGACCGCCGTCCTCATCGGGCAGACCGTGATCCCCGCGCTGATCATCTTCTCCTCGGTGCTGATGGTCATGAAGTACCGGCTCAAGGCGCCCGCCGCGCCGGCCCCCGCCGGCGCCGAGTGACCACCGTCAGGTCCTCCCCTTCGCCACGGCCTCGCAGTGGTCGAGCCAGCGCAGCTCCGCCTCGGCCTTGAAGATCAGCGAGTCGAGGACGAGGCGCTGCGCGAGGCCCTCGCCCGCCCTGCGCTTGGCCCTCGTGTGCTCCTGCAGCGCGCGCATGGTGGCCTCCCGCTGGGTCTGGAGGACGGCGGCGACGTCCACGCCGCCGGCCACCGCCATGGCGATCTTGATGGTCAGCTCGTCCCTGGGGCGGTCGGTGGGGGCTACCGGGGTGCCGTACCAGTGCTCCAGCTCGCGCCGGCCGGGCTCGGTGATCGTGTAGATCGCGCGGCCCTGCTCGTCGGAGCCGCCGGGGGCGACCAGCCCGTCGCGCTCCAGCCGGGCCAGCGTCGTGTAGACCTGGCCGATGTTGAGCGGCCACGTGCCTCCCGTGGACGCCTCGAACTCCACCCTGAGCTGGTAGCCGTAGCGGGGTCCGCCACTGAGCAGGGCGAGCAGTCCGTGCCTGATCGACATGGATACTGACTATGCATACTGAGTATGCTTATCGCAACTGATCCCCGTATTCTGGACAGCGACCGAGGTTCAGGCCGATACTCGCTCTATGAGCTCCACTCATCCGCCCTCTCGCGCCTCAGATGGGGAACGTGACCGTGCGATCGATGAGCTCAGAGACCGCGCCGTCGAGGGCCGCATCTCCCATGACACCTTCGTGGGCCGGGTCGACCAGGCGCTGCGGGCGCGCAGCAGGCACGAGCTCGACGAGCTCGTGGCCGACCTGCCCCGGCGGCCCACCCTCCGGCAGCGGCTGACCGACGCCGTCGCGTCCGTCTCGGAGTTCACCACCCGCCTCCAGGCCGCCTGGCGGCGGCCCCGGCTGCCCCGGCTCGCGCTGCCCGACGACGACCGGCTGCGGTACGTGGTCGGGCGCGGGTCCGCGTGCGATCTCGTCCTGTCCGATCTGACCGTCTCCCGCGTGCACGCCGAGCTGCGGCGCGAGAGCGACGGCGAGTGGATGCTGGTCGACCTCGGCTCGCTCAACGGCACCCGCCTCAACGGCTGGCGCCTGGTGGGTCCCGCACGCGTGAAGTCAGGCGACGAGGTCGCCTTCGGCGACTGCGGCTTCCTCGTCACCGCCCAGCAACCTACCTGACGACCCGCACACACGCCCGCCGGCCGCGCCGACGGCCGGCCGACGGACGGGCCGACGGACGGGCCGACGGACGGGCCGACGGCCGGCCGACGGACGGGCCGACGGACGGGCCGACGGACGGGCCGGCGGACGGGCCGGATGGGCGAGGGACAACGGGTCTCACCACCCCGGCGCACGCCGTTCGGCCGCACGCCGTTCGGCCGCACGCCGGCTGGGGAGGCGGGCCGGGTGGGCGAGGGCCGGCGGGGGTTGGCGGGTTTCACAACGGTGGAGGCGCGGATAAATACGGATATTTGCGGATTACAGGCTGCCTGCGCTGAATCATGCTCTTCTGCGATCCCCCAGTCACTTGGAGACCCCATGCGGCGCACCTCAGCATCCCTCGTCGCGGGCGCGCTCGTCGCGGCCCTCGCGTGGGCGTCAGGCCCCTCCTCCCCCGCCGTCGCGCTCGACCCGTCCGTGGGCGTGGCGGACCTCACCCAGGACATCAACCAGATCCTCAGCGACTCCCGGCTGACGATCGCCCGGGCGGGCGTCGTGGTCGAGAGCGCCGAGACCGGCGAGGAGCTGTACGCCACCGACGCGGGCAAGCTCCTCATCCCCGCGTCCAACACCAAGCTGTTCACCTCGGCCGCCGCCGCGGAGACGCTCGGCCTCGACTACCGCTTCCCCACCACCGTGCTGAGCACCGGCCGCAAGGCGGGCGCCGTGCTGACCGGTGACCTGGTGCTGCGCGGCACCGGCGACCCGACCATGCTCGCCGAGGACTACGAGGCGCTGGCCGCCCAGGTCGCGAAGGCGGGCGTCAAGGTCGTCACCGGCAAGCTGGTGGCCGACGACACGTGGTTCGACGGTCAGCGGCTCGGCAACGACTGGGCGTGGGACGACGAGACCGCCTACTACGCCGCCCCGATCTCGGCGCTGACCGCCTCCCCCGACCGCGACTACGACGCGGGCTCGGTGGTCGTGACGGTGTCGGCGAGCGGCGGCAAGGTCAAGGCGACCACGACGCCGGAGACCGACTACCTGAAGATCGTCAACAAGGCCACGGTGGGCGACCAGACGAACGTGCTCATCGAGCGGCGGCACGGCACCCGTACGGTGGTCGTCACCGGCACGGTCGCGGGCTCGTACCAGGAGTGGGTGGCGGTCGACGACCCCACCGCGTACGCCGCCTCGCTCTTCCGCAAGGGCCTGAGCAAGCACGGCGTCAAGGTGCTCGGCCCGACCGAGGCGGGCGCGGCGCCGGCGAGCGCCAAGAAGCTGGCCGAGCACGAGTCGATGCCGCTGGGCGAGCTGCTGGTGCCGTTCATGAAGCTGAGCAACAACATCCACGCCGAGATCCTCACCAAGGCGATGGGCCGCAAGGTGTCTGACCAGGGCACGTGGTCGGCCGGACTCAAGGTCACGACCGACTTCGCCAAGGCGAACGGCGTCGAGCTGCTCAACATGCGGGACGGATCTGGGCTGTCGCGGCGTGACGGCTTCTCGCCGGCCTCGATCGTGCAGCTCCTGTCGTCCGTACGCGGCAAGCCCTGGTTCTCGACCTGGTACGAGTCGCTGCCCATCGCCGGCAACAGCGACAGGTTCACCGGCGGCACGCTGCGCAGCCGCATGCAGGGCACGCCCGCGGCGAACAACGTGCACGCCAAGACCGGCTCGCTGACCGGGGTCACCGCGCTGTCCGGTTACGTGACGAGCGCGGACGGCGAGCCGCTGATCTTCTCGATCATGCTGAACCAGTACCTGTCGGGCTCGCCGAAGGACATCGAGGACAAGATCGCGGTCCGGCTGGCCCAGTTCTCACGGACGGCGGCGGTCGCCGACACCACGCAGCTCCGTGCGGCGGAGGGCGCCCCGGCGGGCGACCTCGAGTGCTCCTGGATGAAGCCGGCCTCCTGCTGACCGGAGAAAACCCCCCGGCGGCCGACCGCAGACGCGCGGAAGGCCGCCGGGGTTTACCGAGGTGAGGACGGCTGTCATCACGATTCGGCTACTTGGAGCTCCAGATTAGTCGGCTATTTCCCTACAAATGCGGCCCAGCCAGGACAGAATTTGACATTGAGCGTCCTTCTGGCCCGCCCGCCGACGCTCACGCAGACCATGGGAGCGAAC
This sequence comes from Nonomuraea sp. NPDC049421, assembly GCF_040677005.1. Lineage (NCBI taxonomy): Bacteria > Bacillati > Actinomycetota > Actinomycetes > Streptosporangiales > Streptosporangiaceae > Nonomuraea > Nonomuraea sp. NPDC049421. Next base: position 358,374 of record NZ_JBFAQA010000006.1, read on the forward strand.
GGGCTTTCACCGGCCCCACCCCGAGCCGGTATCCCACCGCACGCCCAAGCGCTCCCCTTCGGGCGGACCCGGCCGCGCCTCCCCCCGCACACAGGACCGCGGCCGGGTCCGCATAACACGAGTCAGGCTCATGACCCTTGGGGCCGGTCGGAGAAGCGGGCGAGGACCAGCGACTCGACGACGCCGACCACCGCGTACGCCACGATCGACACCCCCGTGACCACGACGATCTCCGCCCACACCTCGTCGTAGCGGAACCCGCCGATCGCCCGCAGGATCTCGGCCCCGATGCCCTCGCCGGTGGCCAGCCACTCGGCGATGAGGGCGCCGATGATCGAGGCGGGCACGGAGATGCGGGCCGAGGCGAAGACCGAGGGCATCGCGGTCGGCACCGCCACCTTGCGCAGCACGGTCATCCGCGTGCCGCCGTACGCCATGATCAGGTCGGTCGCCTGCGGCGAGGCCGAGCGCAGGCCGAAGGCGATGTTCACCAGCGCGGGGAAGAACACCACGATGCCGCCGATGACCGCCACCCCGAGCAGCTCACGCCCGAAGATCAGCGTGATCAGCGGCGTCATCACGACCAGCGGCACCGAGCGCAGCAGCATCGCGACCGGCATGAACGTCTGCTCGACGGTCCTGAACAGCACGAACAGCACGGCCACCACCGTCGCGGCGACCATGCCGGAGACGAAGCCGACGGCGGCGTCCCTGACCGTGATGCCCAGCGCGCCGAACACCGCGTCCCTGTGTTCCTGCGCGGAGGTCAGGTACTCCCAGACCTGCGGTGGCCGTTTGCCCACCAGCGGGCTGATGCCGAACGCCTCAAGCGCCAGCCACCACCCGGCCACGACGATCACAACCGAGGGCGCGAGCGGGCCCACGATGCGCAGCACGGTACGCCCGATCACTGGGCGGCCTCCCCTCGCGACCACGGCGTGACGACCTTGGCGACCAGCGCGACGATCGCGTAGCCGAGGCCCGCGATGAGGCCGGCGACCAGCGCGAGCCCCCACGTGCGCGGCACCTGGAACTGCTGCTGCGAGATCATCAGGGAGACGCCGAGCCCCTGGTCGTTGCTGCCGAGGTACTCGCCGATGATGGCGCCCAGCAGCGCGGACGGCGCCGAGATCTTCAGCCCGGCGAACGTGCTGGGCAGCGCCGCGATGATCTGGACGTAGCGCAGCCTGGCCAGTCGGCCGCCGCCGTACACGGTGACGAGGTCGAGGCTCGCCCGGTCGGCCGAGCGCAGCCCGAGCAGCGCGCCGATGAGCGTGGTGAAGAAGACGGAGATGGCGGCGAGGAACACCACGGTCGCGTCGCCGCCGAAGACGACGAGCACGATCGGCCCGATGGCGAGCAGCGGGACGCAGTAGCTGATCACCGCGAGCTGCGTGGCGACGGCCTCAAGCCGAGGCACGAGCAGCACCAGCAGGGCCACGGCGATGGCCAGTCCGTTGCCCCACAGGAAGCCCTGGAAGGCGGCCGAGAGGGTGGCGGTGGCGTTGGGGCCGTAGAAGGACCAGCCGTCGCCGGCCATGGAGGCCAGCACCGCGGGCGGGGTGGGCACCGCGCCGCCGTCGGCGAACACGGTGGCGGCCAGCAGCCACCACAGCGCGACCAGGAGGACGACGCCGATCAGGCCCTGGATCCGCCTCATGAGCCGTGCCCGAACAGCAGGTCGCTGAGGTGGTCGTGGAGGGCGTGGAACTCGGGCGTGCGCATCATCTCGGGTGTACGCGGGCGGGGCAGGTCGATCTCCACCAGCTCGATGACCCGGCCGGGACGCGGGCTCATGACGGCGACCACGTCCGACAGGAAGACGGCCTCGCCGATGCCGTGGGTGACCATGAGCGTGGTGGCGGGCTTCTCCGTCCAGATGCGCAGCAGCTCCAGGTTGAGGCGCTGGCGGGTCATGTCGTCCAGGGCGCCGAACGGCTCGTCGAGCAGCAGCACGCTGGGCTTGACCACCAGCGCGCGGGCGATGGAGACCCGCTGGCGCATGCCGCCGGACAGCTCCGACGGCCGCGCCTTCTCGAAGCCCTCCAGGCCGACGAGCTTGATGAGGTCCTCGATCACGCCCGGCTCCGGCTTGAGGCCGGCCACCTCCAGCGGCAGCCGGATGTTGGCGGCGACGCTGCGCCAGGCCAGCAGCGCGGAATCCTGGAAGGCGATGCCGAGGTGGTGGCCCTTGCGCAGCTGCTGCGGCGTCTCGCCGTTCACCAGGATCTCGCCGGTGGTGGGCTCCTCCAGGCCGGCGAGGATGCGCAGCACCGTGGACTTGCCGCAACCCGACGGGCCGAGCAGTGACAGGAACGAGCCCTTCGGCGTCTGGAGATCGACGTCCTGGACGGCGGTCAGCCCCTTGCCGAACGTCTTGCTCAGCCCGGTGATGCCGATGCCGCTCATGACAGCTTCAGGCTCGGGTCCGCCTGGTAGACCTCGTCGAGGATCGACAGGTCGAAGAGCTGCTCGGCCTTGATGGTGAGGCCGGCCTTGGCCAGCGAGGAGATGTTCTCCTCGATCAGCTCCGGCGTCATCGTGAACAGGCCGTTCTTCTTGGCGTCGGGGGTCACGACCAGGTCGTTCTGCATCTTGGCCTCCTCCGTCTGCTCCTTGACGTCGAGGTTCTGGTCCTTGCCGTAGACGGTGGCGGCCAGCTCGGCCGACTTGGCCGGGTCGGCGACGGCGTCCTTCCAGCCCTTGATCTCGGCGGTCAGGAACGCCTTGAGTTTGTCGCGCTCGTTGTCGATGGTCTCCTGGGTGACCGTGAACGTCTCGGCGACCAGGGGCAGGCCCGCGTCGGCGAGCAGCAGATATTCGGGGTCGTGGCCCTGCAGGCGCAGGTTCACCGGGCCGCTGGTGACGAAGCCGACGTAGCCGTCGAGCTGGCCCGAGGTGAGCATCGACGGGTCCGACTGGAACGGCACCCTGGTGACGCTGGCGTCGTCGAGGCCGTTGGCCTTGAGCAGCGCGTTCCAGACCAGCTCGTTGGAGTCCTGGACGCCGATCCGCTTGCCGGCGAGGTCCTTGGCCTCCTTGATCGGGTTCTTGCTCAGCGAGATGACCGCGAACGGGTTCTTCTGGAACGTCGCGCCGACGATCTTCAGCGGGGCGCCCTGGAGGATGGCGGGCGCGGTGATCGTGGGCGCCGACAGGCCCGCCCAGCAGCGGCCGGTGGCCAGGCCCGACTCGACGGAGGTGCCGGAGCCGCCGCCGGACAGCAGCTCGACCTGCGTGAACCCGGCCGCTTTGTAGTAGCCGTTGGTGTCGGCGAAGTACTCGCCGGCGAACTCGACGTTCTTCTTCCAGGAGAGCTGCAGCTTGACCGCCCCGAAGCCGTCGCCGCCGGAGGAGGAGCCGGACGTGGCGGTGCCGTTGTCGCCGCAGGCGGCCAGACCGAGCGCAAGACCGGCCAGACCTGTCGTCCGCAGGAACGCGCGACGGTCGAAGGTAGCCATAATTCTCCTTGAACGGCGGTGAACCAGCAGGTCAGGACGGTATCTATCGATTATTACCATCGTGTGACGGTCATTTCGGACAGCGGGCGGAAGCGGGCACCGCCTACGCGCAAGGCGGGAAAACCGCTGGCGGCCCCTGTAGGTCCCTACGAGAGCGCCCGGCGAGGACCGTAGATCCCTCCAGCCGCCCGGCGGCTCCGGTAGCGTCGAGCGGGAAATGAGACTCGACGGAATCCCCCTTTGGGACGGTACCGAATATCGCGGCCCTGTCGACCTGACGTGGGAGCCCGACCGGATCACCGGCGTCGGCCCCGCCCAGGCCGGGCATACCGACCTGTGCGTGCTGCCCGGCCTGGTCGACACGCACGTCCACCTCGTCGGCCACGCCGGCGACGGCACGCCGCCCGACTTCGCGACGTGGCCGCTCACCACCACCCGCGACGAGCAGGTGCTGCACGGCGTCGCGCACGCCCAGCGGGCCATGCGCCACGGCGTCACGACGCTGCGCGACCTGGCCGGCGACGAGGCGCAGATCGCGCTGCGGCGGGTCTTCGACGCCGGGGTGCTGCCGGGGCCGCGCATCCAGGTGCACGGCGTGGTGGGGATGACCGCCGGGCACAACGACCTGTTCGTGCCGCCCGCCGTGCCGTCGCCGCTCAGGAAGCCGGTCGCCGACGGTCCCGACGAGTGCCGCAAGCTCGTCCGCACCTGGGCCAGGGCGGGCATGGACGGCATCAAGCTCACGACCAGCGGCGGCGTGCTGTCCATGGGCGACAAGAACGCCTGGCGCAACTACACCCGAGCCGAGATCAGGGCGGTGGTGGACGAGGCCCACGCGCTCGGCATGCCGGTCGCCTCGCACGCCCACTCCGAGGAGGGCATCCGCGTCGCGGTCGAGGAGGGGGTCGACTCGATCGAGCACGGCACGCTGCTCAGCCGCGACCTGGCCGAGACGCTGGCCGCGCGGGGCACGCCCGTGGCGCCGACGCTGCTGATCAACGAGGCCATCGCCGAGGGCCGCGTCCCGGTGACGCCCGAGGCCAGGGCCAAGGCCGCCGAGCTGGTCGCCACCCGCGACGTGCTGCTGGCCCAGGCCGCCGCGCTGGGCGTGCGGTTCGTGCTCGGCACCGACGCCAACGGCCACCACGTGCAGTTCGGCGACCAGCTCGCCGAGGTCGTGCACATGACGCGCATCCTCGGCATGGACGCGGAGTCGGCGCTGCGCGCGGCCACCTCCGACGCGGCCGACGCGCTCGGCATGCCGGTGGGCCGGATCAAGGAGGGCCTGGGCGCCGACCTGGTCGTGCTGCGCGGGCGGCCCTGGGAGACCATCCAGGACCTCGCCACGGAGAACATCGTGGCCGTCGTGTCACGGGGCCGCGTCGTCGCGGGCCGCCTGCCCTGAGCCCTGACCTGAACCCTGACCTGAGCCCTGTCCTGAGCCCTGTCCCGAGCCCTGTCCCGAACGCAGCGCCAGGTACAGGTCCGTACGGTCGCGCATCGACGACATGTGCCGCCCGGTCAGTTCCTCGATGCGCTGCATCCGGTAGCGCAGGGTGTTGACGTGCACGTACAGCTCGTCGGCGGTGCGCTGCCAGGAGCCGCACGTCTCCAGGAACGTGTCCAGCGTGCGCAGCAGCTCCGAGCCGTGCCGGGCGTCGTACTCCTCGACGGGGCCGAGCAGGTGGTCGCGGAACGAGCGGCGGGTGGTCGCGGGCAGCGCGGCCAGCAGCAGGTCGAAGCTGTCGATGTCGGCCAGCGACATGATCGAGACAGGGCCTGGGCCGCTGCGCGCCGACTCCATGCCGCGCCTGGCCGTCTCCAGCGCCTCGCCGAGCTGGGAGACGCTGGCCGCCATCTCGCTGATCCCGGCCGCGATGCTGGTGCCGGGACGCGCGGCGATCAGGGCGCGCAGCTCGTCGGCCAGGCTCTTGCGCGAGGCCCGGCCGTTGACCAGCACCACCGCCTCGTGCGGGGTGCCGCCGACGACGAGGTGGCGGCCCTTCCTGGCCAGCCCTTCGTGCAGCAGCTCGGGCAGGTCCAGCTCGGGCCCGCCGGTCAGGGTGACCGCCATGGCCGCCGTGGGCAGGCCCGGGTCGGCGCCGAGCAGCCGCAGGTGGGCGGAGACCTCGCCGGGCGGAATGCGGCCGAGCACGTCGAGCAGGGTCTGCGCCCTGACCCGCTCGGCCCTGCGCTGCTCGGCGGCGAACCCCTCGGCGGTCACCACCTCCGTGATCGCGCCGAACGCCTGGTCGGGCGCGGCCAGCAGGAGCGGCAGGCGGCGCAGCTCGCACGCCTTGACCAGCTCGGCCGGCAGCTCGCCCAGCACGATCAGGCCGACGACCAGGCCGGCGGCGTCGCTCGCCCACAGCGCGTCGGCGAAGCGCTCGCAGTCGGACGGCTCGGCGTACCAGACGCCGCTGGTCAGGACGAGGTCGCCGGTACGCAGGTAGCGGCGGGGATCGGGCAGGTCGGTCGGGTAGGCGCGCAGGACCTCTCTGTCGAGGGCGTCGGCACCGGTCACCAGCGTCAGCCTGAGGTCCTCGCGTGCCAGCAGATCCCTCAGCCTCATGAAATCTGATGTTATGCCAGCTCAAGGGGTGAGAGTTCAGAGGTTCGCACGATACCTCCGCTCCGACGGGTCCGGTTTACTCGTGTCATGCGTCCCAAAGCGGAACTCCACCTGCACATCGAGGGCACCCTCGAACCCGATCTCGTCGTCGAGCTGGCCAGGCGTAACCGGATCGAGCTGCCGACGTACGACGTGGAGGCCATCCGCGCGCGGTACTCCTTCACGAGCCTGCAGTCGTTCCTGGACGTGTACTACGAGAACCTGGCCGTGCTCCGCACGGAGCAGGACTTCTACGACCTGGCCGCCGCCTACCTGCGCAGGGCGGCGGCTCAGGGGGTGCGGCACGCGGAGATCTTCTTCGACCCGCAGGCGCATCTGAGCAGGGGCGTGCCGCTCGAGGTGGTGTTCGGCGGGCTGTCGGCGGCGCTGAAGGACGGTGACGTGCCGGCCGCGCTCATCCTGTGCTTCCTCCGCGATCGGGGGCCGGAGGAGGCCGAGCGGGTGCTGCGGGCGGCGCTGCCGTTCCGTGAGCGGTTCATCGGGGTGGGGCTGGACTCGGCGGAGGTGGGCCATCCGCCGTCGTTGTTCCGCAAGGTGTTCGAGATCGCCGCCGCCGAGGGGCTGCACCGGGTGGCGCACGCGGGCGAGGAGGGCGGGCCCGACTACGTGTGGGAGGCGCTGGACGTGCTGCGCGTCGAGCGGGTGGACCACGGCATCAGGGCGATGGAGGATCCGCAGCTCGTGGCCAGGCTGCGGGCCGAGCGCATCCCGCTGACGGTGTGCCCGCTGTCGAACGTGCGGCTGCGGGTGGTGCCGTCGCTGCGCGACCACATCCTGCCCGCGATGCTGGACGAGGGCCTGCTCGTCACCGTCAACTCCGACGACCCCGCCTACTTCGGCGGCTACGTGGAGGACAACTACGCGGCGCTGAGCAGGGAGCTGGGGATGAGCGACGACCAGCTCGACAGGATCGCGCGCAACTCGTTCGAGGCTTCTTTTGCGTACGAAGGGTGAGCACGGGTGAGCACGGGTGAGCACGGGGCGAGCACGGGGCGAGCATGGCGAAGGGGCCCGCCCTCAGTGGGCGGGCCCCTTCGTGCGTGTCCCGTCAGCCGCTCAGCACGGACGAGAGGAGCTGGTTCAGGAGGTCCAGGTCGAGGATGTCGTTGTCCTCACCGAAGTTGTTCCACTCGCCGAAGTCCCACTTGGCATCGTCCTTGCCGTGGTTCGGGCCAGGAAGGATGCGAGCCTGAGAAGACTCGGCCGTGACGACGGGCGACGCGGCGAGCGCGGTGCCTCCGAACATGACCATCCCGCCGACGAGCCCGGCCAGGACGAGTCCCTTGCGATACATAGTGTTTCCCCCTGATACCTCTCGACTACTCTCCGTAGCTATCGGAGGAAGATCTGCCCCTCGCCCAAGTTCGACAAACACCCATATTTTCGCTGTTGACCAGGACGAATACGGCGTCTGGCCGAACGAATACCGGAGATCACCTCGCTTGACGAGCAGGTGTGCCCCGATGAACCCGAGCGGCCTTCACCCTTGCCGATTCGTGACCGCGCGGCGGGGGCCGCGGAGATCGTACAAGCGGGCTTTCACGGACAAGTCAGAATGACCGGCCCGTCCTCGGTGATGGCGACCGTGTGCTCGACGTGCACGCTCCTGCTGCCGTCGCCCGAGCAGACCGACCAGCCGTCGTCGGCCATGTAGTAGTCGCTGCCGCCCCCGGCCATCAGGCTGGGCTCGATGGCGATCACCAGACCAGGCCGCAGCCGCAGGCCGCGCCCGGGACGGGCCTCGTTGGGCACCCATGGTGACTCGTGCATGGCCCGGCCGATGCCGTGGCCGCCGAAGTCGTTCTGCATGCCGTAGCCGGCGCCGCGGCCGACCGTGGACATCGCGTGGCCGATGTCGCCCATCTTGCCGCCCGGCCGCGCCGCCTCGATGCCCGCGCCGAGCGTCTCCTCGGCGACCTTGATCAGCTTGAGGTCCTCGGCGCGCGGCGTGCCGACGGTGAAGCTGACCGTGCCGTCGGCGTGCCAGCCGTCCACGTACGCCGCGCAGTCCACGCTGATGAGGTCGCCGTCGCGCAGCCGGTACTGCGTCGGCAGCCCGTGCAGCATCACCCCGTTGACGGAGGTGCAGATGACGCCGGGGTAGGGGGTGGCGCCGAAGGACGGGTGGTAGCCGAGGAACGACGCCCCCGCCTTCGCCTCCTCGATGACGGTGCGCGCCACGTCGTCGAGGCGTTTCAGCGTCACCCCGATGCCGGCCTCCGCCCGCGTGGCGGCGTGCACGGCGGCCACGACCCGGCCCGCCTCGCGCATGGCGGCGATCTCCCCGGCTGACTTGAGCTCGATCACGACTCCTCCTAAGCGATAACTATACCGGTATTATTATCACGCTCCATGGGTATGACGACACCGGGGAGGAGTCACGTGCCGATCAGTCCAGCCCCTTCCTGCCGGGCGTCCAGAAGGGCTTCGTCCGCACGTCCCTGCGCTGCCAGCCGCGCTCGTTCACCAGGTGGGCGCGGACGGCCTGGATCGTGCGGGCCTCCCCCGCGAGATAGGCGACGCCAGGCTCGTCCGGCAGGTCCAGCTTGCCGACCGCCTCCAGCAGGGTCGGGGACGAGGCCGCCGGTGCGCCGCTCCTGCACACCTCGACCAGGTCGCGGGGCAGCCGGAGATGGTCGCCCGGACTCTCGGCCTCCACCACGCCGTACGCCGCGGCCTCCCCGGGCAGCGCCCGCAGCATCGCCCCGAACGCCACCGAGGCCGTCTCCTCCCCCGCGAACAGGTGGTAGGGCGCCTCGGGACGCAGCACGAAGCCCCCCTCGGGACGCATGAAGGAGATCGCCCATCCGGGCTCCGCGTTCCTGATCCAGGCGGTCCCCGGCGCGTCGCCGCCGTGGTCGTAGCCGATCAGGTCGATCGCCTTCCGCTCGGGGTCGTGCCGCCAGATCGAGTACGTCCGCAGCACGCCGCCCAGCGGGCCCCCTTGGCCGACGAGCAGCCGTACGTGCTGGCCCGGCGTCCAGCTCAGCTCGGCCGCGACCGCGATCCTGATCCGCCGCATGCGCGGCGCGACCTGCTCGGTCTCGGCCACCTGCCCCGTGACCAGCCACCGGTCGATCAGCCGGCGCGCCAACGGCCTGCTCATGACGACCTCCGCTCGGCGTCGATGCGCTCGATGCGGCGGCGGGCGTCCACGAAGACCTCAAGCACGCCCTCGACCACGCGCGGGTCGCCGTGGGCGCGCGCGAGCGTCTTCACCGCCGCCTTGACCAGGCGCAGGGCCGGGCCGACGATCTCGGCGGCCTCAGGCTCGCCGAACATCCCCCACTGGCTCCTGCTGGCGGCGCGGCCCCACAGCCGCTCGATCTCCTCCCGCTGCTCCTCGACCAGCCGCAGGCCGGCCTCGGTGGCGTGGTGCACCTTGCGCCCGCCCTCGGCGGGCTCGGCGCGGACGAGGCCCTCGTCCTCCAGGAGCTGGAGCGTGGGGTAGATCGAGCCGGCGCTGGGCTCGTAGGTGCCGTTGAAACGGTCGGCGAGGCGGGTCATGAGCTGTTGACGCGCTCCCCGGCGTGAACGCCGGGGATTCAGCCTGTGCCGTGTGGTGTCACGCGGCACTTCTGCGGCTTCCTGTTTCATCGACCGTGCC